>JANMHX010000163.1:0-16120 GCA_031375485.1 Gemmatimonadota bacterium | reverse complement strand
CGATGAGCGGCCGGCCCGGCGGAGTTGCCCGGTTCCGGATTGGTCGGCCGGGGACCGCGAACTCCCCCGGCTAGTCCGATCGATCGACCGGCTTCGCCTGGCGAGGGACGGGCCGGTGGCGCGGCTGCTTCGCACCTCGCTCTTCCGGGCCCTGGCCTCGAGTCCGGCGGCGTTGGTGGCGGCCGTCGGCCGCTACCGCCGCCTCCTCGACCATGCCGCCGCCGCGCACCGCGCCGGCCATCCGGTGTCGCGGGCGCTGATTCGTTCGGTGATCGAGGTTGATCCCGAGCAACTGGTCCTGTGGGAGGTCTTGGCGCCGGAGCGGCTCGCGGCCGACCTAGCGTTAGGCGACCGTCGGGGTCTGGCTCGCCTGGCGCGGCGGGTGCCGCGGTTGGCCGGCGCCGATCCGAAGCTCGGGCGCCTGATCCGAATCCTGGCCGATCGCCGGCCCACCGTGTTGTTCACGACCTCGGTCGACACCCTTCACTACCTTCGGCGCCAATCGCTCGGGGTCAGCGTGGCGTGGGTCACCGGATCGGCGGCCGGGGTGGGCTTTGCCCGGGCTTCTCGGTCGGTCGTCCTTGACGCCTTCGACCCCGCCACCGTGCGGCCCGGCATCCGGCCCCCGGATCTGTTGTTGGCGAGCGACGTGGCCGCCGAAGGGCTCAACCTCCGGCGGGCGGGCCGGATCATCCACTATGATCTGCCCTGGACGGCGGTCCGGCTCGACCAACGGGACGGCCGGGCCATCCGCCAGGGCTCGGCCCACTCGGCGGTGGAGGTGATCGAGTTTCGGGTCCCCGCCTTGCTCGAGCAGCGGATCGGCCTCGAAGCCGCGATTGCCCGAAAGCGATTGCTGCCGGAGGCCGCGGTAGCGTTAGGCGGCTCCGGGCATCCGGCCCTGGTTGGGGGCACCCCCGGGTGTTCCGACGTGGCCGGGCTTGAGGGGCCGGCGGCGGCGGTGGCCGGGTTCAGCATTACCCATGACGGCGCGACCAGTTGGAGCCTGGTGCTCTGCCGGCGAGGCACCGGCCCCTGGATCGACGACCGGCGGGAGGCCGAACGGCTGCTTCACCAAGCCGAGACCAGTCGCCCCGTCGAGCTTCGGCCCGACGAACTGGGCGCAATCCGGGCCGAGCTCGACCGCGCCGCCTCGGCATGGCTCCGAATCCACTCGGGTGCCGCCATGACCGGCGAGCCGATCGGCGGGGCCGCCCTGGCGTTCGTCACTCGGCAGATCCGGGCCGCGGACCAGCGCCGGTCCCAGGCGGCGCTCCTCGAGGCGGAGACCGTGCTTCGGTTTCTCGGCCGAGGTCACACCGCCGGCGAGCGGATCCTGGCCGATCGAATCTCGGCCGGCGATCCGGCGGCGTTTCTCGAGGCCGGCAGCTTCCGGCCGGACCCGGAGGTTGGCCCGCCGGCCGCGACGCTCGTCGGCGTGGTCGTCTTCAGAGAACGCGACGGTTCGACTAGCTTCCCGGAATGACTGCACCGGTTCGAACCGTCCTCTTCGATCTCGACGGCACCCTGCTCGATTCGATTCGCCTGATCATCGACAGTTACCACCATTCCTTGGCGGCGCATGGGCTGGCCGCCAAGAGCGACGCGCATTGGCTGGCCGGGATCGGGACCCCGCTCCGGGTCCAGTTCAAGGAGTGGGCCGATGACCCCGTGCTGCTCGATCAACTCATCGGCACCTACCGCGACTTCAACATTTCGAACCATGATGCCCGGGTCAGCGCCTACCCCGGGGCGGTGGAGGTGGTGCGGGCGGTTCGGCGCCGCGGGCTGCAGACCGGGTTGGTGACGAGCAAGCAGCGGGCGGGGGCGGAACGGGGGCTTCGGTTCTTGGGGCTCGCGGACGCCATGGATGTGATCGTCGCGGCGGACGACGTCACCCATCCGAAGCCGCATCCGGAGCCGCTGTTCCTGGCGGTCAAGCAACTGGGTGCGTCACTCGACTCAAGCCTCTACGTCGGCGACAGCGTGCATGACATGGAAAGCGGGCGGGCGGCGGGCGTTCGAACCGCGGCCGCCCTTTGGGGACCCTTCGAACGTTCGACCCTCGCCCCCGCCAACCCGGACCATTGGCTCGACCGGCCCGCCGACTTGCTCAGCGTCCTCTAACATGGAAGACTTCGACATGACCCTGATCCGACGAACTTCGTTAGGCGTGTTCATCCTTGCCATGGCCATGACGGCGCCGGCGGCGGCCCAGGATGCGGGCCGTCCCGCCATCGACCAACTCCAGTCGGTCATCCCGGCCATCGGGACCGGCGAAGCGCCGGTGTGGTCGGCCGACGGCACCAGTCTGCTCTACCTCGGCGGCGCCGATGGCGGCCTCTGGATGGTCGGGGCCGACGGCGGCCGGCCCACCCGGTTGGCCGACGCCCTCGGTGGCGCGACTCAGCTCAGGCGATCACCCGACGGGCGGATGGTGACGTATGTCAAAAGCGTCCTCGGCGGCAACGACATCTTCGGGTGGGATATTGGTTCGAAAACGGAGCGGCGGATTTCGACGCTGTCGGGTCACATCCGGTCGTATTCCTTCTCGTCGGACGGCCGGTCGATCGCGCTGGCCAACGACCGGAACGGCAGCGAGGACATCTGGGTGCTCGACGTCGCCGCCGGCTCGGCCCGGCGGCTCACCACGAGTCCGCTCTATGAAGGCTTTCCGTCGTGGACGCCCGATGGCGCCACGATCCTCTATACTCGACTCGATGCCCGGTGGGTGGACCACGACGTGCTTGCGATGGCTGCGGAAGGCGGTCCGGCCCGGCCGGTGCTGTCGGACCGCGACTTCTTCGACTATCGGCAGGGGGCGTCATTCGGCTTTGTCCGGGTGTCACCCGACGGGAAGACCCTGATGTTCCGGTCTCAACGAAGCGGGTGGGCCACCTATTGGCTGCAGCCGCTCACGGGCGGAGTGCCCCGGCAACTCGCGGCCGAGGCGGCGGACCAAAGCGATGCCCGATGGTCGCCGGATGGAACCCAGGTGCTCTTCCTGTCCATGACCAACGGGACCCAGAGCCTCAAAGTCGTTTCCGCGGCCGGCGGGCGGGCGCGAACGGTGGTCGGGCCTGAGGTCGGCATGGTCACGCGGGCTGAGTGGTCGCCGGACGGAGCCCGGATTTCCTACGGGTTCGGCACCCCGACCAGGGCTCAGGATCTCTATGTGGTCGCGGCGGCCGGCGGCCAGCCGAAGCAACTCACCGACTCGGATCCGAGTGCCACAGCGGCCGACCTGATCGCCCCGGAGAAGATCAGCTGGGTGAACGACGGCCTCACCATCCACGCCTACCTCTACAAGCCGAAGAACCTCCGGGACGGCGACCGGGCCCCGGTCATCATGTACGTCCACGGCGGCCCGACCCAGCAGTTCAGCGATGGCTATCAACTCCAGCCCCAGTTTTTCGCGAGCCGCGGATACGTGGTGATCGCGCCGAATGTTCGGGGAAGCTCGGGGTACGGCAAGCGGTTCGAGGACCTGAACAACCGCGACTGGGGCCATGGCGACCTCCGGGACGTGCTGGCCGGGGTGGCCTGGGCCAAGCGGCAGCCGTACGTCAATCCCGGCAAGATCGGGATCACCGGCATCAGCTACGGCGGGATGCTCACCATGTATGCGATTTCCTTCGCGCCGGGCGTGTTTCAGGCGGCGATTTCGGGATCGGGCTACGGCGATGTGAAGGACTTCCACAACGTCGTCCCGGTGTTGCAGCACAGCCAGCTCCTCCACTACGAGTTGGGGCAATGGCCCTCGACCCCCGCGGTCGAAGCGATTTACCAGCGCAGTTCGGCCATCCTCAAAGCCAAGAACGCCACCGCGCCGGCCATGATCATCCACGGCTATGGACTCGACGTGCTGGACACGGAGTACGCGGCGTGGAAGTATGCCCGGGAATTGGCCAAGCACTCCAAGCTGGTCGAGTACAAGGCCTACCCGGGAGAGACGTACTACGTCTACGGCCGGGAGAACACCAAACAGATGCTGCAGGACATGCTCGGCTTCTTCGACCGCTATCTCAAGGACAACTCCACGGGGCCGGATTGACCGAGACGCCGGCTGAACTCATTCCTGCAATGAGGGGGAACTATGGACCGTCGTAGCTTCGTGTTCGCTTCCTCCGGCGCGGCGGTCGGTACGCTGATCGTCCCGGGGCTCGCTTCGGAAGACGAGAGTGGGCTTTCGACCGGCCAGCCCAAGCCGCTTCGACACCGGGAGGTTCCGGGGTTCCTGAGCGCCGCCCAGATCGCGCCTCACCACACCGCCCATTACGGCGGGGCGCTCAAGGCGTTCGTCACGGTCGAACAGGCGTTGGAGCGGGGCTTCGCGGGCGGACCACCCGTTGACCCACTCGCGTTCGAGCGAATGAAGAGCCTGCAGTCAAGCCGCGGCATCGGGCTTCGCGACGCGATTACCAAACGGTTCGGATCGGTTGACCGATGGGCGGTCGATTTCGTCGCCTGGTGAGCGACGAACACGCCCAGGGCGCTCTCTGGCTGGCTGTCCCACTCGTCGTCATCGACACCTACGAACATGCGTTCTACATCGACTATCAGAACCGTAAGGCCGAGTACGTCGAAAAGTTCTTGAGTTTCGTCGATTGGGCCGAAGCCGAGCGCCGCTGGGTGGCGTGAATTCGTTTGGTGGGGCGTTGAGACCTGCGTCAACCGAGGTCGAATTCTACGGACCCGAGCTCAAGCCGGGGGGACGGGATAGAGAGGACCGTGCCCGGGATGGACGACGGTGGCGCCGCGGCTCCGGAGGATCTCCCAGCTTCGGGCCACTGGGCCGGCGGTTTCTTCGGTCACCATCGCCGGCGGGGTCAGGTCCCCGATAAACGCCTCGCCTGAGTCGAGGACGAGGCTCACGCTGTCATCGGAATGGCCCGGCGTCGGCACGATGACGCCGGCAATGCCCAGGGTTGCGAGGTACGGCCGGCTCTGGGCGCAGGGTATCACGACGTTGTCACCCAGGCCGATCTCGGTATAGCCGTCTGATGGTTTGGTATACCGCTTCATATCCGGGATCGCGCTGACCTGCTCTTCGGTCACGATGAGCCGCATCCCCCGGCGCTTGAGATCCTCCGCGGCCCCGGCATGGTCGATGTGATAGTGGGTCGCCAGCCCGTGAGTCACCTCGGCCAGCGGAATTCCGATCCGGGTGAGGTTCGCCTCCAAGGCTTTGAACATCCCGGGCCAGCCAAGATCGACCAGCAGGCGGGACCGCCCCGCGCTCACCACCCAGAAGTTGGTGGACCGGTACCCGACGTTGACAATGGTTACTTTTGAATTCATGACTACGCTCTCCGCCATTGCCCTTGGGCTCCTGATCGCTCCGATCGGCGCTCCCCCGACGCCCGTCACCCCACGCCGTTCCGAAGCAGCCGTCGCCGACAGTTTCGTCGCGGTCATTGCGAATCGGGTGGTGCTCGACATTAAGGCCCCGGCCGCCCTGGTCTGGTCGTTCCTCCCGAGCATCCGAAAGCGGCCGAACATGGAAAAGGTGCCACTCAACGGGGTGACCGATCAAGTCGGGGCCCGATTCGACACCATCTTCCGGGACAGCACCGGCAAGGTCACCCGGCACGACCGGCTCGAGGTCCTCCATTGGGAGCCGGGGGTCCGGTACGCCGCGAACGTCAGTTACCTGCCACCGGCTCCCCCACTGAGCATCGTTTACAACGTCGACATGCGGGAATCCGGGGGCGTCACCCACTTCGTGATGGACGCCTACGCCACCGTCAAACTCCCTGATCCGGGGACGGCCGAGGGCCGGCTAGCCGTTTATACGGCCGACCAGCGCCAGTCGCAGGAGTCGACGGCCAAGGCCTATGAGGGGTTGAAGCGGGACATCGAGGCCGCCGCGAAGCGTTAGCGGCCTTTTTCGACCAGGGCCTTGAGCGCCAGGAGCTCCTGGTCGAATCGCTGCTGATTGGGGGCCGCCGACGTCCGTTCTGCTTCCCGGATTTGCGCCGGCGTCATCGACTTCGCCTGCGCGGGATCGATCAACGTCTCGGAATAGACATCATAGCCAACGACGGTCCGGCCGCCGGCGGCCCTGATGCTCCAGGTGGCGTATCCGATCAAGCTGCCGGTGGGCGCGTAGAGCTTGATGGTCCGGCGCTGATTCGGCACCAACTCGACATTCTCGACCAAGAAGGCAACCTTCGCCGCGTCACCGGGCTCCATCGCCGCGAAGACCTCGCCGGCCTGCCCTGCGGGCCCGGACTGGTGGCGGAGCGTGGCGCCCTTCTTCCACCCGCTCGGATCGACGATCAGGGGCCAGATCGCGGCCGCAGGCCGGTTGATCGTCACCTCTGAGTGGGTCACGAGATTCAAGGCCACGCGGTCCTGCGCCGCGACCGCGGCGGGCACCCCGGCCATTCCGACGAGCACCACCAGCATGCGACGGCTCATGAGTGATCCCCTATTTCTGCTTGGCGGTCGCGGCGATCCACCGGTCGACCATCGCGCCGACCACCGTCATCGGCAAGCCGCCGGCGTCGAGAATCATCGCATGGAAGGCCCGGATGTCGAACTTGGCGCCGAGTTCCTGTTCGGCCTTCCGCCGGAGCCGCCAGAACTCCATGGCTCCCATCTTGTAGCCTAACGCCTGGGCCGGCAAATCGACCGAGTACCGGAGCGACTCGGAGGCGATTTCCGTTTCAGCCGTCATGGTGTGCTCGCGCATGAACGACATGGCGGAGTCCCGCGACCATCCCAGCAAGTTCATGCCCGGATCGACGATGAGCCGGGTCGTCAAGAACGCTTCACTGATCAGCCGGCCATAGGCGTCGTACGGATCGGCGAACAGCCCGAGTTCCTCGCCCAACGATGAGGCGTACTCCGCCCAACCTTCGGCGTAGGCCGTCGTGTTGAAATCTTTGCGAAGCGGCGGCAGATCATTGTTCTCGCGAGCCAACGCAATCTGAAAATGGTGACCCGGCACCAGTTCGTGGTAGGCGATGTTGGCCACGCTGAACAAACTTCGTTTCGGGAGGTTCGAGGCGTTGTAGAAGTAGATCCCCACCGGCGAGGCCGGACTTGGCGCCTGGTAGAATCCGTAGGTTTGGGACCCCTCGAGCGCGGGATTGAGCCTCCGGAACTCGGCTGGAGCCTTCGGGGTCCGGGAAAAGAGCTTCGAGACCAACGGCTGGATGGCTTCGTAGTACTTCTGGTATCGGGCGCCGACATCTTCGGGCGCCTTGGCGCGGAACCGCGGGTCGTTGGCCACGACCGCGAGAAAGTCTTTCCGGGATCCCTTGAAGCCGATCACTTTGAGCAGGCTGTCCATCGACGCTTCCAGCTTGGCCAGGTAGGCGAGTCCGGTTTGGTGGATATCCTCGGGCTTCCGGTCGAGCGTGGTGTTCCGGGACACGAGGAACCGGTAGTAGGCCTCGCCGCCCGGGTACTGACTGAGGCCCACTGCGTCGGGCGCGGCTTTGGCATAGTCGCCGCCGAGATAGGCCACCAGACGGCCGAGCGCGGGATTGATGCCCTCGTCGACCGTCTTGGCGACGGCCGCCGAGAACGCGGCTCGGGCGGAGTCCGGCACCGCCGTGATCCGGGCCGCCGAGGGAGCGTACGGACTCTTGGTCCCCGCCGCGGTCAGCCCGCCGAGGGTTCCGACGATTTGTTTGATCTCCGGCTTCGGGATGCGGACGCCTCGCTCGGCGCGCGCGGCCAGTCCCGATTGAATGCTGTCGACGAACGGAGCCATGTCGCCGAGGCGGGCCAGGTAGCGGGCCCGCGCCTCGGGGGTGTCGAGCGGCATGTCGCGGCCCAGCATCAACAACGAACTGGTCAACGGACTCTGGTACGGCGTGATCGAAGCGAGCGAGAGCCAGTGGTACTTCGGCGCTTCGACCTCACCCCGGAGTAGCCAATCGAGGACATCGGCGCTGATCTGCTCGGCTTCGGACAGCGAAGCCCGAGGCACCGTGGCCAGGGTGTCGAGCAGCGCTTGCGCCACCCGGGCCTTGGCCTCTTCGTCGGCCAGTGACAGGCCGGGTAGGCGCTCGATCGGGCGGCCGTACCGGAGTTGGTCCGAAATGCTCCCGCGAATGGTCTGTTCATGGGCGGCGTCGAGCAACCGGGTCAGCGTCGCCGAGCCGTCGGCGGGTGTCGGCTTCGGAGCCTTCGAGCACCCCGCGAGAACCGTGAGGAGCGCGACCATCAAGCAGCGTTGGGTCATGGTTTGAGATGGGTTTCGAAATAGTTGCGGACGTACGCCTCCGCGAAGCGCGCCCCGGACCCGGTGAAGCCATGGTCCTGACCAGGCAAGATCATCATGTCGAACTGCTTGTCCGCTTCAATGAACGACTGGGCCTGCCGGAGGACGCTCCCCATCAGATGGGCCCCGTCGTTCGACCCCACGATCATGAGCAGCTTGCCCCGAAGCCGGTCGGCGAATTTGGTGTTCTTGGCGTACTCGTACCCCTCGGCGTTCTCCTGCGGGGTCAGCATGTAGGGCTCGGTCGGAAAGTAGGCGTTCTCGAGGTCGGCCAGCGGCGCCGAGGCCACGCCGACCTGGTAGACGTCCGGCGCGAGGAGCATCGCCCGGATCGCGAAGTACCCGCCCCACGAGTGCCCCCAGACCCCGACCCTGGTGCTGTCCATATAGGACCGTTGTCGGGTCAGTTGCCGGACCACTGCCGCGTGGTCAGGGATCTCGTTCTTTCCGTGGCCCAGGTACACCACATCTTGGAAGGCTTTGCTCCGCCCCGGACCGCCCCGGCCGTCCACGATGAAGGTCACGTAGCCAAGCTCCGCCCAGGCCTGGGCCCGAACGGCCCACCGGTTCAGCTGAAAATCTCTGGGCACCGTGGTCGCCTGGCTTCCGGGATAGAAGACCTCGAGGACCGGATACTTCCGGCTCGGGTCGAAGCCCCGAGGCTTGAAGAGCACGCCGTAGAGATCGGTGGACCCGTCGGCGGCTTTGGC
Organism: Gemmatimonadota bacterium; assembly: GCA_031375485.1. Lineage (GTDB taxonomy): Bacteria > Gemmatimonadota > Gemmatimonadetes > Gemmatimonadales > GWC2-71-9 > SHZU01. The sequence continues at coordinate 7,171 of JANMHX010000163.1, read as the reverse complement.
GACGAACCGTTCGATCGGACGGCGTCCGAGCGGAATCAGGCCGCTGGTGTCGGCGACCGCAAGGACCTGGAGCCGGGTGCCATCGGCCCGCTTGAGCTCCACGACCGGCGGCCGGTCGAGATCCGAATGGGCGTCGAGAAAGTACTCCTGCGATGGCGCGAAGGTGACTCGGTGCTGGCCTGGTTCCCGGGTGAGCCGCGCGAAGCCCTGTCCCTGGAAGTTGACCCGGTGGAGATGGGTGTCATACGGCCGGTCCGGGTCGCTACTGGCCATGAAATACACTGATCCGGTCTTCCGATCGACCGACACGACCTCGGTGACCGGAAAATTGCCTGACGTGAGTCGCTGGACCAATGGGCCGTTCAGGTCGTAGAGATACAGGTGCCGGTAGCCGTCGCGCTCCGAAAGCCAGAGAAACTGATTCCGGTCCCAGAGCGGCGTGAAGGACAGCGAGGGCCAATCGGAGTAGCCTTCGATGAAGGTCTTCGACGTTTCGGTCAGGATGACGCGTGAGGCTCCGGTTTCCGGATCGGCGGCCATCACGTCGAGACGCCGGAAGTCGCGGCTCATCCGGTAGAACAGGAGTTCCTTGCCATCGGACCGCCAGCCGATCACGTAGAGGAGTTGGTCGCGACCCCGGCCGGCGTCGACCGTCACGACCCGCTCTGACAACACGTCGATGACCGCGAGTTCGAGCTGCTGGATCGCTCCGCCCGGGATCGGATTCAAGTCCATGACGACTTGTTCGGCGGGATCGAGCCAGTGAACGAGGGGTTGCTTCCGAACGTTGCGGCTGTCGAGTCGGAAGGCCGCGAGCCGATTCCCGTCCGGGGACCATTGCGCCGCCACCGGCCTGACGAAGAGCCCGCCGCCGACGACCCACTCCTGGTTTTCCTTGCCGTCGGTGGTCAGTTGACGGAGCCGGCCATCGATGCTGGAGCGGAGCCAGAGGTTGTGGTCCCGGTGGAGCGCGAACCAGCGCCCATCCGGCGAGGGAACCTCCATTAGGGGGAATCCGAACTCTCCCGGGTTGATTGGCCGGGGCGCCCTTCGGCTCACCTCCTCGGCCGTGGGCGAGGGGACCGGCCGCACCGCATAGGAGGCCAAGTCGAGTACCAGGGCCCGGCCTTCGACCTCGAACCGGACGCTCTTCTGATCATCGGTCCAAGTGAACCGGTCGAACGGGAGGCCCCGATAGGCCGGTTGATGCCCCAGGACCGAGGCGACGGCCGCGCGAGCCCGGGGCAGATCGAAGAGCGGCGCCCGCGTGTTGGCCGCCGGATCGACCCGGTAGATGACCGTGCTGTCGGGCCCGTGGTCGGCATACCAGAAGTTCCGGCCATCCGGCAGCCAAACCGGTTGGATCACACCACCCCGGATCAGCGAGGCAAACTCCCAGTACCGCTGGTAGGCCGCTTCACGAGCGGGGTCCCGCGTCTGGGCCTCGACCGGGGTGAACCCGAGGGCCGGGGCGATCGACAAGAGACCAACCGCAACGAGCCCTCGAGTCATGGTCGTTCCTTTGCGGAGACTAGGACGCTGGCGCCTTTGCCGACCGAATGGCGCTGTCGGCCAGGGCTTGGCGCACCACGTCCAAGAGAAATTCCGGCGTCTCAAAAGGATAGTTGTGGCCGGTACCGGGGGCGGTGTGAATCAGCTCCGCCTTCGACGAGATTCTAACATACCGCATCCGGGCCTGTTCGAGGAAATGGCGGGCCCGGTCGGTCTCGGCGGCGCTCACCCCGATGGCCTGAACCTCCTCGGGCGGCGCCTTCCCGGCCGGCGTTACCACGAAGACCGGGAGGCTGCCCAATTCGAGATCATAGACCATCAGGTCGGCGACCGCTTTCGGGTCGAGCCACTCCTCGAAGATCGACACCGTCGCCCAATCCGGTGCGGTTCTGGTGGCCGCCAACGCCGGAGCGACATCGGCCAGCCGCCCCTGGATCGTCTTCATCAGGCGAACCGTCCCGGTGTCGGGCGGGCCGGCGGGGGCGCGGGCAAACCACGCCGGAGAGATTGCGAACATCTTCATCCAGGCGGCGGCGCGGCTCCGGCGGACGATTCCACCGGGAATATCCGGTCCTCCGCCGTCGGGGAGGTACATGAACACGTCCGGCGGCGTGCCATCGGCCATGATCAGCGCGGCCGTCTTGCCCGGGTAGCGCCGGGCAAAGTTCGCGGCGAGCAAGCCCCCATACGAGTGCCCAATCAGAATGAACGGGCCCTTCTCGCCCGCGCGGTCCAGCAAGGTGGCCAGCTCGTCGGCCTCGCGCGCAGTCGTTCGCGGATACGGACCCGCATCGCTCCACCCGGTACCCGGCCGATCGAACAAGATCGACCGGGTTTCCTGGCGGATGGCCTGGTGCAGGTGATTCAAGTTGAGCCCGGCCTCGTGGCTGCCGGGAATCCAGATCACGGTCGGGCCGCCCTTGGCATCGCCCTCGGCCAGGATGTGCATCCGATAGCCGCCGACGTCGACCAAGCGTCCGGGAGGCGGGAACTTGGCCATCGCGGTCTTGATCCGAACCATGCTGACCGCGCCGCCGACGGCCAGGAGGGCCGCCACGGCACTCACCCCGGCGCCAATCACTCGGATCCATCGGTGGCCCACCCGAGGAGCCAGGCGCACGATCAGTACGCCGAGTAACCCGACCACCCCAGCGACGAACAGCCCACTCCCCGGGTGCGAGAGCAGGCTGTACATCCAGTTGGTCATACCTGGACTCCTGGCGCCAGCGATTCCGTCAGCGGCTCACACTCAGGTTCGGGTTGGTATTCCGCTCCAAGTCCGGCAAAAAGAAACATCGCTGGGTTCCGTACACGCCGCCACCGATCGGGAACGGGGTTCCCGGCGCCGGAACAAACGGCGCGTTGAAGCGAAAGTTGTCAAAAATGTGTTGGGACTCCAGGAACAACTCCGCCCGTCGCTCATAGATGAGCTGATCCTTGATGGCGGCGGCATTGGTGCTGGCGAAGGCCGGCAGTGCCGGCGTCGTCCGGCTATGCAGCAAGTTGATGATATCGACCGCACCCTGGAGGTTGCCGGTGGCAAGCCGGGTTTCCGCAATGATCAACTGCGCCTCCTCCCACGTCGCAATCGGGATCGGGGCGTCCTTGCTGGGATACTTGTTCTGGATCCAGAGCCTCGTCAGGTTGTCCGAACCGTTACGGCCCGCGTCCACCACGGGCACCCGGGGGTCGGGCACGCCCTGGAACGCGAGACCGCGATAGAGCGGGCCGATCGTAAAGCCACCGGACAGATTGATGGCGTTGAAGACCGGATTCTCCCGCCGCGGATCGGCCGCCGAGAACGTGGCATCCTTCACGAATCCAACCGGGACCAGTTGGGCATCCGCGGCCGCCCCCGCCCCGTTGCCGAGATTGAGGCGGGTTCGGGCCCGACCGACCAACGCCATGTTCAGCACGTCGGCGTCCCCACCCTGGGCCCCAGTAATGGCCTGAGTGAACTTGGCCTCGGCCAGCGCGAACAGTTGCGCTTTCGACAACTCGGGGCCGACGTCGACCGCGCCGGTGCACATGATTTCGCCGAGCAAGAGGTAGTCGTACCCGGCATACGCGGCCGTCCGGGCCGTGATCTTGGCCCGGTTCGGCACCTGAGCGTCCGTCCAGACGGCCAGCTGCCGGAGCAGCTCGTCGGCAATCCATCGCGCGACCGAGAGCGCGCCGTAGCCGCCGCCCACTCCACCACCCGCGCCCGCACAGCCGGTGGTGCCGATTGGCGACGCCGGCGTCATGTCGCGGCGGTCGATTTGCCAGAAGGTGTTGCCGAACGACGCGTTGGAAGCCTCGTCACCCAGCAAACCGGCTTGAGCGATGGTACCGCCAAAGGCGCATTCGAAGTTGCCGATCGCGCTGTTCATCAACAGCTCGGCGTTCTCCGGCCGAAGGGCTTGCTCGGACGGCACTTGGCTCGGGGCGTCCACCTCGAGCAGGGACCCGCATCCGGCCGCGGCGAGGACCAGACCCGCGAGCGCCGTGAGATTCCAGGTTCGATGATTCATTGTTTAGGTCTCCGCTGTTCCTAGAATGCCAGACTGATTGAGAACCGGAACTGCACCGGCACCGGAAGAAGCCCCTGCTCGCTGCTCGAGCCCTGCCCAAACGTTCCCGGGTCCTCGAGTTCGGGATCGAGGCCGGTCCACTTGGTCCAGGTGTGGAGATTGCGGCCCGCCAGGCTCAGCGAGCCTCGCGAGGCGCCGAGCGACCGGACCAGCGAAGTCGGCATTTCGTAGCTCACTGAGACCTCGCGGAGTTTCGCGAAGCTGGCGTTGCCCACGAAGCCGTCGATCAACTGGAGCGAGCTGCCCCGCTGGGCGTAGGCGTTGGTGACGGCATCGAACTTCTCAGGCGAGGCGTTTTGCTCGCACATCCGGAACACGGTGCACCGGGCCCAGAGGTTGGTGTCGAACCGCTTGTGGCCGCTCTTGAAGTCGACCATCGCGTAGACCCGGAACTTATCGAACAACGTCAGCGTCGACGTAAAGGCCCCTTCGTATTTCGGGGTCGACCGGCCCAGGTACACCTTCGGAGCACCGGCGCAGGAGACCGGCGTTCCGCTGTCGGTGTCGCACATCAGGTTGCTCACTTGCCCATTCGCGCCGAGCGTGGCACTTACAATCCGCTGCCCCCAGTACGCCGCCACCGGATAGTCGAGGACGTGCTGCTGCGCGAGCGGGAAGACTCCGACCAGCAACGGCGGTTGGCCACCGAGATCGGCAATCTTGTTCGAGTTGGTCGCCACGTTCGCCGTCAGATCCCATCCGAAATTCTGGCGGTTGATGATTTGGGCACTGACCTGGAGCTCGGCGCCCCGGTTCTGAATCTTGCCGGCGTTGACGAACTGGGTGCCGATGAACCCACCGGACGGCGGCACCGGCGCCAGCAGGATCGCGTCTTTGCGGGTCTGCCGGTAGTAGGTGAAGTCGACCGTAACCCGTTGGTTCAAGAGCCCGGCTTCGAAGCCGACTTCGAGTTCCTCGCCCCGCTCCGGCTTCAGATCGGGATTCCCGACCGACTGGGTGGTCAGGGTGGGCTGGTTGCCGGGACCGGTAACCGGCTGGAAGGTCCGAAGCGCCGCGAACGCGTCGGGCTGTTGGCCGGCCGCGCCGTAGGCCGCCCGGAGTTTGAACGAGTTGATGAAGTTCAGGTGCCAGAACGGCTCCTCGTTCACCACCCAACTCGCGCTGACCTTCGGGTAGACCACGAAATTGAAGTTCTTGCCGAAGGCGCTGTTATCGTCTCCACGTACGGCGCCGGTCAGGAACAACCGGTTCCGCCAGCCGAATTGCTGCTGGGCGAAGACACCGACCGTGGTGTTCTCGATGTAGTCGTCGCCCCCGGTCCGGATCGCGGTGCCGTTGACCGTCTGGAGGCCCAACGCGGGAAACTGCGCGCCGCTCGCCTGGGTGAACCGGGCAAACCGACTGAAGTACTGGGCCCCGACCGTCGTATTGGAGGTCAGCGCCGACTTACCGGTCCGGAACGTCCCGCTGTAGTCGAACGTTGTCGACGACGCGTCACGAAGCCGCACGGCCTTCCGGCCTTTGGCGTCGTCCGGCGAGAAGAACCGGGCCTGGTCCGGCGTCATCCGCTGAATCAGCACTTGGTCGTTCTCACCAACGAAATCCGCTCCGACGACGAGGCGCTGGCTGAAGTGCTCGCCGATCTGATGATGAAGTTGGACACCGCCCGTGACCCGGCGGAGCAACTGAAAGACATCGTACACCTCCGAGAGGACCTCGTGGGGAGCAAAGAGGGACCCCCGAGTCGGGCCGTCCTTGAGCACCGGCAGGGCGTTGATCGCCGAGAAGATATTGCTGATGCCTTCCTGGGTCGACAGATTGGTCCGCCCGCTCGTCAGCCCGAAGTTCGTCTTGACCGTAAAGTTCGGGCGAGGGGCAAACGAGAGGGTGGCCAGGGCCCCAACCTGGCTCAGGTCGTTGTCCCGGTCGACCCCCTGATCGCGCGTGAGGCTCGTCGAGACGTGGTAGGCCGTCGTCCCGGTCCCGCCGTCAGCGGACAACTGATATCGCTGGAACCGGCCGGTCCGCCAAATCGGAGTGCCGCGATCGGTTTCGGCCTGGGCGTAGTTGAAGGCCGTGGGGCCGTTCGGACCGAGCACCATATAGTTGGTCGGAATCCGCCCCTCGGGATCCATGAAGGCATTGGTGCCCTCCTCCACCGAAATCCCGAACCGCGGTTTCTCGCCCGCCCGTCCGGATTTGGTGATGATCTGGATCACACCGTTCGACGCCTCAGTGCCGTACAGGGTGGCGGCGGCCGGCCCTTTGATGATCTCGATCGACTCGATGTCGTTCGGATTGATGTCGTTGAGACGAGACACGACGTTGGCCCCCTGGACCGCGGTCGGGCCGGTCGCTTGGGCATTGTCCACCCGGACCCCGTCGACATAGAGCAGCGGTTGGGTCGGCAACGAGAGACTGTTCCGGCCCCGGATGCTGATCTTCGAGCCGCCGCCGGCCATGCCGCTGTTGGCCGTGAGGACCACCCCGGTCGCCCGGCCGTTGAGCAGCTGGGCCACGGTTCGGATCGGGGCAACCTCCGCGGCGGCGGAGGCGTCGATCTTGGTGACCGAGTTCCCGATCGACCGCCGCTCGACCGCCCCGGCCGTCCCGGTCACGATCAACTCGGACAGATTGACCGGAGTCGATACCAGGACCAGCCGGACCGACGCATCGCCGACCCGCACGCCCTGGGTGTAAGGCCGATACCCGATGGCCGCCACGCGGAGGGTCACATCGGGTCCGCCGGACACTTCCAGCCGGAACCGCCCGGCATTGTCCGTCACGGTGGTTGCCGTCTGATTGACGACACTGACCCGGGCGGCCACGACGGGTCGCCCTTGATCGTCGACAACGACGCCGGACACCGAACCGGCCTGGCTCTGGGCCAAGCCCGGAGAGGCTCCGACCAGCAATAGTGCCAGGACTGCTCGAATAGCTCGAACCATTGCACACCTCATCATCAGTTTCGTTGCGGTCTTCGGGAGGGGAGACACAGTGCTCCGCCCCTAGAACGGCTGAGCGGTGAATTCGGGGTAATCCGGCTGCCGGTTGGCTAGAGCGCCTGATCCAGGAAGGCCCGAACGACCGGGACCACGGCCGCCGGATCGAGCCCGACGTCGTGT
>JANMHX010000107.1:0-2957 GCA_031375485.1 Gemmatimonadota bacterium | reverse complement strand
CCGTTCATTTCCCGGATCATGACGACCCGCCGAGTTGGGACAACAATCCGGCCCAACGCAGATCGCGTGCCCGAGGATAGCGCGAACCTCGCGGGAAGTTGGTGGAGACCGGAACAGAGCAAATCCCTGCTGACGGCGGACCAAAAGTGCGGCGGGGGGCGGGACGGCGGCGGCGGAGCAAAAGTGCGGCGCACAACTGTGCACACCTGTGGTACGGATGGAGGGGATCGCCCTTCGCCCGGCCGCAGGAGGCACCGAGGTGTACGCTGATATGGAGCAATGGACCGAGATCCGTCGCCGAGTGCTGGTCGACGGTCTGAGCCGGCGGGAAGCGTGTAAGCAATACGAGCTTCACTGGCGGACGTTGAAGAAGATCCTCACGCACGCGGAGCCGCCGGGATACCGGCGGGTGAAGCCGCCGCGGCGGCCGACGATCGAACCCGTCTTGCCGATCATCCGGCAGATTCTGGACGACGACACGAAGGCGCCGCGAAAGCAGCGTCACACGGCGAAGCGGATCTGGCAGCGGCTGCGGGACGAGCACGACTTCAAAGGGGGTTACACATCGGTCAAGGACGCGGTGCGAGAGCTGAAGGTGGGTCGGAAGGAAGTGTTCCTGCCTCTGAGCCATCCGCCCGGGGAAGCCCAGGTCGATTACGGGTTCGCGAAGGTCCAACTGGCGGGGGTCGAGACCGACGTGGCCGTGTTCGTCATGAGCCTGCCGTATTCGGACGCGGTTTACATTCAGGTGTTCCCGCGGGAGTGCACGGAGACGTTCCAGGAGGGGCACGCGCGGGCGTTCGCCTTCTTCGGCGGCGTGCCCGCCAAGATCGCCTATGACAACACGAAGACGGCGGTCGCGAAGATCGTCGGGCCGCGGGAGCGGGAGTTGACCCGCGAGTTTTTGCGGCTGAAGAGTTACTACCTGTTCGCCTCGCACTTCTGTCTGGTCCGCCGTCCGAACGAGAAGGGACACGTCGAGCGGCTGGTGGAGTACGCCCGGTCGAACTTCCTGGTCCCGGTGCCGGCGGTCGATTCGCTGGACCAGTTGAATGCCGAACTGACCGCCCGGTGTCAGCGGGATCAGGAGCGATCGGTCCGCGGGAAGGCGGGGACGGTGGCGACCCTTCTGACCGAGGACCGGGCGGCAATGCTTCCGCTGCCGGCCCGACCGTTCGAGGCCCGGCGGGTGGACGACGTGTCGGTGGATTCCCTCTCGCTGGCCCGGTTCGATACCAATTCCTATTCGGTGCCGACGGCGTACGCCCATCGGCCGGTGAAGGTGATCGCTTCCGTCTGGGAGGTCCGGATCGTTTACGAGGACCGACTCATCGCCCGGCACCCGCGGTGTTGGGGCCGGGAGCAATGCGTCTTTGACCCCATTCACTATTTGGCCCTGTTGGAGCGGAAGCCGGGCGGATTCGACTTCGCCCGGCCGTTGGAGAAGTGGAACCTGCCCGAATGTTACGGGGTCCTCCGCCGGCGGCTGGAGTCCGACGAGCGGCACGGGACGAGGGCGTTCATTCGGGTCCTGCGGCTGCTAGAGACCCACTCCCTGGTTCAGCTCACCGACGCGGTCGAATACGCCCTCGACATCGGGATCGAGGATCCCGACAGCATCCGCTCCGTATTGGAACACCGGGCCGACCGGCCGACGGAACTGTTCCGACTCGACGGCCGGCTGCACCTGGCCGGGGTCCGCGTCCCGCCGACCGACGTGTCCGCCTACACCTCGTTGCTCACCGCCCCGGCCCTCGCCGCCGCAGAAGTGGGGGTGGCGCCATGAAGGCCGACACCAAGAGTACGGTGCTGTTGAAGCACCACTTGAAAGCTCTGAAACTGCCGACCGTCCTGGCCGAATGCGAGAAAGTGGCCGCCCGGGCTGCGGCCGACAATATCGATCACCTCGGGTTCCTGCTCCAGGTGGTCGAATTGGAACTGATCGAGCGGGAACGCAAAGCCGCGGACCGACGATTGAAGGCCGCCCGGTTCCCGGCCCCCAAGACCCTGGACGAGTTCGACTTCGCCGCCCGCCCGAGTGTGAACAAACCCCTGCTCCTCGACCTCGTCCGCGGCGACTACCTCACCAAACGGGAAAACGTCCTGTTCGTCGGACCGAGCGGAACGGGGAAAACCCATTTGGCGACGGCATTGGGAATGGCCGCCTGCGCCCAGGGGAAGAAGGTCCGGTTCTGGCGGGTGACCGAACTGATCACCACCCTCCGCGAGGCCGACCAGGAGCGGCAGCTGCTCCGCCTCCGTCACCAACTCGGCCGACTCGACCTGCTCATCCTCGATGAACTCGGATACGTCCCCGCCAGCAAGGCCGGGGCGGAACTGCTGTTCGACGTGATCGCCCATGCCTACGAACGGTCCAGTATCGTCCTCACCACCAACCTCGGATTCGAGCACTGGACCGAGGTGCTCGGTAACGAACGACTGACCGGCGCCGCCCTCGACCGCCTCACCCATCGGGCCACCATTGTCGAGACCGTCGGCGAAAGTTACCGCCTCCAAGACGCCAAGCGACGCCGCAAACCCTAACTCGACTTCCGAATGGAGACCCCGCCGCCTATACTTCTACCGACCTAGCGCTACACTTTTGCCCCGCCCCCCGCCGCACTTTTGGTCCGCCGTCAGCACTCGTCCAACCGCTTCCCCATCGCCATAACCACCCTCCCCGAACCGGCGGATCAGCCGGATGAGGGTAGCGCCAGGGACAGCGGAGATCAAGGGTTTTTCAACGGGCTGCTAGGTGGCGTTTTCCTCCTCTTATATCTGAAACCCTGATTTACGTTGCAGAAATTCGATTATCGTTGCAAGTGCCATTTACGTTGCAAAGCCCCGTCATCGGCACGGCTTACGAACTCGGAATCGCCCCGACGATTGGCTTGGGAGCAAGTTGCACCCAATCGAAAAATACTGCACCCATACTCACACTGGCGGTGTGATATGGG
>JANMHX010000048.1:0-8445 GCA_031375485.1 Gemmatimonadota bacterium | reverse complement strand
AGGTCGCGACGCTCGAGCCGAGGGTCATCAGGTCCACCGTCCGCGACCGGGTGTAGGCCGCACTGAAGGCGAAGTCGTCGGCGAAGGACTTCTGGATCTGAATCGTCGCCAGGGTCGACTTGTCGGCGTTCCGGTTGGTGTGACGAACCACCTGACGGACCCCGTTGACGCGGGTCAACCGGGTGATGTTGGTGCCGGCGGTGTTCGGCACGGCATACATTTGCCGGCCTTCGCCGTTCACCGCTCCCAGGAGGACGTTGTCGTCGGTCTGGTACATCTGATTCCGGGCGCGGGACTGGAGGAAGTCGAACGTCGCCACCCAGCCCGACCCGAACCGCTTGTCGATCCCGAAGGCGATCTTCAGCGATTGCTGGAACTTGAAGTTCTTGGCGAAATAGTTCACCGTCGCGCTGGGCGGGATCGGCGCGCCAGTACCGACACACGTCGTTGGCTGAGCGTCCGGGTTCGCCGTGAACGGCTGCGGGGTGCGCCCGTTGCCGGACCCGGGCGTCAGGTCGCAGGTCAGCGTCACTTGCTCGAGGCCGGTGTTGGTGAAGGCGTTGGCCATCCAGACGTAGGGCGGGCGGCCGGAGAACAACCCGACGCCGCCGCGGACCACCGTGTTCGTGGTGCCACCGACGTTCCAGTTGAACCCGAGGCGTGGCGAGAGCAGCACGTTGCCGCTCGGGAACGTCCCCGTATTGACGCCCAACGTGTCCGTCAGCGCCCGCGACGGGTTCTGGAACGGCTTATCGGTGACGGGGACGTCGAAGCGGACCCCGCCGGTCACGGTGATATCGTTGTTCGGCCTCCAGGTGTCTTGGAGGTAACCACCCAATTGCTTCACCCCGAAGTCAGCGGTAAAGCCGCCGGGCCGGGCCTCCAACAGAATCTCGTACCGGCGAGCGAGGCCGGCGTCGAGCGAGTCGGCGTTGCCGAACGTCCAGGTGCCGTACCGGTTGTTGGCGAAGAGGTTTCGGAAATCGAACATCTCGTTGTGGGTGCCCACGGTGATCTGGTGCTTCGCGCCGGCGTTGAACGTCAGATTCGCGCTCAGTTCCCCCACATTCTGGTCCAGCTCATTGCCGTGCGAGAACCGCTCGCCGCCGGCGGCGAGGTAGTTGTTGATGACATCGCCCTGGACCAGGATGAGGGGGGTCCGGTTGGCGATCTCGCGGGCATCTCGAACGGTCTGGTACCCGGCCAGGACTTCGAGACTGGCCGCCCCAAGCAGGGTGGTGAACTTGGCCCGGGCGGCGTTGGTCGTGTTCCCGATTTTGTATCCGCTATTCGACAGCTGCCAGCCGTCCCGGGTCGGATCGCTCCGGCTGCTCCGGCTAAAGACGTCCTGACTGGCCCTGACGTAGTTGTAAGAGAACTCCAGCTGGGAACTTTGCCCCATCTGGTAGTTCAGTTTCCCGAAGAAGTTTTTATCTGGGCGCGTCAGGTTCTGCGGGGCATCGACGCCGCCCGGATCGAAGCCATACTTGGTCCGGATGATGTTGGCGATCCGCTCCGCCGTCGCCACCGAAATACCGGTCGCCGGCTCTCTGGCCTCAAGGCCGACGAACGGCGTCGTCGAGGCCTGGATATCGGCGCTTCCAAAGAAGTGGAGTTTGTTCTTGATGATCGGGCCGCCGATGGTCCCGCCGTATTGCTTGATGTCAAACTTCGAAAACTTGACCCGGCCGGTATCGGGACCGACGAGCTCCGGACGCTGCATGTATCCGAAGGCCGAACCGTGGAAGCGGTTGGTGCCCGATTTGGTGATGGCGTTGATTAGGCCGCCCGAGAAGCTGCCCTGGCGGACGTCGAACGGCGCCACCAGGATCTGGAATTCCTGAATCGCTTCGATCGAAATCGGCTTGGCACCGGCGCTGCCGCCCGGGGTGCCGCCGGACGAGAGCCCGAACACGTCGTTGTTGGCCCCGCCGTCGATCAGGATCGAATTGAAGCGGCTGTTCTGGCCGCCCACCGAGGTGCCGAGGGTCACCTGCGGGCTGGTCCGGATCAAGTCGGTAAAGTTCCGGCCGAGCAGCGGATAGCGCTGAATGGCCGTGTCGGTCACGATTTGCGCCGGCCCGGTCCGACCCGCGTTGATGAGCGGGTTGGTGGCCGCAACCACCGTCAACTCCTCGAGCGTTATGACCCGTGCCGCGAGTTCGAAGTTCGCCGTGTACCGCTGCCCGAGGGTCAGCATGACCCCGGTCTTGGTGGCGGGTTCGAAGCCGATGGCCCGAATCGCGATCGTAAACGGCCCGCCCGGCGGCACGTTTTCGAAGTTGAAGCGGCCGCTCTTGGCGGTGGCGGTGGCAAGCCGGGTGCCGGTCGAGACGTTGGTGATCGACACCAGCGCGCCTTCGAGCGGAACCCCGCCTTCCTTGGTCACGACCCCGGTCACCGCTGAGCTGGTGATGCCCTGGGCCAGAACCGGGCCGACACCCATGATGCTAAGTCCAACTACAACAAAGAGATAGGTGATGTTTCGCAGGAAAACCCGCATCGCAACTCCGGGAGGGGGCCATCGTGGATGGAAACCGACGGGACAAACATACGGACGGGGGCCGACCGGTCAAGCTACGGGCGGTATCGACCCCGCAACGGCGCTCACGCCCGTTTCCGCCCGAGCGTCAAATAGTAGAGTGGAATCCCGGCCCCCAGGATGAGGAACGTGACCCCGGTATTGACCGGGTCCGTCACCAGGGCGTTGATCACCATGCCGGTAGCCGCCAGCAAAAACACGATCGGCACGACCGGGTACCCGATCGTCCGGTACGGCCGCTCGAGGTTCGGGTACTTCTTCCGCATGACGAACACACCCAGGATGGCCAGGATATAGAAGGGCCAGATCCCGAGCACGAACCGATCGGCCAGCTGCTGGAAGTCGTTGAACATCACGTACGCGCACCCGAGGAACGCCGCCAGCCAAATCGCGACCGACGGGGTTTGGAACTTGGGACTGACCCGAGCCACCCCTTTGAAGAAGAGCCCCCGGTCGGCCATGGCGAAGAAGATCCGCGGATTGGTCAGCATCGAGCCGTTGAGGGTCCCGAAGCAGGAGATCATCACGATCGCCGAGACGATCCCGGCCCCCGCCCCGCCCAGAATCGGAATCCGCCCGGCCGCCGTGGCCGCAATCAACGGCTGGCCGGCCATCTCTGAAACCGGCACCAGATAGATGTAGGCGGCATTGAGCAGCAGATAGATCGCAATGATCAGGATCGTCCCGGCAATCAGAGCCAGCGGGAAATTCCGGCCCGGGTTCTTGATCTCGCCGCCGATATACGACAAATCGGCCCACCCATCATAGGCCCACATGATCGAGACCAACGCCGACGCCACCATGGAGATACTGAACGTCGTCGTCGTGGCACTCCCGGAGTGGGAAAAGTTGCTCCAATTCCCATCCCCGACGGAAAACGCCAGCACCACCAGCCCCACCATGCCCGCGTACTTGGCGATCGTGGCCACGCCCATGACCCGAGAGGCGTACTTGACCCCGAGGTAGTTGATCAACGCCACGACGAGGATGGTGGCCGCCGCCGCGTAGCGAACCTCCTGCGGCGTAAACTTGGTGAAGTAGCCGAGATATTCGGCAAAGATGGTCGCGATGCTGCCCAGCGCCGACGCCCGAATGACCGACAACTGCGACCAGCCGAACAAAAACGCCGGCATCGGCCCGAACGCCTCGTCGATGTAGGCAAAGAGCCCCCCGGACCGCGGCGACGCCGCCGCCAACTCCGCCACCGTCAACGCCCCAAAGAGCGCCAGCGCCCCCCCAATGACCCACGCCAGCAGCACGACCCCCGGCTCGCCCACCAATCCCGCCACCCGAGCCGGCACTCGGAAGATGCCCGACCCAATCGTCGTCCCCACGATGATGGCCACTGCCGAGAAGAGTCCGATGGTCCGCGGAAGCCGCTCCGTCATAGAACTCCCATCCCAAAATCCGAGTGCCGAGTGCCGAGCGCCGAGTCCCGAGCCGAAGTATATTCCTCCCCCGAAGACCCCGATAGCCCTCGATCCCTCAAGCGCCGGTTGCCACGTGTCCCTCCTCGCCGATCTCGTCACCCTGACCAAGCCGCGAATCATTTCGTTGCTGTTGCTGACGACGATCGCCCCGATGTTCATCACCGACCAGGGCATCCCGAGCTGGAGCCTGATCGGCTGGGTGGCGCTCGGCGGCTACTTGATGGCGGGTGGGGCCAACACCGTCAACATGTGGTTCGACCGCGACATCGACCTTCTCATGGCCCGGACCCAGACCCGCCCGATTCCCTCGGGCCGGCTCTCCGCCGGCGCCGGCCTCACCTTCGGCCTGTCGCTCGCCGCCATTGCGTTTGGGATCTTTTGGAATTTGGTCAATCCGCTCTCCGCGTGGCTCGCGCTCGGCGGCTTTCTCTTCTACGTCTTCATCTACACCGTGTGGCTCAAGCGGTCTACCCACCTCAACATCGTCATTGGCGGCGCCGCCGGCGCGTTCCCGCCGCTGGTCGGGTGGGCCGCCATGACCAACAGCATCGATTTCGCGGCGCTGACTCTGTTTGCCATCATCTTCTACTGGACCCCGCCCCATTTTTGGGCCCTCGCACTCGTCAAACAAGGCGACTACGCCAAGGTCGGCGTCCCGATGATGCCGGTCGTCAAAGGCAACGACTACACCAAGCGGCAGATGCTCGGCTACACCGTGCTGCTCCTGCCGCTGACGATTCTGCCGACGATTGCCGGCACCCAGGGTGTGGTCTACGGACTCGCGGCCCTGGCGTTGGGCGGCCGGCTGTTGTGGTATTGCTGGCGGTTGTTGAAGGAGCCCGGGGTGACCCCAACCGCGTGGAAGATGTATCGCTACTCGCTGCTCTACTTGGCGCTGCTGTTCGTCGCGATGGGCATCGACCGGGCCCTGCCGTTTGGACACCGGGAACCCGCCCCGACCCGCCTCGACGTCTCCCGGGTCACCGACGGGCCGGCCGAGCACCTCGGCCACTAGGCCGGACCGAGCACCGCCCGCCCCAGGAACGCCACCACTTCTTTGACCCCGACGGGGGTCAGGATCTCCTGCCACCGCCGCTCGGCGGGCTCCCGGCCATCATTCGACCGCACCAACGTGGCGCCGCCTAACGGGCCCCGATCGACGAACACGTAGAACCGGTTGGCCGGGTCGAAATACCGCCACACCTCGTACCCGGGTACCGTCCCGCGCTGTTCCCGCCGGAGCACTTGGGGCGGCAACCCCTCCCTGAGGAAGATCCGGCCCCGGTCGGTCTGCCAGCCGGCCAACCGGCGGCGGGCATCGCCATAGAACGCATTGGCATACCCGACGCCGGCGTAAAATTGGGCCCGGCGCTCGTTGCCGGTGGTTTTCGGGGTCGGGTCCCGGCCCTGCCAGAACGCCGTGAGGAAGACCCGCTTCTCATCATCGGAACCGCGGGCGGGCCAAGCCGCCACTTCCTCGGGCCGGGCAATGACCGAAAGCGGCGCAAACGCCTGGTCGAGCGCGCCGGCGCCGAGCCCGCCGAAGTACGTCTCATCCGGCAGCGCCGCCGGCGCGTTGGCCACAGCGGGGTCCACCACGAATGAGGCCTCCCGCATCGTCGCCACCCCGCCTAACTCCACCGTGGCCCGAAGCCGGTACGCTCCGGCCTCCAAGTTCCCGATTTCCAACTGTCCGGTCAGGAGCCCGATCCCGGCCACCACCTTGAGCGCCGTCGGTCCAACCCGCTTTCGCTCCGCCCCACCCCGGTCCACGAACGCGAGGGTCAGGCGCCCGTCGGTGGCGGTCCCGGCGTAGGTCTCGAGCAGATACGCAACCGAGGCGGTGGCGCCGCCCACAACGACCTCCGGCGCGATGGCCACGATCAGCCCACCCCGGCGGAACTCGCCGGGCTGCGGGAGGGTGTCGACCGAGGCCACGGGACGAAGCCACGGGCTGATCATCAGGTCGGAGGCGCTCGGGGGTTCGGGGTAGCCGTCGATCTCGGCACTCGAATCGAGCCGGCGCCCCGAGACCGAATCGACCACGCTCGCCTCGAGGCGATACCGGCCGGCGCCGAGAGTAAACCGAATCAGATCGAGCCGGTCGGCGTCGCCCCGGGGGAAGGGGATCGAGGTCCGCCGCTGCCAGGATTGCGAGTAGAGGGCGGCGCCGGTCGAATCGAGGATCCGGACCGAGAGGGCCAGGGACGCCTCCCCGGCCGCGCCGGGGCTCGGCAAGTCGGCCGGGATCTGGAGGAAAGCGGTGACATGGGTTTGGCCGGGAGACTGGCCCGGGTCGGCGCGGTAGGACCGGACGGCTCGAACCAGAAAACCAGTGTCGGCAGGGGCCGCGGCCAAGACCAAGCTGAACCACGCTCCGAACATGGACCCCCTACGGCAAGATCAGATTCTGTTGCAGCTCACTCGGTGTGACGACCGGACCGTCGGGTGACCAAAACACATTGACCTCGCTCCGCACCCCGAACCGGCCCGGGAGATAGACGCCCGGCTCGACCGAAAATCCGACGCCCGGTACGATCAACCGGTCGTCCCTCGTTTCGTAGTCGTCGCAGTGCGGCCCGGATCCGTGCAGATCGCGATCGATCGAATGTCCGGTCCGATGGACGAAAAACTCGCCATAGCCGGCGCCCTCGATGACATCCCGGGCCGCCCGATCGACTTCGAATCCTCTAATGGGACGTTTCTCCCGCGCCGCCCGCCACACACAGGCGAGCGCGGCATCCCGGGCATCCCGAACCGTGACCCATACCTTGAGTACCTCCTCGGGCGGTTGTCGGCCGCTGAATCCCATCCAGGTCTGGTCGGCAAACACCGTTTCCAGGGTTTTCCCGCCGAAGAGATCGATCAAGACCACTTCGTCTTTCGCCAGGGTGCGGTCATGTCCGGCCTCGGGCGCGTAGTGCGGATTGGCGGCGTTGGGCCCAAAGCCGATGATCGGGAGGTGACCGGGATCGACCCGGACCCCCGACCCTTCGAGCAGCTCGATGACCCGCCGCTGCACCCCCGACTCGGTGACGGATTTACCGCCTTCGGTCACGGTCTCGGCCATCACCTGCTTGGCCACCCGGGCCAGCACCTCGGAGGCCTCGAGATGGTCCCGGGTTTCCGACGCCGACCACCGAGCCGTGAATTGGGTCACCAACGGTCCGCTCGACACCACGGTCGCCCCCAGGGACTGGATCATTTCCACCACCCCGAACGGCACCCGATCGAGATAGGGCACGGTATCGCGATTGGAAATTTCCATGGCCACGGTCTTCCCGCCGATCACCTCGCGGAGCGCGGCCTCCAATTCCTGCCATCGAGCGTACGGAACGATCCGGCCGGGAAACTCCGCGAACTGTTGGAGTTCGATCTTATGGGCGACGGCGATTGGCGGCCCGTCTTTCGGCAGGTAGACGAACAACCGGCGAGTACCCGGTTTGACGCCGAGCATCCGGAGGGCGATGGGGTTGGTGCCCCGGAAATCGAATAGCAACCATCCCTCGGCGCCTGCGGCGGTCAAGCCGTCACGAAGCGCCATCCGGTCCAATCCGGCCAGGTGTTTCATCCCGCCTCCTGCCACCGTTGATCTGGTTCCGCCGTTTTCCACCGGCAGGCGTCGTCCCCGCGGGACCGGCACCGCTCGTGGATCATCGATCCTTCAAATCCGCTGGTGACCCGAAGAATCTCGGCCACCATCGCACTGTAGAAATAGCACCCGGCCCCTTCGAAGCCGGCCCGAGTGGCCAGCGAATCCGCCATCCGAAGCGCCAACCCGGTCGGTTCGCGAGTCAATTCGAGCCGGAATACGTTGAGGAGCGCCCGGCCGGCCGTCCGTTCCCCCGCTCGGCGCCGAACCGAACGCGGAAACACCCGCCACGCCATCGACGGCATCCCGCCCCGGGTCCTGGCGGCGTACCGGGCCGCTCGGCGGCCGGCATCGGAAAATGCCAGCGTCGCATCGGCCCGCCGCCCCACCAACCGGAACACCTGGACGGCCTCGTCGTCGGTCACCTGCGCCCCGCGATCGGCCATCTCCCGGTACCGCTCGATCTGAGCGGCCACGGTCGAGGTCAGGCCGAGCCGTTTGGCGAACGTCTCCTGCGCGAACTCGGCGGGCAGGCCATCGTTCAACGGCGTGTCCAGGTTGCGGATCGCTTCGAGCAGCGTCAGCGGAACGATCGCGTGGACGGTGGTCGGAATACTCACGGGATGTTGGGGCGGGTCATGCTGGACGGGCAACTTAAGGTCGGAGATGCGCCACACCAAGGGGAGTTAGATTCGCGGGGTGTCTTTCATGCTGGCGGTTCTGGTGTCCACAGCCATCGCGCTGGTGGCGTGGCGGGCCCGAACGCTCGGTCGTTCCGGCACCCTCGCCGCCTCGGTGGTTGGAACGCTGGTGCTCTGGCCCACGGGATGGGGTGGTTGCGCGGTCTTGGGGGCATTTGCTTCGGCGCTCGGCGCTCGGCA
>JANMHX010000080.1:0-12305 GCA_031375485.1 Gemmatimonadota bacterium | reverse complement strand
CGACACCACCGCCCCGCCCCATCGACGCCACCACGCCATCGCCTACGACCCGGCGGCCAAACGGGTAGTGATCTATGGGGGCCAGCACCTGGTGAGCAACGCCGAGGCACCGATGCTGGATGACCTCTGGAGTTGGGACGGCCGGCGATGGGCGCAGCTGGCCGCCAGCACCGGAATCCCCATGATCGCCCATCAGCTCTTTGCCGACGGCGAGGGCGGCCTCGTCGCGCGGGGAACCCCGCGGGGGCTGACCACGCGGTGGGACGGGGGCCGCTGGGCGATTCTGTCCGAGGAGCCAGGCTCCCGACGAGAGATGTCGGCAGGGGCCTACGACACGCGGCGTCACCGCTTCACGCTGTTTGGCGGCCATGTCGACGGCCGGTCGTTTCCAAGCGATACCTGGGAATTCGACGGCCACGGATGGTCGCAGGTGACCACGACCGGTCCGCCGCCCCGGCTCGGCGGCGTCATGGCCTACGACCCGAAGCGCGGTGTGAGCGTCCTGTTTGGCGGCATCGATCCCGACGGCCGGAAACTCGGCGATACTTGGGAGTGGAATGGCGCCCACTGGACCCCGGCAGCGAGCGGCGGACCGTCGGCGCGCTTTGGCTCGGGCATGGCGTACGACGTGATCCGAGCGGAAACCGTCCTCTTCGGCGGCGTGGACTCGACCGATCGAAAGCTCAACGACACCTGGCGGTGGGACGGCGCCACGTGGCGACAGGCGAATCCGCGCGAAGCCCCGCCGCCGCGCAGCGAAGGGTACTTGGCGTACGACGAGACCCGCGGCGTGATCGTGATGTTCGGCGGCGAGGGGATCCAGGTGGTGCCGACCCTCGGCGACACCTGGGAGTGGAATGGGGTCGGATGGACAAGAGTCCGATGAGCCGTTGGTGGGACGGCGTCTCGCTTGACTTTCGATCCGGCGCCCCGCCAATTGCCTCACCCCTGTTCCGGAGTCGTCACCATGCCCAGCTTCCGACCCATCTTCTTGATCGCGGCCCTGAGCGTCGGCCGGGCCGCGGCCCAGGCACCCGCCCGGGTTCAGGTTTTCGAGCAATCGATCCTCGAGCTGCAAGCCTCGCTCACGGCCGGCCGAGTCAGTTCGGTCCAGCTGGTCGACGCCTACCTGGCCCGGATCGCCGCCTATGACGCTGGGGGCCCGGAGCTCAACAGCATGCTCCGCCAGAACCCCCGCGCTCGGGCCGAGGCGGCCCGCCTCGACGGCGAGCGGAAGGCCGGCCACGTCCGGGGCCCGCTCCACGGCATCCCGGTCGTCCTCAAGGACAACTACACCACCGCCGACATGCCGACCAGCGGCGGGTCGTTAGGCCTGGCCGGCCTCGTCACCCCCGACGAGGGCCCCGTGGTCGGCCGGCTCCGCGAGGCCGGGGCCATCGTGATCGGCAAGACCAATATGCACGAGCTGGCGGCCGGGATCACCTCGATTTCGTCGTTAGGCGGCCAGACCCGGAACCCGTACGACCCCCGCCGCTGTCCGGGCGGCTCGAGCGGAGGCACCGGCGTGGCCGTCGCGGCCAGTTTCGCGGCGGTGGGATGGGGCAGCGATACCTGCGGGTCGATCCGGATTCCGGCTGCCTACAACAGCCTCTTCGGCCTCCGGCCCACCCAAGGCCTGGTGAGCCGGACCGGCGTCCTGCCGCTGTCCCACACCCAGGACATCGCGGGGCCGCTGGCCCGCACCGTGATGGATCTGGCCATCGCGCTCGACGTGACGGTCGGGTACGACCCCGCCGACTCCACCACCGCCGTGCTCCGCGACCGGCCCCTGCCCCGGTTCGTCGAGGCGGTCCGCTCCGCCTCGCTTCGCGGCGTCCGGCTCGGACTGCTCGCCAACTACCTCGGCGACGCCGACCAGGACATTCGGGACACGGTGCGCGCCGCCGCGACCGCCATGAAGGCCGCTGGGGCTGAACTGGTGGAGGTCACCATCCCGGGTTTCGACTCTCTGGTGGCGGGAACCAGCGTCCTCAATTTCGAAACCAAGTACGACCTCGCCGATTTTCTGGCCCGGATTCCGGGGGCGCCCGCCGGCTCGCTTGGCGAACTCCTGGACCGCGGCCTCTATCACGACGCGATGGACGTGAGGCTGCGGCGTGCCGACACGGTTTCCTCGCGCGACAGCGAGGCCTATCGCAAAGCCATGGCCAAGCGAGGCGTGCTTCGAGACCGGATCGTCGCGGTGATGGACAGTCTTCGGCTCGACGCGCTCGTGTATCCGACCATGCAGCGCCGCCCGGTCCTGATCGGCGACCCGCAAACCGGCGGCACCTGCCAGCTGAGCGCGCAGTCCGGCCTCCCGGCCCTCACCGCGCCCGCCGGCTTCACCGCCGACGGCTTGCCCGTCGGCCTCGAGTTGCTCGGGCGCCGGTTCGAGGACACCAAGCTCGTCGCGATGGCCGGGGCCTTCGAGGCGTTAGGCCCCCGTCGGCGGTCGCCGCCATTCGCGCCAGCCCTGGTGGCGGGCCGGGCCCCGGCGGCGGTTTCGTTCGTGAGCACCGCCCGCTCCAGGCACGGATCGGCGACCGGCGCCTTCCGGTTCGATCCGTCGCGCGGCGAGCTCCGATACACCGTCCGGTTGGTCGGGGTACCGGCCGCGTCGGTCCAGGCGGTGGTACTTCGGCGAACGCAGGGCGGGCTGCCAGGGCCGGTCATTCATCGGCTCGTCGGACCGGGCGAGTTGCAACGGAAGGGCGAGATCGTCCTGACCGGGGTCAACCGGGACGCACTCGAGCAAGGCAAGCTCTCGATGGATCTCTTTGCGACGGGGGGCGGACGTCCGGCCGCTTCGGTCGTCCTTACTTTGGCGAAGCAATAGACGCTCCCGAGGCCCTATCGGGTCCGGAACACCACGCTCGTCACGCCGGCCCGGCTCAGGGGTGGGTCCCGCTGTGGGGATATTCCGTCGGCGCCGTGATCAGGTAGTTGTCCGGAGGCGTCATCCCCATCAGGTGCTGGACGAAATAGTCCCACCGCCGCCGCCGGTAGTACGTGTTGGCCGCCATATAGTGCGACCCGTTGGTGGCAATCAGGAGATCGTACCCCTTGTTGGCTTTGGTCAGGGCGTCGATCAGCTGCAACGTCTGGGCCGGCGGAACGTTGTCGTCCAACTCCCCATAGGCCAGCATCAGCTTGCCCTTGAGATTCTTCGCCAACGTCCAGTTGGCCGGCGCCAGGTAGTTCTCGCCCGGCGGATAGCCCTGGTAGGTCTCGCCCCACCCGCCGAGGTAACCCAGAATGTCGTGATTGCCGCTCGCCGATACTGCCACTTTGTAGAAATCGGGATACGCGAGCAACGCCCGCACCGAGCCGAAGCCCCCGCCCGAACTCCCGTAAATCCCGACCCGGTCGAGGTCGAGCCACGGCCGGGTGGCCGCAATCTGCCGGTAGGCGGCGAGGTGGTCTTCGAGTCCGCCCGCGTTCTCGAGGTGCCCGTAGGCGAAGGTGTGAAACGCCTTCGACCGAAGCGGCGTGCCGCGCCCGTCGATCCGGATCCCGATCACGCCGAGTTCGGCGTGGGACTGGTCGTCGCTCCCGGCGATGAAGCCCTTGGGCACGTTGGTCCGCTGCGGGCCGGGGTAGATCTCCTCGATGATCGGATACGTCTTGGTCGAGTCGAAGTTCGACGGCTTGTAGAGAATACCGTAGATGTCGGTAACGCCGTCGGCGGCCTTGGCCACGAAGGGTTCCGGCCACTTCCAGCCGATAGCCAAGAGCCGGCTCACGTCGGCCTGTTCGAGCGGAAGCACGATCTTGCCGTCGAGCGAGCGGGCCACCGTCACCGGCGCCACGTCCGGCCGGCTCATCCGGTCGACCACCCAGCCGCCACCCGCGCTCAGGCCGACCTCGTGCTGCAACGGCTCCGGGGTGAGCAGCGTCAGGCCGGTTCCGTCGAAGCCGATCGAGTAGAGATGGAGGAGATAGGGATCGCGGCCCGGCTCCCGGCCCGAGGCCGTGAACCAGAGCTTCCGGGCCTTCTCGTCGACCTTGATAATGGCCCGGACCACCCAGTCGCCCCTTGTGATCTGATGCTTGATCTGTCCGGTTTCGGCATCCATCAGGTAGAGATGGGACCAGCCGTCGCGCTGTGAATACCAGATCACTTCCTTGCCGCTCGGGGTGACTCGACTCAGGGGCGGCCCGCCGAGGGACGCGGCCGGTTCGACCAGCATCCCGCCGCGCTCTTCGCCCACGGTCCGGGTCCTGCCGGTGGCCGCGTCGATCGCCTTGAGCCACCAGGCCCGGGCGCCGCGCCCGCGCTCCACGTAGTACGCCGTCGTGCCGGCCGAATCGCCCCACCAGGCCTCGCCAAACTGCAGCGAGGGCACCATCGGGAGTTCCATCGCCGGAGCATCGGTGGCGGTGGCCCGGCCCGTCGGGATATCGAAGATCCACCAGGTGCCCCGCGACATCGAATCGCCCGGCATTGGAAACCGGAACGACCAGAGTTTCGGCCGGACGCCGCCGTCGTGGACCGACTGGAGCAGGTTGATCTCGGGTACCTGGCGCTGGTCGACCTTCTGGGCCAGGACCCGTTTCGAATCAAGTGACCACCGCGCCACCGGCGGGGCGGGATAGCCGTTCCGGACATTGGTCACCCACTCGGTGCTCGAGCCGAGATAGCCGGCGTATTCGTTCAGGTCGACGCCGTCGGTGGTGAGGGCCCGGCGTTCGCCGGTGGCAAGGTTCCGGACCCAGAGATTGTGGTTCTCGAGAAAGAGCGCCCACTGCCCGTCCGGGGACGGAAGATCGTTCGGCCCGGTCGTCGGCTTCGCTGGAGGTACGGCATCGCACTGATAGGCCGCGAGGTCGCACCGCCAGACCTTCCGCCGGACGCTAACTTCCACCCGGGTGAGTCTCCCCTCCTCCTGCCACTTCAGCGTCGTGAACGGGAGGGAATCGGCAACGACGGCCGTGTCCGCCACCTTGGCGAGTGCTCCCGCCAACCGGCCGTGATCGAACGCCGGGCGGCGGATCTTCCGGGCGGGATCGACGTAAACGAACTCGCTGCCCCGCTCGGTGGTAACCCGGTACCAGAACCGATCGGTGCCGGCGATCCACTGGGGCACGATTCGATCTCGAAGTACCAGCCCGGCCACCCCGCCGGTCGGGAGCATCCGCTCGGCCCGGGCATAGGTGGCGGCCGGCATCTGAGGCTGCAGCACCGCGATCAAAGCGGTTGCCAAGGACAAGGTCGTGATCATTGGATGGTGACAATCCTCACGTTGTCTCGCCGATCGCGATCGATCAGCTTGTTGTACGGATCGATTCCCGCCAGCGCCGGCCGCTCGCTGACCGTCACGGTCACCGTGGTGTCGGCGCGCCTGACCCACATCTTGGTTACCCCTAACGCCTTGCCAAGCCGGCTGCCCGAGGTGGATTCGCCAAAGACCCCGATGTCCATCAGATCGGCGATCGGGACTTCCTGCTGACGTCCCACGCTGTCGGCCCGAAACTTCCGGGCGCCGATCCGGAGCGTCACCTGGTAGGTTCCGTCGGACTGCCGGGCCGCGGTGGCCGACTCGGTTCGGTTGTCCCAGAGCGTAATCGTTTGGAACAGATCGACGCTCGCGTACCTGAGCGAGTCGGGCGTCTCCGCATTCAGATACTCGATCAGATCCCGGCTGGTGGGGTACGGTGGTCCGCTGAACGCCTTGGCCGCGAGGAACCGGGCCAGGGCCCGATTCATCGCCGGCTCCCCGATCAGGTCGCGGTAGGCAAACAGCGCGAGCGAGCCTTTGTTGTAGTGGATGTAGGCCTGGTGCTCGACCAAATCGAGCGGCAATTCTCCCGTCCGCTCGCCGGCCCGGCCCAGGAGATACTGGTCCAGTTCATACGCCAGAAACCGCTGGAGGTGCTCGGCACCGTACCGCTTTTCCAATACCGTGAGGGCCGAGTAGTTCGCGAGCCCCTCGGAGAGCCAGGTGGTTCCTTGGACGTTGGCGCCGGCCACCTGATGGCCCCACCACTGATGGGCCACCTCATGGGCGGTAACATAGAACGGCAGGTCGAGCGCATCCGGACCATTCCCCATCCGGGCCACGAAGCCCGCGCTCTCCGAAAACGGGATCGTGCCCGGCAACGCCAGCGCGTACTGGGCATACCGGGGGAACTCGACGATCCGCAACTGGTCGAACTGGTACGGTCCAAAGTTCGCGGTGAGGTAGTCGAGCGAGGCCTTCATCGATTCCATCATCCAATCGAGATTGTACTGGTGCCCGGGATGGGAGAGAATTTCAAGCTGGATCCCGCGGTAGTCCTCTCGCCGGACCGCGTATCGCGCCGACAGGAAGGCGTAGTCGTTCGACATCGGCGCGGCCATCCGATACTCGAACACCCGGCGGCCGGCTTCCCGATACTCGCGCACCAACTTGCCCGGGGCCACGGCGATCTGATCGGGGGCGGTACTGACGGTTGCCTGGAACCGGATCCAGTCCGCGTTGGCGCCGAGCATGTAGGCATTGGCTCGGGCTGCTTGGTCGTCGATCGAGGCCGCCCGGACTCGGGGCGGCAGGCCGAGTTCCTTCCGCGCGCCATCATCGGCCAGCTCCAACTCCGACGCGTAGCCCAAGCTTGGAAACCAATCCCGGCGAAAGTAGGTCCCATTCGCGGTGATGGCGGTCGAAGGCCCGTCGTTGCCGAACCCGTGCGCCTCGTACCGGCCCCGGTAGCGGAGCCGGATCGTGTCGCCGGGTGCCAACGGGCGCTCTACCTGGTAAATCCGGATCGGATCGGCCGGGTCTCGGTCGAGAAGGCGGGTCGGACGGTCCCAAACGAGGGTGTCAACCTGAAGGTCCTCGTGAGCGATCGTCAGCACCAACGAGTCGAGCGGCCGCGAGTGCTTGTTGACGAAGGTGAAGGTACCGCTCGTCCCAAAGGCCCGGCGCTCCGGCTCGAGGTCAGCTCGCACCTCGGCGGCGACCAGCCGGGGAAGGTCGAGTCGCTCGAGATGTTTGAAGGTCTTCTCATATCGGGCCTGGCCGGCCCGTCGCGCCGCCGGGCTTCGATAAGTATTGAGGACGTTGGTGTTGTAGAAGAGGGTGCCGCCCGCGCCGAGTGCCAAAGCCAGCGAGGCCACGACGACGGCCGTTACCGAACCACTCCACCGGAGCCGAGCCGCAAACCGCCGCACCGCCCAGGTCGCCTCGGTCCCGCGGACCCAGAGCAGGAACGCGGCCACGCCAAGGAGGCCGGCCACCCCGCTCCAATAGAGTCCTGACAGGGCAATCCCGGGTACGAAGGGCCCGAAGCCGTTCAGGTCGGAGTACCGGAAGCTCGGCGGCTGTCCGTACCGAACCAACTGGTGCCCGACGCCTAATTGGGCCATCAGGATTGCGGCCCCCCAGAACATGACCATGACGATATGGCCGACATACTTTTGGTTGACGAGGACGTGGACGAGGAAAGCCAGGACCGTCACCTGGATCAGCGACGGAAAGGTGATCCCGAACAGGTATCGGACGTAGAGGCCGAGCTCGTAGTTGGGATAGCCCTTGGCGGTCTGGATCAGGATCCCGACGCCGATCAGCACCGCCAGCAACAACGCCTCGACCAAAATCATCCCGATCAAATTGCCGAGCAGCGCGACGCTCTGGCTGGTCGGGAGCGCGTCGGCGATGAGATCGGCCTTGAGCTGGCGCTCCCGCCACACGGCCTCACCGGTGTACATGGTGATCAGCAGCACGAAGAACAGCAGAAAACTCGCGGCCAACGTCTCCGCCAGGGTCGCGGTGACCGGCCAACTCGGCTGGGCGTAGAGGGCGTCCGCGCCACGGGACGCCACGAGGAGCAGGATGATGCCGATCGCCACGATGGCGATGAACGTGGGCTGGCGGACCACACTCGCGAACGCCAGCCGGGCCGAACTCGCGACCTGGGCCCGCCACGCCGCCCCGTCGAAGCGCTGCGGCGGCCGGATCGGCTCGAACACTTCGGATGCCGGAAGGATCGCAGTCTGGTTCTTGGTCCGCCCGAGGGCCATCGGAGCGCTCCGGAACCGGAAGGCGAGGTACGTCACCACCATGATCACCACGGCCACGCCGACCCAGAGGAGCCGGTTCGCCAAGAGCACGCCGTCCAATACCACCGGCGACATGCTCTTCTCCGTGAACGACCAATACCGGGTCGTCAGGTTGAAGGCCTGGATTCCGAACGCATCGCCAAGGGCGGCCAGACGCTGGTCGTTCAGGTTCCCGAGCAAGCTGCCGGTGGCCATCTGGACGACCAGGAGCACCAAGCCCTGGGTATAGATCGCGAACATGCTCCGGGTCAGAGCGCCGACGGCAAAGAAGATGGTACTGGTCAGCAACAGGGTCGGCAGCACCAGGATGCCGTAGAGGCTCAGATACGGCAGCAGCCCGGTCGCCTGCAGCCGGCTCGGATCGACGACGCCCGGGATCTTCGACGCGAGCAGCAGCCCGAGCGGCATCCCCAGATGGACCAACGCCATCACGACGAACGCCCCGACAAACCGGCCGCCCAAGTAGTCGAGCTTGGTGATCGGACTGGTGAAGAGCAGTTCGTGGGTCCGGTACTGGAAGTCGCGGAGCACCGCCGTGCCGACCAGGCCGGTCACGATCACCTGGTTCATGGCGGTGAAGGTGAGCAAGGCCGCGCCCAGGGCAAACGGGGCGTTTCGGGCCACCGCCCCGACACCGCCGCCCGCCACCACCTCCATGTCCGTCCCCATGAACAGAAACCCCTCGGCGACGAACAGCACCACGTAGAGCCAGGTGATCGGCCGGGTCAGATGAAACCGAATCTCGAAAGCGGCAATGGTCGCGAGCATCTAGGCCCCCGCCCGGGTTGCCACACTAAGGTGGTGGAAGTAGGCGTCCTGCAAGTCGGGCTCCGCCGCACTGAATCCCTCGCCCGGCGGGCCTTCCGAGTAGACTCGCACGACCGGAACCCCCGCCTTCTTCCAAATCTTTCCCTCGAGCCCTCGGACGATCGTCCGGGGATCTCCGGCAAGGACGACTCGGCCGCGATTGATGATGGCCATCGCCCGGCACAGCTCGCGCACATCCTCGACGATATGGGTGGACAGGATCACGACGATCCCTTCGCCGATTTCGGCCAACAGGTTCAGGAACCGATGCCGTTCCGTCGGATCGAGCCCGTTGGTCGGCTCGTCCACGATCAGCAACTCAGGACTGCCGGCCAGCGCGATCGCGATGCCCAGGCGTTGCTTCATCCCGCCGGAAAAGCCCCCGACCGATTTCTTCCGGACCTGATACAAGTTGGTTTGCTGGAGCAGATATCCGACCAACTGCCGCCGCGCCCCGGGCTCGATGACGCCCTTCATCGTGGCGAAGTGGGTGAGGGTGGCCTCCGCCGACAGATTGGGGTAGAGGCCGAATTCCTGGGGGAGGTAGCCGACGACCCGGCGGAGCAGGTCGGGGCGGGCCAGCACGTCGATCGGGCCGAATCTGATCGTGCCGCTGTCGGGGCGCTGGAGCGTCACGAGGGTCCGCATCAGGCTCGACTTCCCCGCCCCGTTCGGACCGAGCAGGCCGAACAACCCTTTCCCGATGGAGAGGCTGATGCCGGCGAGTGCCTGTACGCCGTTTGGATAGGTCTTGGAAAGGCCAGAGACTTCGAGTTCCATGGAGTTCCGGGGAGCGGATCTGGACACTATAACCCGGGGACTACCGCTTTCGGAACCGGTTCCGGCCATCGCGGAAAAAGCGCGGATGAGGTGACCTACCGATCCGACAAAACCGAGGGGCCTACGGCCGGCACCGAGACGGTCGACCCGCTCGAGTGCCTGGCTCGAGCGCCGGGATGCGCCGGCACCCGCGGCAGTGCCGACGACGGGGTCATGCTTCGCGCGCGCGGCCCCCGGTCACCGCCTATTGAATCGGGATCCGATACAGATTTCTTTGCACCGACTGTCGCGAGTAGGCGTACACGTCCGGCCTTGGACCGGGCGCAACATCAGGACCGCCGATCAACCGGACTCCCGACAGCTTGGCAATCGCCGCTTCTGATGGGAAGCCTCCGGCCGGGATCGGGGGAAAGATGCGGCCCGGCATCAGCGGAATAGAGTAGGTACGTCCGGATGTCAAACTGGCCGACAGTATCGATATAAACATCGATCTCCCGTCTCCCGACCATCTGAGATGAGCTGTGGAAGCGTCCCCTGAAGTGATGGGGACCGGAGACCCGCCGCTCAGCGGTACAGCCTCAATGCTGGAGCCGGCTGCCCCGAAAAACTTGGTCACGAGCCATTGGCCGTCTCGGGAGATGCCGTTGATGGTTGCAATGGGTCGCTCGATCACTTTCCGCAGGCCCGTTCCATCCTGATGCACGCGGTACGCGAAGGCGGCGGGTCCATCCATGGCCCGAAAGAAGATTTCACCGCTGCTCCCGAAATACGGCATGTCGCCTTCCACATTCGGGATTACCTTGGGTGATGACCGCCGGTTGAGCGGTGCGAGCCACAGCCGACGTCTGCCCTCGTAGAGCGTCGCAACCACAACAAGCTCGCCGTCCGGAGAGATGTCGTAGGCCCGTCCGGGCAGTCCGATCGCCGCAACGCCCGGAAGAAAGGACTCGTTGCGCCCGGATTCCACGTCCAGCACGCGTAACTCGCTGGTGTCGGCCACTGCCGAGGCGCCCTGCAGAATCCGGTAGAGGAGCCTCCTTCCGTCCGGCGTGAATTCAGGATCGTAGCCGTATCCTTCGACGGAGACCTGCCGCTCGCCACGCGAATCGTGCACCCACATCGCACTCTGCCGCAGTCCCACTGCCGTCACGAAGGAACGGCCGTTCGGCGCCATCGCGATACCTTCCTCCTCGGTTGGTCCCGCGGTGACCTGCTCGGGCCGGCCGTCGGGGAAGCGCTGGCGCCAGATATGAAATGCCCCACCCGCGGCCGAATTCAGGTAGATCCATTCTCCATCCGGCGACCATGCCGCCGACGTACATCCGGCGGCGCCGAGCGGACCCACGAGACGCCCGGGCGAGTTGCCGTCCATCGACACCACGCGGCAGGGCTGCCACACGCTCCGGACCATCTCCACCGCGATGGCCCATTTGCCATCGGGCGATGGGTATGACCGGTGCACCATATCGCGATCACCCGCGGGGACATAGACGTCCCGTGCTCCAGCCCGGCTCTCCTCCGCCGCCACGAGCGCCATGTGGATATCGCCGTTCTTGATTTCGGAAAATAGGATACGCTGTTTGTCCGACCAGACGAGACCGGACGCGTTCGGCAGCCAGAGATGCGACTGTCCGCCATTGGCCGGGACGACCCAAGTATTCCATTCGCTGGTGCTATTTCCCGTGGTATACGCGATCTGCGAATTGTCCGGCGAGAACACCGGGCTCATCTTCCGGGAACCGTCGTTCGTCAGCTGCACGGCCTCGCCGTCGGGCAGCATCTTGACGAAGATCTCTCCGACATTGAGAAATGTGTCTGGGCCTCGAACAAACGTCAGCATGCGGCCGTCAGATGAAAGAGCAGGTTGGCTGACTGGTTCAGCCAACCGCGTCAGCTGAACCCACTGGCCCTGCCCGGTAGTCTCCAGCGCTCCGCTTGCCGACCGCTCGCCGGCTGAAAACACGCGCCGTGCAGGGACGGCAACGGCCCAGCCGGCACCGGCGGCGGCGAGCACGCCAGCGGCCGCGAGCCAGCGGGCGGTGCGCGATCGCGATGCGCTGGTACGTCCGTGCGAAGACGCGCCTGTCGTGGTTAGCGCTGCCGCGAACTCCGCCGCGCTCGCGAATCGGTCGGCCGGAGTCTTGGCGAGCGCCTTGGCCACCGCGGCCTCGATGCCCTCGGGAACCGCATCGCGTACCAAACGCAGCGGCGTGGGCCGCTCCGTCAGCACCTTCGCGATGATCGCCTGCGCCGTGGGGCCCGTCACCGGTGGCTCACCGGCCAGCATCTCGTAGAGCACGGCGCCGAGCGAGTACACGTCGCTGCGCGCGTCAATCGTTCTGTCACCGATGGCCTGCTCCGGACTCATGTACTGCGGCGTGCCCAATGAGACCCCTGCCTCAGTAAGCCGGTCGTCACCCGCTTTCCACACGGCGAGTGCGATGCCGAAGTCCGCCACCAGCGCGTTGCCGTCCTGGATCAGGATGTTCTCGGGCTTGACGTCGCGGTGTACGACCCCGCGCGTGTGCGCGTGCTCGAGTGCGTGGGCCACTTCGCAGGTGACACGCACGGCGTCGGCCACGGACAGTTGCGTCTCGCGCGTCAGGCGAGTGCGCAGAGTCTCGCCCGTGATGAAGGGCATCACGTAAAAGAGCTGGCCGTCCGCGCTCCCACTGTC
>JANMHX010000046.1:0-9168 GCA_031375485.1 Gemmatimonadota bacterium | reverse complement strand
CGGGATGTACGTCGCCATACCCTGCTCCGCCGACACCTTCGTCAACGCCGCCGTCGTCGTCGTCTTCCCGTGGTCGACGTGGCCGATCGTGCCCACGTTCACGTGCGGCTTGGTCCGCTCGAATTTCGCTTTTGCCATGGTTGTTCTCCGTTATTTCTTCGTCTTCGCCACGATTTGCTCTTCGACCGCCTTCGGCACCTGCTCGTAGTGGTCGAACTGCATCGTATACACGGCACGACCTTGGCTCATACTCCGGAGCGTGGTCGAATAGCCAAACATTTCCGACAACGGCACCTCGGACGCCACGACCTGGTTATCGCCCCGCTGCGTCATCCCGCCGATCTTGCCCCGCCGGCCCGACAAGTCGCCGATCACGTCGCCGAGATAATCGCCGGGGGTGACCACTTCCACTTCCATGATCGGCTCGAGGATGATCGGCTTGGCCAAGCGGCAGGCTTCTTTGAACGCCATCGAGCCGGCGATCTTAAACGCCATTTCCGAGGAATCGACGTCGTGGTAGCTGCCGAACACGAGCTTCACCCTCACATCGACGACCGGGTAGCCCGCCAGCACGCCGTTCTCGAGCGCTTCCTTGATCCCCGCTTCCACCGGCTTGATGAACTCGCGCGGGATGGTACCGCCCACGATCTTGTCCTCGAAGTGGAAGCCGGTGCCCGGCTCCGCCGGCTCGAGATCGATGACCACGTGGCCGTATTGCCCCTTACCACCCGACTGCCGAATGAACTTCCCTTCGACGTCGGTCACCTTCTTCTTGATCGTCTCGCGGAATGCCACCTGCGGGCGGCCGACGTTGGCCTCGACCTTGAACTCCCGCTTCATCCGCTCGACGAGAATTTCCAAGTGGAGCTCGCCCATCCCCGCGATGATCGTCTGACCGGTCTCGACGTCGGTCCGGACTTTGAACGTCGGGTCTTCCTCGGCCAGCTTGTGCAACGCGATACCCATCTTGTCTTGGTCGGCCTTGGTCTTCGGCTCGATCGCCACGTCGATGACGGGATTCGGGAACTTCATCGCCTCGAGAATGACCGGGTGATCGGCGTCCGCAAGGGTATCGCCGGTCCGGGTGTCCTTGAGGCCGATGGCGGCGGCGATGTCGCCGGCCAACACTTCCTCGATCTCGTCCCGCTTGTTCGCGTGCATCTGCAACAAACGGCCGATCCGCTCCCGCTTGTCTTTGGTGCTGTTGTAGACGTAGCTGCCGGACTTGATCGACCCCGAGTACACCCGGAAATAGGTCAGCCGGCCGACGTACGGGTCGGTCATGATCTTGAACGCCAACGCCGAAAACGACTCATCGTCCGAGGCGATCCGCTCGACCTGGGTATCATCGTGAAGCGGAAGGTGACCCTTGATCGGCGGAATGTCGGACGGGGCGGGAAGGAAATCGATGACGGAATCGAGGAGCGCTTGGACACCTTTGTTCTTGAACGAGGCCCCACAGAGCACCGGCACCATCCAGCCATTGATCGTTGACTTCCGAATCCCGGCCCGGATTTCATCGAGGGTCGGCTCCTGCCCGGCGAGGTACCGCTCGAGCACCTCTTCTTCATGCTCAACGGCGGCTTCGATCAATTCGTGGCGATACTGGGCAACCTGTTCCCGATAGGCCTCGGGAATCGGCATCTCGGTGAACGTCTTCCCCATGTTCTCGTCGTCGAACACGATCTCGACCTGCCGGATGAGATCGATGTGCCCGGTAAACGTCTCGCCGGACCCGATCGGCAGCTGAAGCGGAAACGCCTTCTTGGAGAGCCGGTCGCGGATCATGCTCAAGCACCGGTAGAAGTCGGCGCCGACCCGGTCCATCTTGTTCGCGAAAATGATCCGCGGGACCCCGTACCGGTCGGCCTGCCGCCAGACGGTCTCGGTCTGCGGCTCGACCCCGGCAACGGAGTCGAGGAGCGTCACCGCACCGTCGAGCACCCGAAGGGACCGCTCGACTTCAGCCGTGAAGTCGACGTGCCCGGGCGTGTCGATGATGTTGATGCGATACTCGAGGTCGTTATGCATCCAGAAACAGGTCGTCGCGGCCGAGGTGATCGTGATCCCCCGTTCCTGCTCCTGCTCCATCCAGTCCATCGTGGCGGCGCCATCATGGACCTCACCGATTTTGTAGTTCTTCCCGGTGTAGTACAGGATGCGCTCGGTCGTAGTCGTCTTCCCGGCATCAATGTGGGCCATGATGCCGATGTTGCGATATCGACTGAGTGGAGTTTTCCGTGCCATAAGCTGCCCTTACGCCCCGTCCGGCCCTGCCGGTTGATCATTTCATCAATACAAAAGCGGGGCGACCGGCCGGGAAAATCCCGCGGTGTCGCTCCGCACTGCCTCCACGTCAGACCGTCGCTGCCGACGTTGGGAGGGGGCGCCCATTGGACGACCCTTACTTTTTCCACCGTGCCGGAGGTGGCGGGGGATCACTCCCCGACCGTCACGCGGCACTGAATCTCGGCACTCGGCGCTCGGCCGCTCGGCACTCGAAAAGCCGAGGGCCGAGTGCCGAGTGCCGAGACCACTACCACCTATAGTGTGCGAAGGCCCGGTTGGCTTCCGCCATCTTGTGCGTGTCTTCCTTCTTCTTCACCGTGCTGCCTTCGCCTTTGGAGGCGAGAATCACTTCGGCAGCTAACCGCTCGGACATCGACTTCTCGCTCCGGGCGCGGGAATATTGAATCAACCAGCGCATGGCCAACGCGGTGCGGCGCTCCGGGCGAACTTCGACCGGCACCTGCAACGACGCGCCACCGACCCGGCGGCTCTTGACCTCGACAGCCGGCTTCGCATTCGAGACCGCCTGCTTGAAGACCGTGACACCGGGCTGCCCGGTCCGCTCTTCGATCAGGTCCATGGCCGTGTAGAACACCCGCTCGGCCAGGCTCTTCTTGCCCTGGTACATCAACGCGTTCAAAAACTTCGAAACGGTCTGGCTGTCGTACCGAGGATCCGGCGGGGTCGGACGACGGACCGATTTATTGCGACGGCTCACTTCTTACCTCCAGCTTTTGCTCCGGCCGCGGCGCCGGCCTTCGGGGCCTTGGCCCCATATTTCGAGCGGCTTTGCTTCCGACCATTCACACCCGCGGCGTCCAACGTGCCGCGAACGATGTGATACCGAACCCCGGGGAGATCCTTCACGCGTCCGCCCCGAATCAGGACGATCGAGTGCTCCTGGAGATTGTGCCCCTCGCCCGGGATGTACGCGATGACTTCGTACCCGTCGGTGAGCCGGACCTTGGCAACCTTGCGGAGGGCCGAGTTTGGCTTCTTCGGGGTCACGGTATAGACACGGGTACAGACCGCTCGGCGAAACGGATTCCGCGTGAGGGCTGGAGACTTGTCTTTGTAGACCGGCGCTTTACGCGGGCGACGGACCAGTTGATTAATCGTCGGCATTCTTAGACCTAAATCAGAGCCCGGAAAGCTACAGCCGAGGTCTATACAGGTCAAGGAGTTGGTGTAACCCAAGTCCGGCCCGGGAGCCCGCGGGGGTTCCCCTGGCTGGCTGGCCATGGCATTCTGCAGACGACCCCTTCGGTACTGCCGAGGCCTGATGCCCGTTCAGAAGCTCCCCGCGCTCGTGTTCCTGGCCCTGATTGCCGGCTGCGGGGGGGAGGAGCCGCCTCCGCCCCCCCGCCGGGCCGACCGCATCGTCCTGGCGGCCGGCGACAACCAAGAGGCCCAGGTCGGGGCCCCCCTGGCGACCCCCCTCACCTTCGTGGTGGGCGACAACAACGGCCCCCTGCCCGGGGTTCCGGTCACCTTCGCGGTCGCGGCCGAATTCGGTTTCCCCTCCGTCTTGGCGGACACCAGCGATGCCACCGGCCAGGTGTCCGTGACCTGGATCCTTGGCGGGCAGCTCGGGGCGCAGACCCTCGCGGCCGCCGCGACCGGGGTCCCGACTCCGGCCATGGCCCGGGCCACCGCCCGAATCGGCCCCCTGGCCCTCCTCACCCCGGTTTCCGAGCCCAGCCAGTTCGTCGTCGTCGGCCGGACCGTCGCGAGCGCCCCGGCGATCAAGGCCACGGACGCGTTTGGCAATCCGATTCCGGGGCAGGAGATCAACTTCGTCGATGCCACGTCCCGCTCAACGGTCCAGGGCGGCACCGCGGTCATTTCCGACGCCGCCGGACGGGCCGGTGTGACGTCGTGGACCGTCGCCCGGGAGCCGGGGTCCTACACCCTCCAGGCCCGGGGACCGGGATTCACGACCACGAACTTCGTGGCCTTTGGGATCCCCGGGGCGGTCGAGGCGAGCGGCGGAGACAATCAAACCGCCAATGCCGGCACCCTGGTGACGAGCCCGATCACCCTCCGGGCGCTCGACGGCCAGAACCAACCCCTGGCCGGCGTCGCCGTCACGTTCACCGTCTCCGGGGGCGGCGGGCGCTTGAACGGCACCGGGTCGGTCAAGACCAATGCCAGCGGCTTGGCCACCGCCCCCGGCTGGATCTTGGGTCCAACGCCCGGGCCAAACGAGCTCGCCGGCGAGACGCCGGGGCTCGTGGCCACCAAATTCAAGTCCACCGGCGCCCCGGCGGTGGCCGCCGCGATCGCCCCGGCCGGCCCCACGACCCAAACCGGCTTTACGGACAACTTCGGATCGGTCCGGCCAACCATCCGAGTCGCTGACGCACAGGGCCGCCCGGTTGCCGGCCAGACGGTGACCTTTGCCGTAACGTCAGGCGGCGGGAAGACCGCCCTGGCCGCGCCGAAGACCGATTTCACCGGCGAGGCCGTGTTAGGCAGCTGGCGATTCGGCACCGGCCCGCAGAGCCTGACCGCCACCGCCGGCGCCCTGCCCCCGGTCACCTTCACAGCCACCACGCTGGCGCCGCCTGCGTCGTCCTATCGGGTCGACGTCCGCTTCATCGGGCCCGCGCCAACCGTGTCGCAGAAAGCCGCGTTCGACAGTGCCGCGGCCCGGTGGTCGAGCATGATCCTGGGCGACTTGGTCGACATCCCGTTCAACAGTAGCGACCCCGACGGTTCGCTGGATTTCTGCGGCGGAGAAACCATCAACGAAACGATCGACGATCTCCTCATCTTCGCCAAGATCGACAGGATTGACGGCCCCGGCGGCATTCTTGGGCAGGCAGGCGCCTGTTATATCCGGGATCAGGATTCGCTGTCGGTGATCGGGATCATGCAGTTCGATGTCGATGACGTGGTGACGCTCGAGGCGAGCGGCCGGTTTCGGGACGTCGTCCTCCACGAAATGGGGCATGTCTTCGGAATCGGCTCACTCTGGAACCTCAAGGGCTTGATCTCCGGCCGCGGGACCGGCGATCCATTCTTCACCGGCCCCTCGGGCCGGATGGCCTTTGCCGCGGCAGCCGCCTCGGCCACAGGTTTTCCGGGAAACTCAGTCCCGGTCGAAAATACCGGCGGCGGCGGTACCCGCGACGTGCATTGGCGGGAATCGATCTTGAACAACGAGCTGATGACGGGGTTCCTCAACAGCGGCGGCGCCAATCCGCTGTCCGCCTTGACCGCGGCCTCGCTCCGGGACGAAGGTTACCGTGTCAATGACGCCGTCGCCGATCCCTTCACGTTCGGGACTGCGCTCCAGGCGGCAATCGGCGCCCCCATCAGTCTGCACACCGTCCCGTGGCCGTCGGTGGTCCGCCTGATCGACCGGACCGGCCGGGTCCGCCGAACGGTTGATCTCCGCGACGGGCCGTTTAAGCGTTAGGCGAAGCCCGCCACTCCGCGAGGACCGCCTCGATCGGGGTCACGTCGACCGGAGGGGCGGTCGGGGGCCGCTGGGGAGTGCGGCTGAACTGCGGCGCCGGCGTCGGCTGAAGCTGGCCTTCGACGTCAACGAACCCCCGGCGGCTTACTTGGTGCTCGTTGAGGGCGGCCTCGGCGATCGAAAGGACCGGTGCGACGCAGGCATCGGACCCCGCAAACACCGCCGCCCAGTCGGCCCGGCTCTTTTGCCGGATCCGACCGGCAATCTGGCGGCGGAGTTCGGGCCAAGTCTGGCGATCCCACCGGGTCACGAGGGTGTCGGCCGGAAGTCCGAGTCCGTCAACCAAGGCCGCAAAAAACCCATCCTCCAGGGCGCCGACGGCAACGAATTTGTCATCGACGGTGGGGTAGACGTCGTAGAACGGCGCTCCGGTATCGAAGAGATTCCGGCCCCGCTCGGCGGTCCACGCCCCGGCCGACAACATGCCCATCATGGGCGCCAGCAGCGCACCGACCCCGTCAATCATCGCCGCATCGATGACCTGCCCCTTTCCGGACCGGCGGGCCTCGAGCAACGCCGCCAAGACACCCATCACGGCAAACATCGTCCCGCCGGCATAGTCGCCCAGGAAGTTGACGGGCGGGAGTGGCGGGCCCCCGGCCCGGCCGATCGCGTCGAGTCCGCCGGTTAAGGCGATGTAATTGATGTCGTGCCCGGCCGTGGCCGCGAGCGGGCCGCTTTGGCCCCAGCCGGTAAGCCTGCCGAACACCAGGCGCGGGTTCCTGGCCAGGACCTGATCGGGACCGAGACCCAAGCGCTCCATGGTGCCGGGGCGGAACCCCTCGATCAAGCCGTCGGCTCCGTCAAGCAATCCGAACACCGCCTCGCGGCCGGCCACCGACTTGAGGTCGGCCACGGTCAGGCGCTTCCCTCGATTCGTGATCAGGTGCCGGCGGGGAATCATCGATCCGATCCCACCGGCGTTCGGCCGGTCCACCACGACGACATCGGCACCCAAATCGGCCAGGAGCATGCCGGCGAGCGGGGCCGGACCGATGCCGGCGAACTCGACGATCCGGAGGCCGCTGAGCGGAGGGTTTTGGGTTCGGGACTCGGCGCTCGGCACTCGGGACTCGGCGGTGGGAGA
This sequence comes from Gemmatimonadota bacterium, assembly GCA_031375485.1. Lineage (GTDB taxonomy): Bacteria > Gemmatimonadota > Gemmatimonadetes > Gemmatimonadales > GWC2-71-9 > SHZU01. The sequence goes on along the minus strand of JANMHX010000046.1, from coordinate 2,308 downwards.
GTGGGAAGGTTTTCTGCTCGGAGGTTCGGCGCAAGGGGAGCTAACCAAGGGGCGGGCCCGAGCGTATACTCCTGACATGGCGCGAGAACTCCTTCCGATCGTGCGGGCCGCGCTGGCCGGGCGCTACGAAGTCGACGTCGAGGTCGGGCGCGGTGGCGCGGCCCGGGTGTTTCGGGCCCGGAATCAGGCCGGAGAAACCGTCGCCCTCAAGATCCTCCGGCCGGAACTCGTCGTCACGGTCACCGCCGACCGGTTCTTGCGCGAAATCCAACTGGTGCAGAAGCTCGACCACCCCAAGATCGGCCGCCTGATCGACTCGGGCACCTCGGAGTGGCTGGTGTTTTACGCGATGCCCTTTGTGGAGGGCCCTTCGCTGTACCAGGTCCTCCAGCAGCGCGGGAAGATCTCACCCGAGGACACGGCCCGGGTTGGCCTCGACCTGCTCGATGCCCTGGCCCACGCGCATGAGCGGCACGTGGTCCACCGGGACGTCAAGCCGGACAATATTCTGATCTCCGACGCCGGTACCGTGCTCGTCGATTTTGGGATTTCGCGGGCCATCGAACTGGCCGGCACCGACCGATTGACCAAGAGCGGGATGGCCGTCGGGACGTCGCGCTACATGAGCCCCGAACAGATCATGGGGGCAACCATCGTCGATCCGCGGTCGGACCTGTACTCGGTTGGCTGCGTGTTGTTCGAGTGTTTGACCGGCAGAACACCGTACCAACATCCCAACGAGCTCGCGGTACTGGAACTCCACCGGACCGCCCCGATCCCCGACATCCGCGACCTGGTGCCGACCGTGCCGGCCGGCTTGGCCCGGGCGATTACCCGGGCCCTCGCCAAGACCCCCGAGGATCGGTGGTCGAGCGCGGCGGAAATGGCCGCTGCTATCGGATGAGGATGCAGGCGATCGCCGCGTCGTTATCTGTTCGTGGCAAGAAAGGCCCCGCCTTGGGCTGAAGCGGCGGTCCTTGACCCCAGGGCCTGGCCCCCTCCGGGGGCCCTGGTATTGCGGGAAATCCAGGCGGATGTTATACTGGTGCCCGAGCGATCACGCCCACCAATTGGGGGGTAAGGTTCCGAGGCAACGAGGGCTGGCGACGCTGGCCCTCTTTTTATTGCCCGATCGCCAGGGATTGCCGGAAAGTGTCCGGCCCTTGGGAACCAGCCCGTCGTGAGGGTTTTCGATCACGAAACGTTTGTAGTCGGTCTAGTACGGCATGGTCCGGCTCCGATTACGACATCATTTTAGGAGTAGGACAAATGCGTACGACCGGCACTGTGAAGTGGTTCAACGAGACCAAGGGCTTTGGCTTCATCACCCCCGAAAACGGACAGAAGGATTGCTTCGTCCATCACTCGGCCATCAAGGCACAGGGTTTCCGGACCCTCGCCGAGGGCGAGCGGGTTGAGTTCGACATCGTCCAGGGCGCCAAGGGCCCGGCCGCCGAGAACGTGGTTCGCCTCAGCGCCTAGGGTTCCAACCAGCATCACAGTACGGCGACGGCCAGTTCGTCCCGAGACGGAGAACTGGCCGTTTCGTTCATCGATGAGGAAGGCGGAGCACCATGATTGAAGTGAAATTGAGCGAGACCGACGGAATCGAGTGGGCCATCAAGACCTTCAAGCGCAAGGTCCAAAAGGCTGGAATCCTCAAGGAACTCAAGCAGAAGCGCCACTACCTCAAGCCCAGCGTCGCCCGCGCCTTGAAGGCGCAGGCAGCCCGGCGGCGAACTCGGCGATCGAAAGACCGCTAGAACTTCCGCCCGACTAACAACGCGGCCCGGGCACTCCTTGGAGTGCCCGGGCCGTTTCGTATCCGGATGTCCCACGATGACCGGACCCCGCCTCGCGAAAAGCGCCTGGGCTCGTCACCCAGGCGCTGATCTCTTCTACAGAACCTCGACCTCTTCGACGATCACCGCGGCTGGGACCACTTCTGGCTCCGGCGACGGCGGCGGCGGCTCGAATCCGGGGGGCGCCTGGACGTCCAGATCGACGTACCGGTAGTGGCCGGTGCCCGCAGGGATCAAGTGACCGATGATGATGTTCTCCTTCAACCCGCGGAGGTCATCCTTGGCCCCCCGAATCGCCGCGTCGGTGAGCACCCGGGTGGTTTCCTGGAAGCTCGCCGCCGAGATGAACGACTGGGTCGTCAAACTCGCCTTGGTGATCCCGAGCAGCAACGGCTCGGCGGTGGCCGGCGCCAGCTTCCGCCGAACCGTCCGCTCGTTTTCCTCGCGGAAGCTCAACTTGTCGACCGCCTCGGCCTCCAAGAAGCTGGTGTCGCCCGGATCGGTGA
>JANMHX010000043.1:0-3738 GCA_031375485.1 Gemmatimonadota bacterium | reverse complement strand
GCTCCGGCGACCTGCCCGAACCCGACCGCCGGACCTATTACGATCAGGTCTGCCATTCGACGCTAGCCTTCATGACGTGGAGAAGTTCGGGTCTTCCGTTCACGACCCAGCTCGCCGGCTTCCTTCACGTGCCGCCCGCACCGGCCGCCGAGGCGGAACTCGACGGACTCAAGGCCGAGATGCGAACCCTGCTGAGCCGGCTCGGATACCCGGGTGACCTCGCGGCCCAATGCGCCGCCTGGGAAGCGCGCCATCAGGTGCCGGCCGCCGACGTGCCGGGAGTACTGACGGCGTTGATGTCGGAAGCCTGGGACCGGACCGAGAAGCGCCTGCTCCCGATTCCGGCGCCCAAATCCGACGGCATGAAGATCGTGGCGGTATCGGGCGTGGCGTTCAACGCGCGGTGCAACTACCTCCACCGGCAAGTCGAGATCAACACCGATCCGATCCTGACCAAACCGGGGCTCAAGCATCTGGCCGTCCATGAGGGCTACCCGGGCCACTATGTCCAGTTCAAGCTCCGCCATCAAGGGTATCTGGACGGCACGGCGCCCGCGGATGGGCTCCTCTCGGTGGTCAATACGGCCAGCTCGTCAGTGTTCGAAGGGATCGCCGACCACGGGATGGTCATGCTCGATTGGCTCGACAGTGACGATGACCGGCTCCAATCCCTGATGACGCGCTACCGGTCCGGGATCGGGACCGTCGCCGCGTGGCGCCTCCATGCGTTAGGCGAATCCACCGGGGCCGTCACCGACTGGCTCCGGAGCGTGGCACTGACGGGGGGCGAGGGCTGGATCGCCAATCGGATGAGTTTCATCGCGGCCCCGGCCCGGGCGGTGCTGATCTGGTCCTATTGGTGGGGAGAGCCGACCGTGGCGGCCGCCTGGGATCGGGTCCCCCCGCCCCGCCGGGCCGAGTTTCTGGAATTCCTCTATGGCCGGATGCACTCGAATGCGTCGGTCGGGATGTTCTCGTGAACCGGTTATCCGGCGTCCTGGCCGGCGCGGTCCTCCTCTTGGTCGGTTGCGGAGGCTCGGAAACCCCGGGTGGCGACGGGAAGAAGATCCTTCGGGTGGCCTACGAGCGAGAGATCGATCTCCTCAACCCCTTTACTAGCCAGAATCTGGTCGACATCAGCTTCAGCATGATCGAGGGCCTCGTCACCACCGACGAGCACAACCAGTTCGTCCCGGTTCTGGCCAAGACGATTCCGACCAAAGCCAACGGATTGATCGTCACCAATCGCGACGGCACCCTCGACATGACTTGGCCCCTTCACACCAACGTGACGTGGCACGACGGCACGCCGTTTACCAGCAAAGATGTCTGCTTTACGTGGCGGTTCGTGACCAACCCGGCCTCCGAGACTTACAACCGCGAGCAATATCTCGGCATCAAGGACTGCCAAGCCCCGAACGACACGACGGTGGTGTTCCGGTGGGACGGCGAGTACGCCTACTACGACGGCCTCTTCGAGGCCATCCTGCCGGAGCACATCCTCGGCGGGATGACCGCCGAGCAGATCGTCCAATTCGAACCGTATAACCGCGGTTCGCAGACGATCGGCACCGGACCATTCAAGTTCGCCGAGTGGAAAGCGGGTGAGTACATCCGGGTCGTTCGGAACGAGAGCTACTGGCGCGGCCCGGACTATCCGAAGATCGACGAGATCGTGTGGGCCTTCATCCCCGATGCCAACACCCGCCTGAATGCCCTCAAGTCGGGCCAGTATCACTTCGGACGGATCCTCCCGATCCAGGTCAAGGACGTGGCGGCGTTGGAGGGCTATCGGGACTATCTGATCCCGTCGAACTCGGTGATGCACCTCGATCTCTCGATCAAGACTCCGACCGGGAAGGCGCTCTTTTCCGACCCCAACGTCCGCCGCGCCCTGTTCCACGTCATCGACAAGAAAGCCATCGCCGACCAGCTGATGGAAGGCACCGTCACCATCGCCAACAGCCCGATCAATACCAACAGCCGGTTCTTTAACCCCGCCGTCCCGGTCCACCCCGTTGATCAAAGCGAGGCCGGACGCCTCCTCGATCAGGCCGGATGGGCCGTCGGGGGTGACGGCATCCGAACGAAGGGCGGGACCCGGTTTTCCTTTACGATCCTGAACCGGGCCGGTGCGACCGACCGGATCGCGGTGGCCCAAGTGATCCAGGCGGAACTCAAGGCCGTCGGGATCGAGGTCACATTCGAGACCCTCGAAAGCGCCGCCTGGACGGAACGGTGGCGGAGCAGCCGTTGGGAAGCGGTCGTGAGCGCTTGGTTCCTGCCAGCCGACCCGAGTCTGACCGGGCTCTACGCCTGCGACGGGGCCAACAACATGACGGGCTTCTGCGACCCCGTGCTTGATCCGCTGCTGAAGCGGTCCGACCGCACCCTGTCATTTCCCGATCGGAAGCGCGACCTCGACTCGGTTCAAGTGTACCTCGCCCAGTCCGCGCGGACCCTGCCGCTCTACTACAACGTCATTCCCGAACTGGTAAGCACCAAGGTGGGTAACTATCGGGGCAGCGGCACCAATTTCGGGAGCTTCTGGAACCTCTACGACTGGACGCTCGCGCCCTGATGTCCGGGTACCTCCGGCGCCGGTTGCTCCAAATGGTGCCGCTCCTGTTCGGCGTCTCGATCGTCATCTTCGGGGTGATTCAGGCGGCGCCCGGCGGTCCCGAAGGAAGCCTGCTTGCGGCCGGCAAGTTCGTGGACCCGGCGGTCATCGAGAGCTACCGCCGGCGGCTCGGCGTCGATCAGCCGGTCTATGTGCAGTACGCCAACTGGCTCGGGGCCACGATCCGTGGTGACCTTGGCACCTCGTTCTCGACCAGCCGCCCGGTTGGATCGTTGATCGCCGAACGGCTCCCCGCCACGCTCGAGTTGATGGGGGTGGCCTTCGGATTCGCGGCGCTGATTGCCCTCCCGCTCGGGCTCGTGAGTTCGCGGAAACCGGGCGGCCTCTTCGACACCGTGGCCACCGGCGGATCGTTTCTCGGCTTGGCCATGCCGGTGTTCTGGTTTGGACTGATCCTCCAATTGATTTTTTCGGTGCGGCTCGGCTGGCTTCCCGTGGCCGGGACCGGCACGATCGGCGCCAGTTCCTTCGGCGACCATCTCAGGCATCTGATCTTGCCGGGCTTGGTGCTCTCGACCCGGTACATCGCCGGATGGTCCCGATACTTCCGCTCGACCCTGCTGGGTTTGACTGGAGCGCCATTCGTGCGAACCGCTCGGGCCAAAGGCCTCACCGACGCACGGGTGGAGCGGGTCCACACAGTCCGGAACGGCCTGATCCCGGTGGTCTCGATCATGGCGTTGAACCTGGCCGATCTCTTCTCCGGAGCGGTCATCACGGAAACCGTCTTTGCCTGGCCCGGGATGGGGCGGCTTGGCGTCGAGGCGGCCCTCGGCCGTGACTACCCGCTCGTCATGGCGATGACCCTCTTCGTTTCAGCGGCGGTTGTGGTCGCGAACATTGTGGTTGACCTCTGCTATCTGTGGGCGGACCCGCGCATCCGCTTGGCGCCGGAATGACGAGCGAACTGCCACCGGCGTCGGCGCCCGGCCAGCACGCCACCCTCTTCCGTCGCGTCACGACACCCCTGCGATCACGGTGGGCAATCCTTGCCTTGACCATCCTCCTGGCCGCGATCATCGCCGGCCCCGCCATCCGCCAGGTGGACCCTGACGCGCTCGACCTCGGCAACGCGGCGGCGATGCCGTCGGCGGCGC
>JANMHX010000377.1:0-9033 GCA_031375485.1 Gemmatimonadota bacterium | reverse complement strand
TCGAGCGCCTGGTCGGCGACCGGAACGGCCAACTCGACGCCCTCAAGGGGAAGAGTTGGGATGTGGTGATCGACAACTCCGGCTATGTCCCAGCCCACGTCAAGGCCTCGGCCGAACTCCTCAAGGGCTCGGTGGGGCACTACATCTATACCTCCACCATCGACGCCTACCGCGACTACCACACTGCCAACATCGACGAGTCCTATCCACTGGCAACCTTGCCCGCCGGAACGCCGCACGACCCGCAGCGGTTCTACGGCCCGCTCAAGGCGCTCTGCGAGGAGGCGGTGGCCCAGGTCATGCCCGACCACTATACCGTGGTGCGGCCCGGTTGGATCGTCGGACCCGGCGACAACAATCACCTCTTTACCTATTGGGTGGTGCGAATGGACCGCGGCGGCGACGTGTTGGCGCCGGGGACCCCGGATGATCCGGTCCAAGCCATCGACGCCCGCGACCTCGCGGCGTGGGTCATTCACATGGCGGAGACTCAACGGGGTGGCCGGTACAACGCGGTCGGCCCGATCATGACCTTCGCCGAGATGCTTTATGGCATCAAAGCGGTGACCACGACCCCGTCAACGCTGACCTGGGTCGGCGCCGACTTCCTCCGGAGCCAGAAAGTCCTCCCCTATTTCGACCTGCCCCTCTGGTGGCCGCCCCGAAACGACTACAGCGACCCCGGCATGCCGAGCGGACTCGACGGCGGTATCGGTGCCTTCAACTTGAGCGGGGCCAAGGCCCGCTCGGCGGGTCTGACTCACCGGCCGTTTGCCGACGTGGCCCGGGACACCCTGACCTGGTACCGGGCCACCTTCCCGGACTGGCCCGACGGCAAACGCCCTGGCCTCACGATCGCCCGCGAAGCTGCCCTGCTGTCGGGATGGCGGGCCCGCCGGTAAGGGCCCCGGCACCGTAGCACGAAGGGGCCGGCTCCGAAGAGCCGGCCCCTTGGTGTCACCGACCCAGCGGTTGGCTACTGGATGAACAGATGATGCCGAACCTGGTTGAACGCCGCGGCGGGCATAATGTTCCGCTTGACCACGTCCTGGAAGTCCTTGTACGGCCGGCCCGCGACAATCTTGGTCGCATAGGCTTCACCGATCCCGGGGAGTTTGGCCAACTGTTCCCGGCTCGCGGAGTTGAGGTTGAGACGGCCCTCGCTATCGGTGGCCGGACCGGCCGGGGCCGGCACGTTGGCCGCGGCTTCGGCCGCCGCGTCCTCGGCCGTCGGGGTCAACCATTTCTTGACCTTCAAATACTCGGTGGCGGGCATGATTTTGCGCGACACCAACTCGCTCCGCATCTTGAACGGCCGGGCCGCGATGATCTTGGCGGCATACGCTTGGCCAATGCCAGGATACGCGACCAACTGCTCCCGCGTCGCGGTGTTGAGATCGAGCATGGTCTGGGCCTGGCCAACTGCCCGCCCCGAGAGCACGGCGATCAGAGCAAAGCCACTCACTACTGACGACCATATCCGAGCCATACCACCTCCGATGAGAGTGTAGGAACTGCGTCACGGTGCCAAAGGTATCCCGAAATCGGGACAGGGGAAGCCCGCGGCCCGAACGGTCCCAAGCAACTAGTTGCGTACACAACCAGTAACCCGTATCGTTGCGGACCCGCCCAACCGGACGCCGGCGCCATGTCGAACCCCACCCCGCCTTTCCCAAACCGGATTCCGGTGCTGATCGCCGGCGGCGGCCCCGTCGGGCTGACGCTCGCCGCGTTGCTGGCCCGGTACGGAGTGCCGACGCTCGTCGTCGAGGCCGACCTGGGCTATTGTACCGGAAGCCGGGCGATCTGTATCTCGAGGCGGTCGCAGGAAATCCTCGGCTGGGTCGGCGCGGACCGCCCCCTGGTGCACAAGGGTCTCCCCTGGATCGGCGGCCGAAGCTATTTCCGCGACACCGAGGTCCTCCACTTCACCATGCCCTCGGATCCCGGCGAGCGGTTCGCCCCGATGCTCAACATCCAGCAGTACTTCGTCGAACAGTACGCCGACGAGGCCGCTCTCCGGTTCCAACCTGCCGCTGACGTTCGGCGGAATGCCAGGGTCACCAGCATCCGCCGGGACGCCGACGGGGTTGACGTTGAGGTGGATACGCCGACGGGCCGGCACCCGATCCGGGCCGACTGGATCGTGGCGAGCGACGGGGGCCGGAGCACCGTCCGGGATCAGTTGGGGCTCGAGCTCAAGGGAACCGAGTACGACGGCAAGTACGTGATCGTCGACATCCGGCAGCGGACCAAGCGGGCCGTGGAACGGCTGGCCTGGTTCGATCCGCCGAGCAACCCAGGATCCACGATCTTGATGCACCGCCAGCCGGAGGACGTCTGGCGGATCGACTATCAGATCCGAGCGGACGAAGATCCGGTCGAGGCCGTGAAACCGGAAAACGTCCTGCCGCGCGTGCAGAGTCACCTCAGTATGATCGGCGAGGACGCGCCGTGGGAGTCGCTCTGGATTTCGATCTACAACGCCAAATGCCTGACGCTCGACAACTACCGCCACGGGCGGGTGATCTTTGCCGGTGACGCGGCGCACCTGGTCCCGATCTTCGGGGTTCGCGGATTGAACTCGGGGCTCGATGACGCCGGCAACCTGGCCTGGAAGCTGGCCCGGGTCGTCGCCGGGCGCTCGCCGGAGCGCCTCCTGGATTCCTACACGGTGGAGCGCCGCCACGCCGCGTTGGAAAACATGGCGTACGGCGCCAAGAGCACCGAGTTCATGGCGCCGCCGAACTTCGCGTATCAACTGATGCGAGAGGCGACCCTTCGGCTGGCCGTTACTGATCCGACGGTGCGTTCCCTGATTAATCCCCGCCAGACGACCCCAATCGCCTATGTGGGTTCCCCGCTCAACCAACCCCAATCGACTCCCGGGTTGGTAACGCCGGGCTCGCCCGCGCCGGAGGCGCTGCTCCCCAACGGCCGGCACCTGACCACCCATTTTGGAGCCGACTTCGTCTGCCTCGCGTTCGGCCCCGACGGGGCCCGAGGGGTCGACCAACTCCGGTCCCGGGGTATCACGCCGCAGAGGATACCCCCGGATGCCGATGAGGCCTGGCACCGGTACGGTTTCCGACCCGGGGTGGACGAGGCCATGGTCCTGGTGCGGCCCGACGGATACGTGATGGGACGATGGCCCGGCCTCGACGGTGGAGCGGTCGCGGACGCCTTCGATCATTCAGGAGTGGTCCGATGACCGATCCCGAACTCGATCAAGCATACAGCGCGTTGTGCCAAGCCCTGACCACCGTGGGACCGGAACGGGCGCCGGTGCTCCTGTCGATGCTGTGTCTCTCGTTGATGAGCCGGCTCGACCGGATTGATCAGGTGATTCCGCTCATCGCGACGGCAACGGCCCGCTGTCGGGACATTCCTCGTGTCCCGTAAGCCCGCCTTGCCCCTGGAGCAATTTCTGACCTATCGGCTCCATCTCGTCAACAAACTCACCGACCAGCGGAGCGCCACCGCGTACGCCAGGGAGTTTGGCCTTCCGATCGGGGAGGCCCGGTGCCTGGCCGCCATCGGCAATGCCCAGCGGCTGGCGGCCGCCGGCAAGGCGGTTCGGTTCGTTCCCGTGTCGGTGAACGCACTGGCCACCCAGGCCAACCTCACCAAGGGCCAGGCCAGCCGCGCGGCCCAAGGCCTGGTGAACCGACAGCTGGTCTCGAAGACCCGGAGCCCGGTCGATGGCCGGGGCGTGGCCCTCTGCCTGACCCCGGCGGGGCGGGCCTTGTGGGGCCGCGTCATGCTGCTGATTACGCGCCGCAACGAGGAGATCTTCAGTTGCCTAACCGGCGCCGAGCAACAATCCCTCGGTTCGATGCTCGACCGGCTGATCCAGTCGGCCAAAGCCCCTGGAGAACTTCCCTCATGACCGTGCCGCATCCGCTCGATTCGAGTTTGGTCCGTTGGCTTGCCGAGCCGGGCAAGTCGGGATGGGTGGATGGAAGCCCGTCCCCCGACACCGGCCCCCGCCTGGAAGTCGTCGACCCAGCCACCGAAGCCGTCATTGCCACGGTACCCGATAGCACCGTCGAGGCCGTGGGGATGGCGGTGGACTCCGCGGCGCGAGCGTTCCGGGACCAGACGTGGCGTGGTCTCACACCCGCTGAGCGGGAAGCCCGGCTGCAGCGGTTGGCCGACCTGCTCGAGTCACACGCGGTCGAGCTCCAGCACCTGATCGTCCTCGAAAACGGCAAGTTGCTCCAGGGGGCGGAGCGAGAGGTCGAGGGAGCGATCCGGTTTACCCGGTACATGGCGGGGTGGGCCACCAAGCTCGCCGGCCAGACGCTCGATCTGAGCCTCCGGACGCCGGGCGCCGGGTACTTCGCCTACACCAGGCGGGAACCGGTCGGCGTCGTGGCCGGGATCATTCCGTGGAACATGCCGCTCTCGATGGCCGCATGGAAAGCGATCCCCGCGTTGGCTTGCGGATGCACTGTCGTCCTCAAGCCGGCGGTGGAGGCCCCCCTCTCGACCCTCCGACTCGCCGAGCTCGCCACCGAGGCCGGCATCCCGCCAGGCGCGCTGAACGTGGTGACCGGGGGCGATCAGACGGGTGCGGCATTGGTGGCGCATCCGAGCGTGGCGAAGGTGTCGTTTACCGGCTCGACCGACGTGGGCCGGCAGGTCGGCGTGGCCGCCATGAGCCGGCTGGCCCGAGTCAGCTTGGAACTCGGCGGCAAATCACCCGCCATCGTCCTGGCCGACGCCGATCCCGCGCGAGTGGCCGCCGCGGTGACGCAGGGCATCTTCTACAACAGTGGCCAAGTCTGCGCGGCGGGTTCGCGGTTGTTCGTCGCCCGGCCGCTGTTCGAGGATGTCGTGGACCGAGTAACCGCCATGGCCGCGGAGATGCGGGTCGGGCCCGGGCTCGATCCGGCCAGTGAGATCGGACCGTTGGTGTCGGACCGGCAGCGACAACGGGTGCTCGGGCATCTCGCCCGGGCCGCCGCCGAAGGCGCCCGGCTCCGAACCGCTCCCTCGCCCGAGAGCGACCTGGGCTATTTCGTCCGGCCGGCGGTGTTCACCGACACCACCCCGGCCATGGGCATCGAGCAAGACGAGGTCTTCGGGCCGGTCTTGGTCGCGATTCCATTCGAGGGCGAGGACGAATTGATTGCCCGGGTGAATTTGTCCCGATACGGACTGGCGGCCAGCATCTATTCGGAAGACCTTTCGGCGGTCCACCGCTTGATCCCGCGGATCGAGGCCGGCACCATCTTCGTCAACTCGCCGGCCCGCACCGATCCGAACCTGCCGATGGGCGGGGTGAAAGAATCCGGGATCGGCCGAGAACACGGTGCCGCGATGATCGACCTCTACACCGAATCCAAGTCGGTGGTGATCGGATACCGGACGTGACCCAGGAACTCATCGACCTCTCAACCAATGAGAACCCGCTCGGACCGTCACCCCTGGTCGTCGAAGCCATCATCCGCGAGGGGCATCGGATCCACCGATACCCGGCCCGGGACGACGGGGCACTCAGGGTCGCGCTGGCCGAGCACCATGGGCAGGGCCTCACGCCCGATCATTTCTTTGCGGCCTCGAGCGGGTCCGAAGTACTCGACCTGGTGGCCCGGGCCTCGTTGCAGCCCGGCGACGAGGCCATCATTTGCTCGCCGACGTTCCCGGTCTACGCCACGACGATTCGAAACAACCAGGGCGTCGTCGTCGACGTGCCGCTCGATCCGGAGACCGCAGCGCACGACGTGACCCGAATTCTCAGTGCGGTGACGCCCCGAACCCGGCTCCTCTATCTCTGCAATCCCGGCAACCCGACCGGCGTGGTGATGCCCGCGAGTGCGGTGCGGGCGGTCCTCGACGCGCTGCCCCCCGAGGTCGTGGTCGTGGCCGACGAGGTGTACTACCAATACGTCGACCACCCGGCGTTTCCCGACACGGTGGCGGCCATCCATGACGGCCGGCCGGTCGTAATCGTCCACTCGTTCTCCAAGGGCTACGGCATGGCCGGGCTCCGGCTCGGCTACGGCATCGCCCGGCCGGAACTGGTCGACCGGCTGGGGCGGTTCCGCCTCACCTACCACCTGAGCGGTCCAGCCCACGCCGCCGGGCTCGCGGCCTTGGCCGACCAGGATCACGTCGCCCGCACCGTCGCGCTCACCGCCGACGGCCGCCGGACGCTCTCCGGCGCCCTGACTCGGCTTGGCGTCAGGCACTGGCCCAGCGCGGCGAACTTCATCTTGGCGGCGCCGGCGGACCCGGATCAGGCCTTCCACCGGCTGGCCGAGCACGGGATCCAGGTCCGGTCGGTCGCGGGGCCGGGGCAGGTCCGCTGTCTCCGAATCAGTATCGGCCTGCCCGCGACCACCCAGCGGGTCATCGACGCCCTGGCGTCACTGCAAGGAACGATATGACCGAGACCATGTTGACCGGCGGCGAAGCGGTCGTCCGGGGGCTGGTGGCCCAAGGGGTGGACACCGTCTTCGGCCTACCCGGCATTCAGAACGATTGGCTCTACAATGCCCTGTACGACGCCCGGGACCGGATCCGGGTCATCCACACCCGGCATGAACAGGGCGCGGCATACCTGGCGTTAGGCGAGTCGCTCGCTACCGGGCGGCCTTCGGTCTACAGCGTCGTCCCGGGACCGGGGTTCCTCAACAGCACGGCTGCCCTCTCGACCGCCTATGCGCTGAACGCGCCGGTCCTCTGCCTGACCGGACAGATTCCCTCCCCGTCGATCGGGCGGCAGCAGGGCATCCTTCACGAGATTCCGGATCAGCTGGGGGTGATGCGTTCGCTGACCAAGTGGGCGGCCCGGATCGAGAGCCCAGCCGCGGCGCCCGGTCTGATCGCCGAGGCCTTCCGGCAACTCCGCTCCGGACGGCCGCGTCCGGTCGGACTCGAAGTCCCGATGGATGTCCTCGAGCGCCGGGCGGCGGTGTCCGAGCCCGATGTCCGGCTGCCCGCCGAGTATCCGGCCCTCGACCTCGACGTGATTGCCGCCGCTGCCCGGCGGCTGGCCGGCGCCCGCCGGCCCCTGATCTTCGTGGGCGGCGGGGCGTTAGGCGTCTCGGCCGAGGTCCGGCAGCTGGCCGAGATGCTCGAAGCGCCGGTTGTAGCCCATCGGACCGGGCACGGGGTGCTCGACAGCCGGCATCACTTGAGCTTGGTCCAGCCGGCGGCCCATCCGCTCTGGAAGGATGCGGACGTGGTGCTGGCCATCGGCACCAACCTCCGGGTGCCGCTCCAATCCTGGGGCGTGGACGATGATCTCACCATCATCCGGATCGACGTGGATGCGGAGGCCCATGGCCGGATTCACCCGCCGGCCATCGCGATCACCGCCCGGGCCGAGGATGCGCTTAGCCCGTTGATCGAGCGGGTCGCCCGCGCGGCGCCCGTCCGGGCCTCGCGCCAAGCCGAAATGCAGGCGCATGCCGCGAAATGGCAGGCCGACACCGCGTTCCTCGCGCCGCAGCGGGAGTTCCTGACGGTGATTCGCGATGAACTCGGCGAGGACGGGATCTTCGTCGAGGAACTGACCCAAGTCGGCTTCTCGGCCCGGGCGATCTTCCCGGTCTATCACCCGCGGACCTTCATCACGACCGGCTATCAAGGCACCTTGGGCTTCGGGTTTCCGACCGCACTCGGCGTCAAGGTGGCGCGACCCGAAGTGCCGGTCATTTCGATCGCGGGCGACGGCGGGTTCATGTTCGCGGTCCAAGAGCTGGCCACGGCGGTACAACACCGGATCGGGCTCGTCACCATCGTGTTCAACAACGGGCAGTACGGCAACGTCCAGCAGATGCAGCGCCAACTGTACGGCAACCGAATCATCGCCACCGATCTGGTGAATCCCGATTTCGTCAAGCTGGCCGAGGCCTTTGGCGCGGCGGGCTATCGGGCCCGGACTGCGGCGGAACTCAAGACCGCCATCCGGGCCGCGTTCCACGGCGGGGGCCCGGCGATCATCGACGTGCCGGTTGGGGATTTGCCCGACGTCGACCGGTTCCGCAAACTCCCCCGGGTTCGCGGCGCGGCGCGATGACCTACGCCGCGCTCTGGGAGCGGGCTCTTCCCTACCTCGGCGTCCGCCGGAACGACGAGCACACCCGGTACTCGTTCCGGTTTGCCGAGCAGTTAGTGCCCTCCTGCGGCGCCCGGCCGGAAATTGCCCTGCCCGCGATTCTGCTCCACGACGTGGGCTGGAGCACCGTGCCGGAGGACAAGATCCTTGGCGCTTTCGGTCCCCATCTCAAATACCCGGACCTCCGCCGCCAACACGAGGTTGAGGGCGTCCGGATCGCGCGGGAGATTCTCGCGGCGGTCGGCTGGCCCGAGGTTCCGGCCGAGGCCATCGCGGCGATCATCGACGGGCACGATACCCGCCATGCGCCCCGCTCGGTCGAAGACGCTGTGGTCAAGGATGCCGACAAGCTCTGGCTCATCACGCCGTTTGGTCTGGACACCGTCCGGGAGTGGTTCGCCTATTCGGTTGCCGAGTACCTGACCTATCTTGATGGCCTGGTGGCGGACCGGTTGCATACCGAACCCGGCCGCCAGATGGGCCGGGGCCTCCTGGTGGCGCTTCGGGCCCACCACGAACCGGCCGGACCGGAGTAGCGATGACCGACGGGATCATTCTCCCGCCCGGTTCGGTGGTTCGCCGCCGGTTCGAGGCCTTGGCGGCCGGGCAGCGGATGGTGTTCATGGCCGGACTTCCGGGCGTGGGGAAGAGCCTCTTGGTGCGGCAGCTCGCGTTGCTCGGACATCGGGCGGGCCGGCGGATCCATCTTCTCCAGTGGGATGCGGCGCGGTCGGCGTTCGAGACGCCGGTGATTCTGGCGCGGTACCCGGAGATCGATGGGTTCTCTCATCTCGGCGTGAAGAAGGCAGTGGGGGTCTGGGCCCGCCACAAGCTGCTCGAGTGGCACGAGTCCCATCCCGACCCGGCCGACTTGCTGATCGCCGAGGCCGTCTTCATCGGGAACCGGTTGAGCGAGTTGATCGAGCCGGCCGACGATCGGGCCGAGCCGTTGCTGGCCAGCG
>JANMHX010000283.1:0-10460 GCA_031375485.1 Gemmatimonadota bacterium | reverse complement strand
CCAACCAGAAGGTCCTCATGGTGGACGGGAAGCCGGCGCCCACCCTCGGCTTCACCCCGGTCTTCACGGGCGACGGGCTCCACCTCTACACCCAGCGGATCACCATCCCCCGCGTGGGCCCCCAGGTCACCGAGCTGTTGCTCGACGGCCGTCCCATCATCCGCGCCTTCAAGACCGAGGTCTTCACCGCCCCGGTCGGCTCGCTGGCGGTGATCAAGGTGGGTCGCAACGAACCGAAGGGCGAGATCACGTTCCTCCACGTCGGCGGGGTCAAGGTGCCGGGCAGCGAGGCCCAGTTCATGGGGCCGATCCAGTTCAGCGCCGACGGGAAACACTGGGCCACGAAGGTCGGCCTTCCCGGCGTGCCTAACTACCTGATCGTGGACGGGGTGAAACAGCGGGAGTACGAGGCGATCGACAGCGTACGCTGGACCGACACCGGCAAGCCGGTCTACACGGTCGGCGCCGGCGCGAAGTCGTTCGTGATCACCGGGGACCAGGAATCCGAGAACGGCTACGGGCGGAGCACGTTCCCGATCGCGCTGGGGAAGGGCGGGCGGGTGGGCTACGTGCCGTCGCTCAACGGGGCGACCGTCGTGGTGGTGGACGGCAAGGTCACCCCACCGCCAGCCCGGATGTGGGCGGACGAGTTTCGCTTCAGCCCCGACGGCCTTCGGACGGCGTACGCCGTCACGGCACCGGGTGCCACCTCAGGGACCGTCATGGTCGACCACAAGCCGCAGGCGTCCAGCACTTCGGTAGCCTTCGGGCAGGTCCAGAAGGGCCTCGCGGTCCAGTACATCTGGAGCCCTGACTCGAAGACCACGATGCACTACGGCTACCCCGGCACCCAGTACACCGGTCAGTTTGCCATCTTCGTCGGCAGCCGCGCCGTGGCGCATGGCACCACCCCGCGGATCGAGCTGCCCACCTTCACGCCCGACGCCAAGCACCTCTTCTGGATCGCGATGGCGCCCAACAACCAGGACATGCAGGTATTCCTCGACGGCAACGTGGTCTTCGAGTTCGACGGCCAGGGGCGCGGGCCGCTCGCCGACCCGGGCAGTTGGTACATGGGCGCCGACGGGGTGCTGACCTTCATCGTCCAGACGGTCGAGGGGTTCAAGCGGGTTCGGGTGACCCCGGGCCCGGACAACGGGGTCGAGGCGATGCTCGCCCGGGGGAAGGTGGTGCGTTGATTCCCCTCGTGATGATCCGCCGGTTCCTCGGCGTGGTCTTCATCTCGTACGGCACCGTCAAGCTGCTCGGCGGGCAGTTCGTCTATGATGAGTGGACGATCACCCGCAGCACGGCCAACGGGCCGTTCCTGGTCTGGGCGTTCTATGGCTTCTCACCGTCCTACGCGCGGTTCATCGCGCTCTGCGAGTTGGTGCCCGGGATCATGCTGCTCTTTCCGCGGACGGCGTTTGCCGGGGCGCTGGCCCTCTTTCCCGTGGCGCTCAACATCACGGCAATGGACTTCGGCTTCGGGTTTCCCGGGGTCAAGTACCTGGTCACGATCTACACCCTGTTACTCGGCATTCTGATCTGGGCTGAGCGGGACCGGGTGTGGGCCCTGCTCCGGTCGGCGGACGGGCCGACTCGTCCGGTCGGCCGGTTGCTGAACGGTCTGTCGCTGGTGTTCCTGCTCTTTGTCGCCAACCTGGTCGCCGAGTCCACCACGCCGGGACCCGAAGGTCCCGCGATCCGGGCGGCGACCCCGCCCGGTGGGGAAGCGATGGTGGTCCTGCGATCCCGGATGGTGGGGCAGAGCGGCATTGGCCGGACCGGTACCGTCGACCTGGCCCCCGAGGGAACGAGCGCCCCTACGGTCCGGGCGCACGTATCGCGGCGGTTCGGGTTCGTGCCCTGGCGGGTGGACAGTCTCACGGCGGTTCGTTGAGGCATTGAAGCCTGCTGAGCGGGTGGGTCAGTCGCTCGCGCCGGCCGCCGGTCGGGTGCAGATTGCGGGCACCTCTCCCACCGAGATCCATGGCTGACGTTCCGGATCGCCTCAGAGTAGCCCTTCAGGATCGTTACGCCGTCGAGCGGGAGCTCGGGCAGGGCGGCATAGCCACCGGCTACCTCGCCGAGGATCTGAGGCACAAACGGTTCCCGCTCGATCCGGTATCGGTCAGCGAGGGCCGCCGCGAGGCGGGCCGGCGGGTCGGTCATGGTGGCTCGGAGTAGAGGAGTCGACGGCTCGAGTCTCCTTGCAGTCGCTGCCGTCGAGGCTCAGGGCTTGATTTCGGCGACCCAGCGAACCAGCGCCGCGACCGCCGGATGCCCGTCTCCGTAACCGTACCGCAGCGGCCCGAGCGCCTTCGTGGCGAGTTCCCGGGCAACACTCGGGTCGCCTTGGGCCCAGAGCGCCCGCGCTTCTGCGGCGAGAGCCTCGCCGACGAACGCACTCTGAGTTCCTGCCAGCACGTCCACGCTGGCCGCCGCGCGCGCGTCACGCGCGAACGCTGACGCTCGGGCGTGGTCGCCCGTGGCCAACGCACAAGCGCTCGCGCGCAGCAGCAGCGGCGCAAGCCAGCCCTCTGCTCGAATGCCGGGCTTGTAGCCGACCGAGGTCAGGAACCGCTGCAACGAGTCGAGTGCCTGCGCGTTCTGCCCTTCGGCTTGCAGGATCGCCGCGTCGAGCAGCGCTGCCCGGACCCGCCCGCGCGGAGGAGCGCCGGCCATTTGCGCCACCCTCGTCGCCACGAACGCAGCCTCACGCCGCGCGACGGCGGTGCGACCGGATTGCAGCTCGGCGTCGGCGAGGGCCACACGGGCGTCGAGAAGCCCCGACGGCGGCAGACCGAGTGTGGTGTCGTCGAGCAATGCGCTGGCGAGGCGGCGCACGCTGTCTGCCAGGCCGAGCTGCTGATACGTCATGATCAGTCGGTACCCTATCATCGGCGGCAGCGGCGTGGCGGAACCCGGCGTCCGCAGTCGTGCGGCCTCTCGCTCGAGCAGCGCCCGAGCGGTCGCGAATTCGCCCAATTGCAGGGCAACGCCCGCGCGATTCGAGACGATCACAAGCAAGCCGGTGGAGTTCTCACCGCCCTTTCGCACCAGCATCGGGACCAGGCGCCCGAGCACGTCGGACGCCTCGCGCGACCGTCCCGCCTGGCTGAGCGATTGCGCGAAGTTGTTGAGCGCAACACTGTAGTCGCTGCTGAGCGTGTCGCCGATCGATTCGAGCAGCTGCACGGAGGCGCGCGTGCTGCCCACGGCCGAGTCGAACTGCTGTCGGAGCGCGTACTGCGTGGACCGTGCCGTATTACAGGCGATTTCGGCCGGCACGCGCTCGGCCACGCGCGGGGACTTGAGCAGTGCGAGTGCCGTAGCGAGTTGCTGACTGGCGGTATCTGGCTGGTCGAGCCGGAAGTGGATCCAGGCGGCGAGGCACCGGAACCGCGCTTCGAGCAGGGGGTCGGCCGCCTCGTGCGCCTTGGCCGCAGCAAGTCCAGTCAGGGCGACCTGCTTCCCCATCTGGTTCAGCTGACCGTAGCGGTCGGCGAGCGTTATCAGGAGCGAGGCTTGCACCATCGGATCGCCGGCGAACTGCTTGTCCATCATGGCCTGGACCTTTTCCAGCCGCTGGTCGGCCGTCATGCTCCCGGAGTCGGACTCCACGAGAGTGAGGAGCGCCATCGACATCTCGCCATTGGCCCCTGCGATCCTCGCCGCCAGCTCCGCTCGATCGCGCTCCACCTTGAGCCGCCGGGCCTGCGCGACGGTCTGACCGGTGAAGCCGATGCCGGCCAGCAGCACAATCGAGGCGAGCGCGACACCGGTGCGATTGCGCCGCACAAAGCGCCCCGCACGATACCGGAGACTCGGCGGCCTCGCACTGACCGGTTCGGCGTGCAGGTGCCGCGCGATGTCCTGCGCCATGGCGTGCGCCGTGTCGTACCGTCGGCTCCGATCGGGATCCATCGCTTTGAGCGTGATCCAGTCCAGGTCGCCCCTCAGCTCGCGCGAGAGGCCGCGTGGATCGGTGCCGCGCGCGTGCGCCACGGCGTTGGTCTCCGGCCCAAGGCTCTTCACCCGCGCGCTCGGCGCAGGTGGCGTGATCTCGCGCATCATCTGCGCCACGGCGTTCCCCACGAGCATCAGGCGTGCCGTGTCATTCGGCAGGCGACCCACCAGCAGCTCGTAGAGGATCACGCCAAGGCTGTACACGTCGCTGCGGGTATCGACATCGAACTGGCCCTGTTCCCACTGCTCCGGGCTCATGTACGCCGGAGTACCGAGGGGCTGGCCGATCTCGGTGAAGAAAGTGAGGTCGGTCAAGCTTCCGCCGACCGCCTTCGCGATGCCGAAGTCGATCACCTTGGGAACCGGGCGATCGTCCACCATCGTGACGAGTACGTTGGAAGGCTTCAAATCTCGATGGATCACGCCCTTCTGGTGCGCATGCTGCACGGCGTGGCAGACCTGGCCGAAGAGTTCGAGGCGGCGTTCGGTCATGAGCCGGTGGGTGTCACAGAAATCCGTCAACGGCATGCCGCGAACGAGTTCCATCACGTAGTAGGGGCGGCCGCTCGCAGTCGCACCGGCGTCGAGCACCCGCGCGATGCCAGGATGATCCATGACGGCGAGCGCCTGCCGCTCAATCTCAAATCGCGCCAGGAACGCCTTCGTATCGAGCCCGAGCTTGAGGAACTTGACCGCGACACGACGACGGAGCGGATGGTGCTGCTCGGCTTCCCAGACCTCGCCCATGCCGCCTTCGCCGAGCGGTTGGAGCAGGGTGAACGCGCCGACCACCGTGCCGGCAGCGATCATCGCGCTGTCGCCAGGCGACGACGGGGAGTCGGAATCCGACATCACGGACTCTCCAGATGCGAGGTCAAGCGAGTCACTGATACCTTCGGGCGGAGGAATAAGGAGTCAGGAATAGGAATGCCCTTCGCCCGTCGCAAGGTACCTGACGAAGGGTGGGTCGTCTCGATCCGGTATCGGTCGGCGAGGGCAAGGGTGAGCCGATTGACGATCTCACTCATGGGTCAACTCTCGCTCCTTCGCGGCAACCGCCCGCGCAGATACGCCGCGACTTCGGGGTCACCGGCCTGATTGGTCGCCACCGCCATCGTGATCGCGTACAACTCCGCCCCCGGAACATGCAGCGTAGCGCCGTTCTGGGCCAGGAAGACGAGTGCGGTGGCCAATCCGGTGCGCTTGTTGCCGTCGCGAAAACCCTGGGACCGCGCGAACCCGACCAGATACGCGGCCGCGAGGTCAGCCAGGTCGGCCGATTCGTCGTAGCTCCAGCGCTGGCGCGGGCGAGCCAGCGCGGACAGCACCACGTTGTGGTCGAGCACCCCGTGGGCACCGCCGAACCGCTCCACCTGTTGGGCGTGGATGGCGAGCAGCATGGTTTCGGTGAGCCATCGCGGTTCAGCCGCCACCGGTCGAGTGGCTACTTGGCCAGGGCGCGAAACACCGCGTCGTATTCGACCATGATCTGCTCGTGGGCCGCGAGCGCTTCGATGGTATCCGAGGTATGAGGTACGACCCGGAAGCCGCCCATCCCGTCCTCGATCCATTCGAGTTCCTGCCCTGCCGTGACGGCGAGACGCCGGGCCACTTCGGCGGGGAGGGTGGTGACGACCGACGCGCCCTGTGCGCGGGTCTTGCTGATGAGGATGGCCATCCGGAGCTCGATTCGGTGGTGGACGGGCTGCAACGGTTTGAATCTAAGTTGTGTAACTATAGTGGAACTGTCAAGGCCAGAGCTGCACCGCAGGCCCGGTTGAGGCCCTTCGCCTTACCGCCCGGCGGCCCGGACATACTCGTCGACGTTCTTGCCGAGCACGTCGAGCGGCACGTTCCCGCCGCGCACCACCGTGTCGTTGAACGTTTTCAAGTCGTACCTGGCGCCGAGCGCCGTGATCGCCTTCGTGCGGAGCCGGTTGATCTCGCTGTGCCCCACCTTGTAGCCGCACGCCTGGCCCGGCCACGAGCAGTACCGGTCCACCTCGCTCGCGACCTCCAGCGGGTTCGACCCGTTCCGGTCGACGAAGAACTTCACGCCCTGCTCGCGAGTCCAGCCCTTGGCGTGGATCCCGGTGTCGACCACCAGCCGGCAGGCGCGAAAGGCGATCGACTGGAGGTAGCCGAGCCGCCCGACCCGATCGTCCGCGTAGGCGCCGAGTTCGTCGGCGAGCTGCTCGGCGTAGAGTCCCCATCCCTCCGAGTAGGCGTTGAACCCGAGCATCTGGCGGATCGTCGGCATGGTGTGGGTGTACTCGCCCTGCCAGATGTGGCCGGGGATCGCTTCATGGAAGGCGAGGTCGGCCAGGCTGTACTTGCTGTGCAGGTCGGTGGTCCGGAGGTTGATCCAGAACCGGCCGGGAATCTTGCCGTCGATCGACCCGGCGCCACCGTAGGCGGCGGGAGCGCCCGGCTCCTCCTCGGGCGGGAGCCGCTTCACTTCCATGTTTGGATCGACGAGCGGGTTGAAGGCGCGCGGCATCTGGGCCTTGATCCAGTCGAGGCGATCCCGGATGAACGCCATGATTTCGGCGCGGCCCGGGTCGCCCGCGGAGAACTGGTAGCGGGAATCCTGCGCCAGGGCCTGCATCCGTTCGCCCACCGTGCCCCTCGAGTAGCCGATCTCCTTGAGGATCGGCTCCATCTCCCCGTGCAGGCGCTCGAGCTCGCTCTGGCCGAGCGCGTGGACCTCGTCCGGCGACATGGTCGTGGTGGTCGAGGCCCGGAGCGCCCACCGGTAGAACTCCTCGCCATGGGGCCGGGCGGCAATCCCGGGGTCGTTGGTCGCGACGGCCCGTTCGGCCTCGAGTTCCTGGATCTGCCGCTCGAGCGCGGGCGCGATTTCCTGGCCGGCGATCGTCCGGGCGCGGGCGGCCCAATCCCCGGCGATGGACTGGGTCCTCCGGGCGATCGACTCGACGAGCGACCCGCCCTCGCGTGCGTTCTTCGCCGAGAGGCCCATCTGCCGGACCGCCTTGTCGATCAGGAAAGCCGGCGGCACCAGCCCGGCTCCGCGGGCCGCCTGCATCCGCCCGAGTTCTCCGTCGAGCTGGGTCGCGTACGACTGCATCCGCGCGAGATATGCCTCGGCGTCCGCGGCGGTCTCGATCCGATGATCGGTGTCCAAGAAGCGGGGGAGGTCGAGGTAGGCGCCGACGTTCTGGATCACGACGTACGGCGTGTTGCGCCAGCTCCCGACCGTGATGTCGCCGTAGGGGAGGGCGAAACCGTCGAGCGCCGTCGCGTAGGCGCTCCGCACCACCTCGAAGCTGGTGCGGGTCGGGTGAGAGAGGCCGCTCACGTCGAAGGCCGTGACCCGCGCCAGGTCGGTGCGGAGCTGCTCCGCCACCCGCTGCTTGCCCGCTTCGGAGCGGTCGGCCAGGAGCGATCGGAGCCCCGCTCTTGCCCCGGTGTCGATGCCGAGCGAGGTGGCGCTCTCCGGGAAGAGGCGGAGGAGGTCGTCCGCCACGCGGTCGAGCAGCGCGAGCGCGTCGGTCTCGCTCGGAGCGGGGGAGGCGGTGCGCTCGCGTCCGCACCCGGACCCGAGGGGCAGGGCGGCAACGGACGCCAGGGCGGCGAGCACTTCGCGGCGGCTGAACGATCGATCAATCATGGGCCCGACTCGGATGAGGTGGTTCTGGATCTTCAGGCAACCCGATGTACGACGGCCGCTACACCTTGCGCACCGGCTCAGGGTACCGGGCCGTAGACGAACGCCGGGAACAGCCCCCTGCCGCTCGGGGTATACACCCGGACCGGATGTCGCTCGCCGGACCGGGAGCCGTGGTGTCCCGAACCCCGGCGACGGGCTCCGGTGGTCCGGCCAACTCGGCGAACGGGGCGAAGGCGGCCCGAGCTTCGGCCGGCGTCAACTGTTCCATCGGGGGTTGGCCCGCGGCCGCGAGGGTGTCGAGCAGGGTTTGTACCGCGGGATCCAGGGGCAAGGGCGTCGTCTGGGGTGAGGTGTAACTCAATATGCGGGCGGCCGAGCGGGTCGGTAAGGGCAGTCGCCCGGTGCCGGTCCTCGCCGGCCGATACCTACGACCTAGGCACCGCCGGATTCCGACGATACCTTGAGGCTTCGGTTCGCTTCATGGACCTGATCTCAAGGAGAAGATGATGCGGTCACTCGTCTGCCGGCTGGCGCCGGCATTGTCGTTGGTGGTTCTCGGCTGCAGTCCGGCGGCCAAGCCCAAGCCGGTGGACGCCGCCCGGCTCACCGCCGCCGATGCCGACACCGCCGCCTGGATGACCACGGGCCGGACCTACTCGGAGCAACGGTTCAGCCCCCTCGCCGCCATCACCGCCGCCACGGTCGACAAACTCGGCCTGGCCTGGAGTGCCGAGTTCGACACCGACCGGGGCCAGGAAGCGACGCCGCTGATGGTCGACGGCGTGCTCTACACGACCACCGCCTGGTCCAAGGTCTTTGCCTTCGACGCCAAGACCGGGAAACCGCTCTGGTCCTACGACCCGAAGGTCGACGGATCCCGCGGCTTCTCGGCGTGTTGCGACGTGGTCAACCGCGGGGCGGCGCTCTGGGGCGGCAAGGTGTTCGTCGGCGCCCTCGACGGCCGGTTGATCGCGCTCGACGCCAAGACCGGCGCGGAAGTCTGGTCGGTGGTCACCCTCGATCAGTCCAAGCCCTACACCATCACCGGCGCACCGCGAGTGGTCAAAGGCCGGGTGCTGATCGGGAACGGCGGCGCCGAGTACGGGGTTCGCGGCTACCTCTCGGCCTATGATGCGGAAACCGGGAAACTGGTCTGGCGGTTCTACACCACGCCTAACGCCGACGGCCAGCCCGACGGCGCGGCCTCCGACAGCATCATGGCCGCCAAGGCAGGCGCCACTTGGTTCGATGGCGCCTGGAAAACCTCCGGCGGCGGTGGGACGGTGTGGGACGCCATGGCCTACGATCCGGATCTCGATCTCCTCTACATCGGCGTCGGGAACGGGTCGCCGTGGAACCACATGCAGCGCTCGGGCGGCAAGGGCGACAATCTGTTCCTCGCTTCGATCGTCGCGCTGAAGCCGGACAACGGGGCGTACGCTTGGCACTACCAGACCACACCGGGGGAGAGTTGGGACTACACCGCGACCCAGCACATCATCCTGGCCGACCTGACCATCGACGGCACCCCGCGGAAGGTGCTGATGCAGGCCCCAAAGAACGGCTTCTTCTACGTCCTCGACCGGGCCACCGGAACGTTGATTTCGGCCAAGCCCTATACGACGATCAACTGGGCCACCGGGATTGGTACCGACGGCCGGCCGATCGAGGCCCCGGGGATCCGATACGAGAAGACTCCGACGCTGGTGTTTCCCGGGCCGCAGGGTGGCCACGGGTGGCATCCGATGGCATTCGATCCGGCCGAAGGGCTCGTCTACGTCCCCGCCATGGACGTACCGTTCGTCTACGGCAACGACGGGAACTTCGCGATCCGCGAGGGGGCCTGGAACATCGGCATCAGTCCCGATCTGAATGGCCTGCCGGACGAGCCCGCCAAACGGGCAGCGCTCAAGGCCATGCTCAAAGGCAAGCTGGTCGCCTGGGACCCCGCCAAGCAGGAAGCGCGATGGACCGTCGATCATCCCTCGTTCTGGAACGCCGGGATCCTGGCCACAGCCGGCGGTCTGGTGTTCCAAGGGACCGCTGAAGGCCGGTTCGCGGCCTATTCGGCCAAGGACGGTACCAAAGTCTGGAGCTATGAGGCTGGCAACGGGATCATCGCCGCGCCCGCCAGCTATGCGGTCGACGGCGAACAGTACGTGGCGGTGATGGTGGGTCAGGGTGGCGCCATGGCTCTGGTGACCTCATGGGCGTTGCCGGACCGGCCTCGGCTCCCGGGCCGGCTGCTGGTGTTCAAGCTCGGCGGGACCGCGACCGTCGCGCCGTATCCCACACCCGTCCCCGTGTCGATCGACCTGGCCGGGGTAACGTCAACCGGCGATGCCGCGGCCGGAATGGCCGCCTACAACTTGAACTGTCTCGTCTGCCACAGCGCCAACGCCAGTGGCCGCTACCTGCCTGATTTGAAAACCTCCCCGACGATCCTGTCGCCCGAGGCTTTCAAGTCGGTGGTCATCGATGGCGCCCGCACGGCCAAGGGAATGGTCAGCTTCTCCAAGTTCCTGAACGCCGAGCAGGTCGAATCGGTCCGGGCCTACATCCTGTCCGAAGCGCGGAAGACTCAGGCGGCGGCGAGCAAACCGGCAACGGGCAAGTAGCGGCGAATGGCGATCAACTCCATGCGGATCCTTCTGTTCGTCCTGCTCGCTCTCCCGGGGAGGCTCGCCGCGCAGCGTGCCACCCCGTCGGCCTCGCCGGGGATTCCGCGCGCCATCGGCGCGATCCGAGAAGCCGACCTCCGGCGCGATCTCTTCGCCATGGCCTCCCCGGCGATGCGGGGCCGCGAAGGCGGCACGCTGGACGAGATGCGGGCCTCGATCTGGGTCGCCGAGCAGTA
>JANMHX010000192.1:0-5633 GCA_031375485.1 Gemmatimonadota bacterium | reverse complement strand
GTAGTAGTAGAGGGAGAGCACGGTCCGCTCCCGCGGGGGCAGCCGCCCGATGGCGAGTTTGAGGCGCTGGAAGGTCTCCCGCCGGCCCACGTCCTCGAAGGCCTCGTCCCCAGTGGGGTCGGCAAGGGTTTCCTCGAGTTTCAGGGCGTCATCGCCCCCGCGGGCCACCGTCCCGGCCAGCGACACCATGACGCCGCCATCGACATCTTCCTTCATTCGATAGTAGGTCTTGAGATCGATGCCCATGGCCCGGGCCACCTCCTCGGGGCCGGGCGCCCGGCCGAACCGGGTCTCGAGGGCAACGACCACCGCCGCCAACTGGCGGCCTTTGGACCGGACGCTCCGAGGGCGCCAGTCGCGGCTCCGCAGTTCGTCGAGAATGGCCCCCCGAATCCGCCGCATCGCGTAGGTGCTGAAGGCCAGCCCGCGGCTCAGATCAAACCCCTCCAGAGCTTGGACCAATCCGATCGTTCCCGCGCTCAACAAATCCTCGAACTCGACGGCATGCCCGACCCGGTTCGCCATATCCCGGGCGCTGTGGTGGACGAGACCGAGATAGCGGTCGAGCAGCTGTGAGCGGGCGTCGACATCGCCCGTGGTCGAGAACCGCTCCCAGAGCACGTCAGTGACTGTCGTCATACGACTCTTTCAGTCGGTAGCGCCGCCGGAACCAAGAAGGCCTCCGCCGGCAAGTGGTTCACCACGAGATCACGAATCGCGCGGCGGAGGTCTTCCAGGTTTTCATCGGTCAGCAGGGCGCCCGGACGCTTCATGGTGTCACGAAGGGCCGCGGTCTCCGGCAGCCCGCCCAAGTTCCCGACCGCCCGGCCGAGGAATCGCTCCGCCGCGTAGGCCAGACGATCGAACGCCTGGTCGCCGTCGGTCGGCTCGCTGGTCCGGTTCACAATGACGTCCATCGGCAACGACGGGAGCTGCGCGTGGACCAGCTTGATCAAGGCGTAGGCATCGGTCAGCGCCGCGACCTCGGGCACCGTCACGACGACCAGCCGGGTGCCACCCATCGTGGCCAATCGGACGGCGGTTTCGACGCCCGGGCCGGCGTCGACGACCACGAGGTCGAACTCGTGGTACGCGGCCGCCAGCCGGTGGTGAAGCCGGGCCTGATCGACCGCGGCGAGACCGTAGAGGGCCTCCGCCCCGGAGTCACTGGCAAGGAGCGAGAGCCGTTCGGTCACCGGCCGGATCAGGGAGGCGGGTTCGGCGTCGCCCCGATAGACATGCTCGAGGCGGGCACTCACCGAGACCCCGAGCATCACGTGGAGATGCCCGAGGTTCTGCGACCCGTCGACCAGCAGCACTCGAAGACCTCGTTCCGAGAGCGCGTGCGCGATCAGGATCGAGATCACCGATTTCCCGACGCCCCCTTTGCCACTGCCGACCACCAGTACCGGCTTGGCGGACTCGGGCTCGAGCGTTGGCGTGGACGCCATCATTTGACGAAGGCCCAAAGCCTGGTCGGTCATGCCATGACCTCCTGGCGGGCCGGCTCGAACCGGCTGGCCCGCACCGCCGCCACCGCCTCCGCCGCCGGCCGCAGATCGAAGGGCACATCCTGGCCGTCGGTGGCCCACCGGACCGGCAGCTTGAGATCAACCGCCATTTCGAAGAGACCGAACTCGTCCGGCGCCTCATCGCATTTCGTCACCAGCAAATGGCTCACCCGGGGCGACCGGAGATCCTTGATCATCGCGCGGGCCAGATGGCCGGCGGTCCCGGCTGGAATGGTCAGGTGCACCTCGGTCGGGGCGATCCGGCGAAGGAGTTCTTCGGTGAATTCACGATCCTGGCGCTGGCGGGGACTCCGTCCCGGCGTGTCGACCAGAATCACCTCGCAGCCGGCCAGCGCCTGACGGGCTCGATCGAGATCGTCGACGCCGTAGGCCACCTCGCAGGGCAACCGGGCAATGGCGGCGTAGGTCCGGATCTGCTCGATGGCGCCGATTCGATAGGTATCGAGGCCGAGGAGCCCGACCTTGCGGTTCCCGAAGACCCGCGGATGGGTGGCCAGCTTTGCGGCCGTGGTGGTTTTCCCGGCTCCGGTCGGCCCGACGAGCGCGATGACGAGCGGCCCGGTCGTCGGCTGCGCGGGGACGATGAGCTCCAATGCCGCCACGGGCGGGGCTTGCGGCAACGCGATGCCGCGAGCCGCCGAAGCGGGATCGGCGGCGATCACCTCGAACCGCGGGCCGGCCGGGCCGCGGATCCGGCGCACATGCAGGACGACCGCGTCGGGGCCGATGGCCGCTTGGGCCTGTTGCAAGAGGGTGGCGACGTTGTCGCCGACCAGCGTCTTAACTGGCACGGGCAAGCTCCCAGGTGGCGAGGCTCAGGATCGGCGCCTGCGTCGGCAGTTCGCCTAACGAGAGCACCGGCAGTTTCGGCAAGACAGGTTCAATCAATCGGCGGATGCCGACTCGGAGGCTCGGCGGCGCAATCAGGGTCGGCATCTGGCCGTCCCGCCGGTGCGTCGTGGCCAGGTCGTTCAGGCGCCGGAGGGCATCCGTCAACTCGTCGGGGTCCATGGTCCGGGCACCGTCCCGGAGGGGCCGGGGGCTGAACAGCTGCATCAACGCGGCTTCCAGCCGGGGACCGACCGTGATGCCGCGGATGCTCCCGTCGCCCTGGTCGTGGACTTGGAGAATGACCGACCCCAGCGCCCGCCGGACGTGCTCGGTCAACGTCTCGGGGTCCTTCGTTTGCTCGGCGGCGTCGCTCAAGGCCTCCAGGATGCTCACCAGATCGCGGATTGGGAGACCCTCCTTGAGGAGCCGTTGGAGGACCCGGTGCACCGTGCCGAGTGACAGCTTGCCCGGAACGACATCGTCGACGAGCGCGGGATGGCTCTCCTTGACGCCGTCGAGCAGCTCGCGGGTGTGCTGGCGGGAGAGCAGATCCGCGGCGTGCTGCCGGATGGTTTCCATCAGATGGGTCGACAAGACGGTGGTCGGTTCGACCACGGTATACCCGGTGGCCTCGGCCTCGAGCCGGAGATCGGGCGTGATCCACACCGCCGGCATCCCGAAGCTCGGGTCGGTGGTTTGAATGCCCTCGATCGGCGACGCATTGCCGGAGGTGTTCAGGGCAAGCAGGAACCGGGGCATCACTTCCCCGCCGGCCACCCGAATGCCGCGGAGCTTGATGGCGTACTCCGTGGCGGGAAGCTGGATGTTGTCCCGAATTCGGGCCGGCGGCACCACGATGCCCAATTCGACCGCGAGTTTCTGGCGGGTCAGCGACACGCGCTTCAGCAAATCGCCCTGCTGGCTCTCATCCACCAGGGGAACCAAGGCGTATCCGAGTTCGACCTCGAGCGGCTCGATGGCCATCAGCTCCTTCATCGGAGCCTGGGACGGCTGGGCCGGCGTCGCTTCCTCGATCCGGACCCGCTCGTCCTCAGCCGCCGCCTCGAGGATGCCGGCTTGCACGAGGTAACCCGCCCCCACGGAGAGCCCGCTCAAAATCAGGAACGGCAGCGTGGGTAAACCCGGCACCAAAGCGAACGTCGCCAGGATGCCGCCGGCGATGTACATGGTCCGGGGCGACCGCAGCAGCTGTTTGCCGATGGTCGGGCCCATGGCGGGGTTCGATGATCCGTAGGTCACCAGCATGCCGGCGGCGGTGCTGACGATCAGGGCCGGAATCTGGGTCACCAGGCCGTCACCGACCGTGAGCCGGGTATACGTCGCCAAGGAATCGGCGGCCGACAAGTTCTGCTGGGTCATGCCGATGATGAACCCGCCGATCAGGTTGATCGCGGTGATCACCAGTCCCGCCGCCGCGTCGCCCCGGACGAACTTGGCGGCGCCGTCCATCGAGCCGTAGAAGTCGGCGTAGCGGGCGATCTCCTCCCGGCGGGACTTGGCTTCGGACTCGTCGATCAGGCCGGCCGAGAGGTCGGCGTCGATACTCATCTGCCGGCCCGGCATCGCATCCAACGTGAAGCGGGCAGCGACCTCCGCGATCCGGCCGGCGCCCTTCGTGATCACCATGAAGTTGATCACGACGAGAATCATGAAGATGACCAACCCGACGACGTAGTTCCCGCCAATGACGAAGTTGCCGAATGCATCGATGACCTTGCCGGCCGCCCCGTGACTCAGAATGAGCCGGGTGCTCGAGACGTTGAGACCGAGCCGCAGCAGGGTGATCAACAGCAACAAACTCGGGAAGACGCTGAACTCGAGCGGATCGTTGGACGAGATGGCGACCAACAGCACGAGGATCGAGAGACCGATACTCAGAGCCAAGAGCCCATCGAGCGCCATCGCCGGCAGCGGCACGATCAACAGGCCGACGATGATGACGACCCCGATGGCGAGGTAAGTCTCAGCCGAGGCGCTGACGGCCGGTTTGGTCTTTGCCTTACCGCCGGCCTTGCCGCCCCGGCCGGAGGCGGGCGCGGGCAACGCCGGCCCGCGCGGGGTCCGTACGGCGGAGGTCGACGGCACGCCGGGGGCTGCCATCAGGATCGCCGATCAGCCAGGGCCGTGAGACTCCGGCCCCGCATCTTGTAGACGTACGCGAGAATCTCGGCCACCGCGACGTACATGGCCGGCGGAATCGGCGCGCCGACCTTGCAGGTGGCGAGGAGCGCACGAGCCAGCGGCTTGTTCTCGATCATGGGCACTCCGGCCTGCCGGGCCAACAACTTGATTCGTTCGGCCAACTTCCGTTCGCCCATGCCGACGACGACCGGGGCTCCGCCGGTCGCGACGTCATACTTGAGGGCGATCGCGATATGGGTCGGGTTGGTGATCACGACATCGGCCTTGGCCACTTGGCTCAACATCCGCTGCCGGTTCCGCTGGCGGGCGATTTGGCGGACCCTGGCCTTGATCTGCGGGTCGCCTTCCTGATCGCGATGCTCCTGGATGACTTCTTGTTTGGACATCTTGAGGCTCTTCTCGAGCCGGAAGAACTGGACGACGTAGTCGAGGGCGCCGATGGCCAGGAACGCGACGCTGATCGCGAGACTCATCCGAAGCGTCGAGGACCGGAGCGCGGTCACGATGTCCGCCGGCCGTTGTTCTTCCAACGCCACGAAATGGGGCCAGGCTCCCTTCAGGACCATCACCACGACCGCCCCGAGCGCCGTCAACTTGAGCACGGCCTTGACCAGGTTGAACGCCGCTTCGGTGCCGAAGATCCGGCCGAAGCCGGCCAGCGGATTGATCCGATTGAAATCAGGCTGGAGCGGCTTCCAGGAGGCGCTGCCCCGACTTTGGAGCAGGCCGACGGCGATGCCGACGATCGCGAGGCCGATGGCCATCGGCGCCATGGCGGCCGCGGCTCGCAGGGTGACGCTCCGGATCAGGACGGTGAATCCACCGGCGGACGGTTCCCCGGCCAGCAACCGCGCCGGCATCGACTGGAACAAGACGATGGCTTCCTCGGCGATGGCCCGCCCGCCCCAGCCGGTGAGCAGCAGCGCCCCGGCCAGCAGCATGGCGGCGGCCCCGAACTCCTGACTTCGGACAATCCGGCCCTCATCCCGCGCCTGTTGACGGCGCCGGGCGGTCGGCTCTTCGGTCCGATTGTCCTGTTCCGGTTCGTCGGCCATGATCTAGCGCCCCCCCAGCCCGGACATCGCAGCGACCAAGGCGTCGCTGTCG
>JANMHX010000173.1:0-11125 GCA_031375485.1 Gemmatimonadota bacterium | reverse complement strand
GAATCGGAACCACGACCGGGCTCTGCATCGCCCGGAGGGTTTCCGGGCGGAGCAGCGTGGTACCGTCGAGCGCGCCGGCCTGGAGTTGAGCGAGCATGAACCGGGTCATGTCGCGCGCCGTCGTGGCGAGGGCGGCGGCGGGGGCGTCCTCGGCCGCGAGCTCGCTATACAGCGTTGCGGCGTATGGGGCGGCGGACGCCACGGGGTAAATCTTCGCGGCGGGCTCGAGCCGGTCCGGCAGGGTAAAACGGAATACCGAGCGCTCCATCCCGAGGGGACCAAGGATGTGGCGCTCGACGTACTGGCCGAATGGTTCCCCGGACACCCGGCTCACAATGTAGCCGGCGAGAGTCAGACCGTAGTTGGAGTAGGCCGGCACGCGGCCAGGCGGGAAGATCCGGTCCGGTACCGCGACCACGTGATCGCGCAGGGAGCGAGGCGTTTTTTCTCGCGGGTACGAGGTTTCCTCGAAGCCCGCCGTGTGGGTCAGCAGGTTCCGGAGCGTCACCGGCCGCCCGAACGCGGGCGGAATCTGGAAATCGAGATACTGGTTGACATCTCGGTCGAGGTCGAGCTTCCCCTGCTCCACCAGTTGCATGACGGCCGTGGCCGTGAACGTCTTGGAGATCGATGCGGCCCGGACCACCGTTTCGGCGGTCATCGGGATCTTCCGGGCCATGTCGGCGGTGCCGTAGCCTTTGGCGAGCAGCACCCGGCCGTCCTTCACGACCGAGATCACCAACCCGGCAATGTCCCCGTCACGGAGTGAGGCGGGGACAATACCGTCGAGCCATGACTCGAGGTCGGACGCTGTTAGGGACGGAGGCGCCGAACGGCCGGGGGCGGGGGGCTGGGCGGGCGCGATGGAGGTCAGACCGGCGCACGCGAAAATGACGACCATCGACTGGAGAGTGCCGCGCATGGGGATTCCTCGCGCCACTCGGATCCTGCCGTCGGGCGAGTGCCCAACGGCAAAAAAGCGACGGCGAGGGCACAGCACGACCGCTTCGGTTCGTAACATACAGTGCCTCGCGGCGGGCCGGGAGTCTTCCGGTGGGCCGCCCCCCCCCCCCGCGGATCTCCCGACCTAACGTTTGGTCGCGTGCCAGGCGGCCAACACCTCGGCCTCCTTCTCGGTCGGAAGGAATGCCCGGGGCTTGGCTCGCCGCGCCTCGGGCTGGGCCTCCCACCAGGCCAGGGTGTCCCGCACCGTGGTCTCGAGCGGGGTCCGTCGGAGTCCGGCCGCTTCGGCCCGCTTGGCGCTGGTGGCATTTGCGCCCAGACCTTCTCCCACCGGCGGGTCCCACATCGGGAGCTGGACTTTGCGTTCCTGGAGGAAGGGCGTCTCCACCCAGGTGAACGTCACCGTGGCGCCGGTCGTCTTCCGGATCGTCTCGAGGACTTGGCGGAGCGGCAACGCCGGCCGAACCGCGTTGAACGTGCCGGCCGTGCGCCGCTCGATCAGGTGGATCAGGAAGCCGGCAAAGTCCCGGACGTCCACGAATTGGAACGGATCATCGGGCGCACCGGGCGCCAGCATTTCCCCGCCGCGTTTGACCCGGACCGGCCAGTAGGTGAACCGATCGGTCGAATCCTCCGGGCCCACGATGTAGTGCGGCCGCACGATCGTGACCACCCCGCCGAATCGGCGGACCTCCGCCTCGCAGAGGACCTTGAGCCCGCCGTAGCTCTCGTTGGTGACTTTTTCGGTGGTAGGGTCAGCGAGGGTCGCGAGCGGGGAGTCTTCGTCCACTACCCCAGCGTTCGGGAGGGCGTAGACGCTGCACGTCGAGGTGTAGACGTATTGCCCCACCGCGCTCTCAAGCGCGGCCCGCGCCTCGCGAACCCACCGGGGCACGTAGGCCGAATTGTCGATGACGGCGTCCCAGGTTTTGCCCTTGAGCGCGGCGTAGTCATTGGTCTCGCGATCGCCGGTCAGCTGCTCGACGCCGGCCGGGAGGCCATCGCTCGTGCGTCGGCCGCGGTTGAAGACGGTCACCGTATGACCCCGGGCGATCGCGGTCCGGACCTGATGGGGTCCGATGAACCCGGTGCCGCCCAGGATCAGGATCCGGAGCGGGGCGTCGCCCGAGCGGATCCGGGCCAGGACGGTGTTCGGGAGCGAGGCGCAGGCGCCGGTGAGCGCGGCGGTCTCGATGAAGCGACGGCGGGTGACGGTCATCCGATGGATTCCTCGTGGTTCGAACATGGCCGGGCGGCGCGCGATCGGAGCCAGGCTCCCGCCGTGATCTCTCAATGGTGCGGCACCTATGATCGGCTGCAACAATATATCGGCCAGGCGGGCCGGGCCACCTGCTGACTCGTTCGGAACACTCGTTGGACCTGGCTGGTCATTCGACGCGATTTACCGCCGGCGCGATGGCATTGAACCAAGCCCCGCCACGTTTGCCGGCTCGTTCGAGTTCATTGGCGGGCGGTATCCAAGAAAAACGAGCCCGACGGCCACCGGCCGCCGGGCTCGCCCCCATCAACCGCTCCGAACTACTGGACCGGCGGCGTGCAGTTGTCCGGCAAACTCCGGGCTAAGCACTCCGCCGTCGGAATCGGCATCCGGGTAAACGTCACGTCCCCCGTCCGGTCGAGCGGCAACGATCCCAACCGGCCATACCGCCGGGCATCCAACCATCGGGTGCCGCTTTCCCACATCAACGAATAGGTCCGGTTGTACAACAGTTCCGTGATCAAGTCGGCCTTCGGACTCGCCGCCGTCAAGGTCGTCGGCGCCAGCCCGCCCGATTGAGCCCGGATCAGGTTGATGTCGTCGATCGCCGCTTGGGTGTTGCCAAGCTGGAGATTGGCCTCAGCCCGCAACAAGATCAGCTCTTCGTTCTTGAGGATCGGAATCCCCTTTGCCAAATCCGGGCTGCCCGAGGTGAAATACACCGCGAACTTGTATCGCCCGGTCAACCCGTCAAGCGTCCGGGAGCCGCCGTCGCCGGTGTAGTCAATGATCTTGTTCTGCCGCCGGAGATCCGGCGAACCATTGGCCCGGTTCTGCGCGCCCGTGACCAGCGAAGGGTGGGCAAAGAAGCTGATGCTGGTGGCCGACACGGCCAAGGGGCTGGTGAGGTCGCCCCCGGCCGTCGAGAACGTGTAGTAGACACCGTTCCCGAGCCCGTCCGGCAACCCCGTGGTCGAGATGAACGACTCGTTCAACGCCGTGACGGCCGCCGTATAGCACGGCGCGCCGCAGCCGGCCATCGACGCCTGGAAGACCAGGATCTTGGCGAGCAGACCGCGATTGAATCGGAGGAACGTGCTCGGGGTCGCGAAGCCGGCCATGCCGGTCGGCGTGGCGAACGGAAAGGCGCTTCCTCCAGCTGCCAGATCGGTCTTGGCGGACTCGAGCAACTCCACCGCGTGCTTGTACACGTTGGCCTCGCTCAGGAACGCCGGAGGCTCGGCGTTCACCGGTTGACTGGCGTCGACCGGTGCCCCGTAGGTCCCGTTCCGGAGGATCGCCCGGAACAGCTGGAGCGCCTTGATCGTCTTGCCGAACCCGGCGGAGGCGGCCTTCTCCGCCGCGGACATGTCGCCGGCGCCGGGAATCGCCTTCAGGTAGGTGTCGATGGTTCGAAGGGCCTGGTACTTGCCCGCCAGGAGCGCCCCGCCGAAGGACCCTCCGTCCAACGGGCCCCGGATCATTTCACCAGTGTTGCGGTTGTCGTTACCCTGGAGGTTATAGCCTTCGCGGCCGAAGACACCCCACCACCAGATATCCGCTCCGATATCGTTTCGAATTTGCGAGTTGATCCCGATCGCCGTCAGGGCCAGCTTGTTGCGGGTCGGCGCGGAAACCAGGTCGTCGAGCGTCGGCGCGTTCTCGTTCTGGATGTCGAACGAGTTCCCGCAGGCCCCGAGGCCCAGGGCCAAGCCGGTGGCCAGGATGGTCCGTCGAAGAATCGTCATAGGTCGTTTCATGGTTAGAAGCCCACCGCAAGGTTGAAGAACAAGCTCCGGCTCGGCGGGAACGGCGCGATGTCGATACCGCGCGAGACCGCCTGAATCCCGAAGTTGCTGACCTCAGGATCGAGACCCGTGTAGGGCGTGAACATCAGCAGGTTCCGCCCGGTCACCGACAACCGGACGTCGCTGATCCCCGCGCCGAACGACTGGGCAATCCGCTTCGGCAGGCTCCAGCCCACCGACAGTTCCCGGAGCTTGAGGAAGGTCGCGTCTTCGACGTAGATCGTCGCCACGCCCAGATTGGCGAGCCGGATCCGCTCGATGCCCGCCGGGGTGTCGGCGTCGGCCGCCGTGCCCTGAAGGTCGTAGTTGTTCTGGTTCAGGTTGACGACGTTGCCGCCCTGCTGCCAGTCCCACAGCATGCTGAACGACACGTTCTTCCACGTGAGGTCGTTGGCGATCCCCATCCGGAAGCTCGGATTGAAATCCCCGACCTGGCCGACCTTGCGGGTATTGGTCTCGTCGAGATAATTGCCGCGGATCTGGGTGATCGACTTGCCCTGTTCGAGCCGGGCCGCACCGTAGAACGCCCCAAAGCCTGCGTTCGGCGGGTTGAAGGCCGGTACCGGCAGCGAGTCGACGTTGCTCCGGAGGGTGACGAACGTGTTCCGCACCGTCCAGGTCAGGTTCCGGCTCTGCACCGGGGTCACGCCGAGCGAGAGTTCGATGCCCTCGTTCCGGAGTTGGCCGCCGTTGAAGACCTCCGCGATGAAGCCCGTCGTGATCGCCGGGATCCGGTTGAGCAACAGGTCCTTGGTGATCCGCTGGAAGGCTGTGGCCTCGATCGACACCCGCCCGTTCCACAGGCTCACGTCGGCGCCGGTCTCGATCTCCCAGAGCCGCTCAGGACGAATCACGGCGGAACCCGCCGCCACGCCGCCCACGTTCAACCCCGTCTTGCCGCCAAATACGACGCCCACCAGGTTGGTGAACTTCTGGCCGAACACCGGCTGGTTGCCGGTGCTACCGTACGCGCCGCGAAGCTTGATCTCACTGCCGTTGCCCAGCGTGTTCGGGAGCCGGAACGATCCCGACACCTTCGGGAATAAGTAATACTTCCCGACGTCGCCGTTCACGCTGCTCCGCTCGGCCCGCACCGCGCCGGTCAGGTTGAGGCGTTGGTCGAACAGCAGCAAGTCCTGCTGGCCGTAAAAGGCGAGCGTCCGCTCTTGGGTCAGGGCCTCGACGGCCGCCACGGTCGCCCCTTGGTTCACGTTCGACTGGCCCGGGATGAGGCCGGTCGACTGGATGTTGTTGGTTCGGAGCCGTCGGGTTTCGAATTGGGCGCCCGCCGAGGTGGTCGCGACGAATTGACCGCCGCTCGGCGCGTAGGTATGGATGGCGTTGGCGCTCAGATTCACCAACCGGCTGGCCCCGCTCCCCTTGAGTGAGGTGCCCGGCTGGACCTTCGAGGCCTCGAAGAACAACTCGTTCGGCGAGTACAGATCGCTCGCCGCGTTGAAGATGTCCGAGCCGGCGTTCGTGGTCAGTTGCAGGGTTCGGGTCGGAGTCGTGATCGCCCGATAGCTCAGATTGACGCCGCCGGTAAACCGATACGTCTCCTCGCTGTTCCGAGCAAGCGCCGCCAGTTGAAACGGATTGGTGCCCGACCCGAGGGGCTGCGGCCAACTGCCGTCGGCCTGCTGGCGAAGATCCACGAAGCTTGGAATCAAGCTGATCGCGTAGCCGTAGCTGGCGTCGTTGTTGGCGTTGCCGCCGAATCCGCGCTGCTGGAGACCCCGGTTGAAGTTCATGCTGAGGGCGGCGTCGAACTTCGGGCTGAGCTTCTGGTCGAGGTTGATCCGAATCGCCTGACGCGCGAACCCGGTGTTCTGGACGATGCCCTCGTCCCGCTTCGAGGTGGCCGTCGCGAAGAACCGCGTGGACTCCGATCCACCGCTCATGTCGACCACGGTCTCGTACGACAAGGCGTTCCGGTTGAAGAGCTCCGCCCAGTGGTCGTGGGCCTCGGGAACCTTCCCGCCGGCAAAATAGGGAGCGGCCCGGTTGCCGAAAACCGCCACCGCGGTCGCTTCGTCCTTGAACACCCGATACGGGAGGCCTCGGAGCAGCTGAAACGTCCCGACCCGCTGGGTCAGATTGAACTTGACCTTGCCGGGCTGGCCTCGAAGCGTCGTGATCACCACCACGCCATTCGCCGCCTTGGACCCGTAGATCGACGACGCCGCCGCGCCCTTGAGGACCTCGATCTTCGCGATTTCGTTGGGGTTGATGTCCGCGGCCCGGTTGACTTGGTCGTCCTGGGCCCCACTCCCCCCCGCAACCTGAGTGGCGCCGGCCGCACTGATGGCGCTCCGGTTACTCGGAATTTGGACGTCGCTGTAGATCACGCCATCGATGACATAGAGCGGGTTGGAGGAACCGAGGACGGTGTTCGTCCCGCCCCGAATGCGGAACTGGGCCCCGCCACCCGGCGCCCCGCCATTGCTCGTGATCGATACCCCGGCCATCCGGCCAGAGAGCGCCACGTCGATCGACGGCGCCGAGACTTTGGTCAGGTCATCACCCGACACGACCGAGACCGCCGTGTTGGCGTTCCGCCGCTCGGATTGGGTCGCGGCCCCGGACACAATGACTTCCTCGAGCTTGAAAACGTCCTGATCGAGGGTGACGTTGACCGACGACGTCGATGGAGCCACCGCGATCTCTTTCCGCTGGAAACCGATGGCTCGAACCAGGAGTCGAACCTCGCCGTTCCGGGCGCTCACCGTAAATCGGCCGTCCGGCCCCGTGCGCACCGACGAACCCCTCCCAACCACCGACACCGCCGCTTCCGCGACCGGTTGCCCGCCGGCCGTGCGCGTCACCTGCCCGGTGATCTGGCGATCCTGTGCCGCCGCATCCCGAACGCCGGACGCGACCAACACGGCCGCCACGAATGCTCTGAATCTCGAACCCACCATGGTGTCTCCTCGATGAAGTCTCCCGCGCCCTCTGGACCGGCGCGGCGAGATTCACCAAAGGCAACTCCGAGGCCCCACCGCTGGTCCCCGAAAAACGGCCTGCCGGCCCTCCGGTCCGGTACTTCGGCCCAGGCCGTGTGCCGAACTGACACAGCGTCTGTGTCAGTCGGGAAATCGAATGTGTCGTTAGGCGTCATGGGAAAATCGGGAGGGACGAGCGGGTGAAACTCGGTCGGTCGGATCCTCGTCCGATTTAGCTGGACCCGGCCGGCTCGAAGAGAACGCCCAGCAGCGACTGGCGGTAGCGCCGGCTCATCCGCACCGTCTGACCCCCCGCCAGCACCAAGGTCCCGTCACCATTGATCCCGGCACGAACCCCGGCGATCCGGGAAATGTTGACGATCGCCGTCCGGTGCACCTGCCGGAACTGGGCGGGGTCAAGCCGCGCCAAATATCCCGAGAGCGTCCCGCGCACCACCCTCGGATGCCCGCCGGCGTGGACCCGAACGTAGTTCCCGTCCGATTCGAGCCAGTCAATCTGGTGCACCGCCAGGATCTCGATCCCGCCGGCCACCGGAATCGCGATCCTCGCAAACGTCCCCTCCATCGTCTCAATAACGCTCGTCACCGTACCCCTCGCAGTTGGTCCTGTCCCTATCCTGACGAGCCCCCCCCACTTTTCGTTCCACCCGCCGAGCGCCGAGCGCCGAGCGCCGAGTGCCGAGCGCCGAGTGCCGAGCACCGATACTTTTATCCCGTGACCACCGACCCCTCAAAATCCCAGCCCCGCCGCGAGTTCCTTCGCCACGCCGTGGCCACCGGCGCCGGATTGGCGGCCCTGAACCTGGTCGCCTGCGGGAAATCACCGCCCGACCAAGCGGGCGCCGTCGACGCCGATCTCGGACCGGTCGAGCCGGAACTCAACTTGTATCTGTGGTCGGATTACGTCGCGGACCGGACGATCCCGGATTTCGAGAAGGAATTCCGGGTCAAGGTGACCCTCGATACCTTTGAGAGCAACGAGGAGATGATCGCGAAGCTCTTGGCCGGCGCGAGGGGGTACGATCTCATCCTGCCCACCAGTAACCTCTTCGCGGCCCTGTTCGCCAACGATTTGATCGCCCCGCTCAATCGGCGCTACCTGACCAACTGGGGCAACGTCTCGTCGTTGTTCGTGAACCCGCCCTGGGACCCCGGCAACGCCCACTCGGTTCCGTGGGCCTGGGGCACCACCGGCATTGCCTATCGCAAGGACAAAATCGCCCGCCCGCCCGACAGCTGGGCCGTGTTTTTCGATCCGGCCTATCGTGGCAAGATGACGATGCTGGACGATATCCGGGATGTGATCGGGACGTTCCTCAAGTACCGCGGCAAGTCGCTCAACTCGAGCGCACCAGCCGATCTGGCCGCGGCCAAGGCCGACGCCCTGGCCGCCAAGGCCAATCTCAAGGCCTACGTCTCGGCGCCGGTCAAAGCCCAGCTGATCGCCGGGGACGTCTGGGTGGCGCAGTTATGGAGCGGGGATGCGGCTCAAGCGATGGCGGAACAGCCCGACATCGGGTTCGTGATCCCGAAGGAAGGCAGCATGATCTTCACCGACGGACTGGCCATCCCAAAAACCGCCCGGCACCGGCGGGCCGCCCACGAATTCATGAACTATGTGCTTCGTCCCGAGGTCGCGGCCGCCATTGCCGACAAGACCGGGTACGGAACCCCGAACCAAGCCGCCGTGCCGCTGACTCGGGCCAAGGTGCCGTATCCCACCGCGGAAGAACTGGCCCGGCTCGAATACCAAGTGGATTTGGGGCCCGCGGCGGAGGCCTGGGATCGGCTCTGGACCGAGATCAAGTCGGCCTGACCGCCCGCCGGTTGCCGCTCCTGGGCCCGAGCCTTACATTGCCTTCGCCTTTTGACCCGGACTCCCCATGCTCGATACCGTCGGTCGGTTCTTCGCCTTCCTGGGCGCTGCCGGCATCCTTGCGGCCCTGACGTTCGTCACCTTGCTCATCGGGGTGCTCGTCAACGCCATGGCGGCCCTGATGACCGGTCCGATCATCGATAAGTTCATCAAAGAGAAGGACTAGGGGACGACCGGGAGGTCAGCCTCCGCCTCCGCCTCCGGCTTGCTCGCCGACTTGACCGCACTCTCGAAGTTGATCTTCAGCCCGGTAAACCCCTCGCGAAGCCCCCGTGACCGGGTCTGGACGCCGCCGGTCCGCCGTCCGAGCGTGGCCAACGCACCCAGGCTGTCCGCCAAGCCAACCTGGCCCACGGACTGGGCGGCGATCTTCATTTCGTCGAGCGTCCGGGTCAGTCGTCGCTGCACCGATACGTCAACGTGTGGCGACGCCATCTCCTCGATCCACCGGTGAATCATGGCGAACTTAGCCGGGAAGGTCTCCAAGACTGCCAGCATAGCCTGTTGCCGCGAACTGAGCTTGACCGCCATTGAGTTTTCCCGAGTGAATGAGTCCCAAATCTACCCTGTAACGTCTTTCCCCGGGTGAGCGTACAATAGAGGCTGGCTTCCCGGGCGATCGTCGCTCCCCAAAGGCGTTCCAATGATGCTTTCCGATTTGTCGATCCGGCGGCCGGTGTTGGCCACCATGCTCAGTTTGGCATTGGTGCTGTTCGGCGCCATCGGCTACCGCCAACTGACCATTCGCGAGTACCCCGACGTCGATCCGCCGATCGTGTCAGTCAGCGTCTTTCTCCGGGGCGCCAACCCGCGGGTCATGGAATCGGCCGTCACCGACGTCCTCGAGGAAGAACTCTCCTCGGCCGAGGGGCTCCGGACCATGACGAGCGTCAGCTCGGAGCAATCCGCCAACGTCACCTTGGAATTCAACCTCGATCGGGATGTCGAAGTGGCTGCTCAGGACGTCCGGGACTTGGTGTCCCGGGTCCGTCGCCGCCTGCCCGAGGAGGTTGAGGAACCGGTGGTATCCAAGCAAGACGCGGACGCCCGCCCGTTCATGTTCATCTCGCTGACCGGCGACAACTACAACCTCCTCCAGTTGACCGAGATCGCCGACCGGTACGTGAAGACCCCGCTCCAGACCGTGGCCGGGATTGGCCGGGCCGATATCCGCGGGGAACGCCGGTATGCGATGCGGGTCTGGCTCAAAGCCCCGGAGTTGGCGTCGCGCGGGCTTACGACCACCGAGGTGATCAACGCCATCCGAAGCCGGAACGTCGAGATTCCCGCCGGTCGGATCGAGTCGAATCAACGGGAGTTCACCGTCCGGTCCATGGGCGAGCTCAAGACCCCTGAGGAGTTCTCCAGTCTCGTCGTTGCCAACATGGACGGCCAACTCGTCAAGCTCGGTGACGTGGCCCGCGTCGAACTGGGTCCCGAAGACGACCGGAGCCGATTTCGGTTCAATCGCCAGCAGGCCATTGGCGTGTCGCTGACCCGGCAGTCCAAGGCCAACCTGGTCGACGTGGCCGACGCCATCCACGCGCTGGTTCCCAAGCTCCAAGTGCCGCCCGGCATCGAACTGACCATCGGATACGACAACTCGATCTACGTCAAACGGTCGATCAAGGAAGCCCAGGAGACCCTCCTGCTCGCCGGCGGCCTCGTCGTCCTCATCATCTTCGTGTTCCTTCGAAATCTTCGGGCCACGATCATCCCGGGTCTCGCGATTCCAACCTCGATCATCGCGACCTTCGCGGTGATGTACTTCCTCGACTTCTCGATCAACAACCTGACCCTGCTCGCCCTGATTCTGGCGATCGGGATCGTAGTCGATGATGCCATCATCGTGCTCGAAAACGCCTATCGACGGCAAGAAGAACTCCACGAAGACCCCGAAACCGCCGCCATCAACGGCACCCGCGAAATCGCCTTTGCCGTCATCGCGACGACGATTTCACTGGTGGCCGTGTTCGTGCCGCTCGCCTTTCTCAAGGGTTCGACCGGTCGGCTCTTCAATGAGTTCGGGATTTCGGTCGCCGCCGCCGTGGCGATTTCCGGATTCGTGGCGTTGACATTGACGCCGATGCTCTGCGCCAAAATTCTCCGGGTGCCGCCCCGGCACGGCGCCTTGTTCGGATTCCTCGAGCGTGGCTTCGATGGGTTGACCCGCGGGTACCAGTTTCTCCTCGGCGTTACCCTCCGCCACCGCGGCGTGG
The DNA here is from genome assembly GCA_031375485.1 of Gemmatimonadota bacterium. Classification (GTDB taxonomy): domain Bacteria; phylum Gemmatimonadota; class Gemmatimonadetes; order Gemmatimonadales; family GWC2-71-9; genus SHZU01. Next base: position 77 of record JANMHX010000173.1, on the reverse strand, counting down.
CCATGGTCGGCGCGGGGGGCATGATGGTGCTGGCTTGGTACACCTTCCGGGCCTTGAAGACCGAGTTCGTGCCGCCG
>JANMHX010000139.1:0-2152 GCA_031375485.1 Gemmatimonadota bacterium | reverse complement strand
CCCAAACCCAGTTCGTGGTCATTACCCACAATCCCCGGACCATGCAGGCCGCCGACGCGGTGTTCGGCGTCACCATGCAAGAGCCCGGCGTGTCCACGATTGTCGGGGTCCGGTTGGGCGACCAGGACAAAGCCGCCGCCTGACGACCGATGTTGATCCTCTTTCGTGCCGACGCATCCGCCACCGACGAGCAACGGGTGGCGGCCCTGGTCCAGGAATTGGGCGCCAGCACGCAGTCGATCCCGGGGCTCCGGCGGCGAGCCATCGCCATCGTCGACAACGACGGCCGAATCGATAGCGCCCGATTCGCCGCCCTGCCCGGCGTCGAAGAGATCGTCGCCCTCACGAAGCCCTACCGCATGGTGGCCCGAGACTGGCGGCCGGATCCGACCGTCATCCGGCTGCCGCACGGCTTGTCGATCGGGGGAGCCGAGCTCTTTGTGGCGGCGGGTCCCTGCTCCGTCGAAAGCGAGACCCAGATTTTCCGGACCGCCGAGGCCGTGAAACGGTCCGGCGCCGTCGCTCTGCGGGCCGGCGCGTTCAAGCCTCGCACCTCACCCTACGCGTTTCAGGGGCTCGGGGCGGTGGGCCTCGACCTGCTCCGCCAGGTTCGGGCCGCCACCGGTTTGATCATCGTGACCGAGGCCATGGACGACGAGGGACTCGACGCCGTGGCTGGCATCGCCGACATCGTCCAGATCGGCGCCCGGAACATGCAGAACTTCAGCCTCCTCAAGCGGGCAGGCCGCTGCGGCAAACCCGTGCTGCTTAAACGAGGGCCGTCGGCCACGGTCACCGAGTGGTTAATGGCCGCCGAGTACCTGATGGCCGAGGGCAATCCGAACGTCGTGCTCTGTGAACGCGGGATTCGCGGGGCCGACGCCACCGCCCGGAACGTGTTCGACCTCAACGTCATCCCGGCCATCAAACAACTCTCGCATTTGCCGATCATGGCCGATCCGAGCCATGGAACCGGCCGCCGGGCCATGGTCCGCCCGATGGCGCGGGCCGCCGTGGCCGCTGGGGCGGACGGACTCCTCATCGAGGTCCATGTCCAGCCCGACCAAGCGCTCTCCGACGGAGCCCAGAGCCTCTATCCCGAACAGTTCGACCTCTTGATGGACGAAGTGCGCGCCCTCGCCCAGGTCCTCGGCCGAACGGTGAGTGGTTTCACGCCGGCGGCGCGATAGGCCATGGGGATCGAGCGCTCGGTGCGGACCAACGGCGTCGCCCTCGGGGTGGCCGCGGTCTTGGGCTTCGCCGCCGTCGCCGGAGCCCAAGACGCCGCCGCGATCATCGGGCGGGCCGGCCGAATCTACCGGAACCTCGGCTCGCTCCAAGCGGATTTCGTCCAAACGATCGAGGACCGTTCCCAGGGCGACACCCTGGTGAGCCGGGGGACCGTCACCCAATCGGGGAACAACTTCTTTGCGATGCGGTTCACCGACCCCGCCGGCGAAGCGGTCGTCGTCGACGGGAAGTACATTTGGACCTACACGCCCAGCACCTCGCCGGACGTGGTGTTTCGGTCGCCGCTACCGAACGACCCGGTCTACGGCGTGAATCTCTTGGCCATTCTGCTCGACCGGCCCCAGGACCGATACCGGGCCACCTACATCGAGCGGGATAACACCGGCGGGCGATCCCAAGACGTCATTGACCTCGTGCCGACGTCGGAGAGCGTCCCGTTCCGGAAAGCCCGTCTCTGGCTGGGGACCGACGACGCCCTGCCCCGGCGTATCGAACTCGACGAAGGCGGCGGCGCGCGCCGGATCCTCGTCTTGACCCGGCTCCGGCCGAACACCACGGTGTCGCGGGCCACGTTCCAGTTCGAGGTCCCGAAGGGCGTCAAGATCGTGGCCCCGCCGGCCTAACGTCCGCCGAGGAGGCGCTCCATCTCCGCGAGGTGCGGCGGTGGAACCGGCAGCGTCCGGGCCAACGCCACCGCCCGCCGCGCCAGCAACTGATACAGCTCCCGATCCGCCTTCGACAACGCCGCAACGTGCGCCTTGATCGTGGCCACATCGCCGCGACGAACCGCCCCCGTCATCGCATGGCGCGGCGGTAACAGGCGCAGATTGTCGACCGCCCCTTCCATCAGCGGCAAGAACATGACTCGGGCTTGCTTGGGCGCGATACCGGCCCGCTCCAC
>JANMHX010000116.1:0-3606 GCA_031375485.1 Gemmatimonadota bacterium | reverse complement strand
AACCTCTTTTTTTATTTTTGTGTGGGGGGGGGGGCCGCCCCCCCCCCACCTCGCCGCCGCCGCTACCGATATTCCAGACGTACCGCGCCATTCGTAATCGACCGCTCCCCCTTGATCAACCAATTCGCCCCCGGCAGGAACGCGCCCGCGGCCACCGGATCTTCAACCGCGTTGCCGACCGGATCGTCGTTGGTCTTGAACCATGACGTGACGGCCCGGATGACCCGGAGGTAAATCGGGGCATTGCGAATGATCCGGGTCCCCAGACCCGTCGTCGAGTCCTGGGCGCCGGTCAGATCGTTGTACACCAACTTGACCTCATCGAACAAGTTGGTGGTGCGAGTCGAGTCGATTTTGATCTCGCACGAGGTGTCGTCGTCTTCGACGACGAAGAGCCGAAGGTTCTGTCCCGGGTGCTGGACCTTGTACTGATCGAACTGGGTTGGGCTGAACAACATCACGTTGCCGGTCCAACTGCTTGAGTTCTGGTCGAATTGGTACGGCCCCCCGGCATTCTCGCCGGCGCATTGGTACGTCGTCATCCCGTTGCTCGAACCAGCCTGTCCGAGGACATGGACCTCGAATTCAGGGCTTCCCTTGAACCAGCTCTCGAAAGTCCCGGTGAACTTGGTCGCGGTCATATACACACCCGGCGCCGGCGTGGGCGACGGCGTGACGCCGCCGGGCGGGGGAGGGAGGATGCAACCGGGGCATTCGTCCACCAACGCCGGGCCTCGGTCGAACCGGGTTTCCGCGGGCCCGACCATCAGCACTGGGGTGGACGGCGGCGTGGTGGGACTCAATTGGCTTCGCCGGCCGAACAGGTCATACGCGACCGGCGACTCGCCATCGCGCTCGGCCGTCGCCACCAGCAGGTTCGGCCCCCCGGTCCACTGCTGGCGGTGGCTCGGGATCGGGAAATACATCTCGATCGCGGCGCCTTGGTCGAGATCGGCCTGGATGACATCCTCGGCGTCCCCGCTCAACTGGGCCAACCGGCGCCGTTCGGTTCCCCCGGCCCTCGCCATGAAACCCTGCAGATGGACCTTCTTCTCCGCGAACCCCGAGCGGCCAATTTCATCGAATACGGTTTGGCGGAATCCGGGGTCGCGGAGAGCTCGGGCCACTCGCCGGGCGAGCCGGTCATGGCGGGTTCGATCCGGATCGCTCTGACCCGCGGCGCCGGTCGGGGTTTGACTCAACCCGGGGCCGGTTTCAGGCCGGGGCCCTGCCGGCCCGGTGTCATCCGGCGACGAACACGCGGCCAACAACAGGCCGAGCCAAGCGCCTCGCAGCCAATGATGGTGTTGCATGCTTCCTCCTCATGGTGGTCGGCCCCGGGGTATCCGGGACCGGCAACCACACTAGGAGAAAGACCGTCGACCCCGTCAACCAAGAAACCGCGAGGACCCGGAGGAAAAACGCGAACGGCCGCTAGACTTCGAGGGCTTCCAATCGCTTCAGGCTTTGCCGGAGCGGGATCAGCGTCGCGGCCGCGCAGAGCAAGAACACCTTGGCCATGGCCCACCACAGTTCGCCGGTGAAGCCCTTGGCCGCGACCCCGGATTGGTACGCCTGGAGGTGGGCGGCCACCGGCCGGGCCTCGACCACGATGATACCGGCCAACAGCAGGATGGCGCTCATCATGAACACCAAGCCGCCGAAGCTGGTCGGAATTTGGGCGGCATTCTCGGTTTCGAATTGAGGGAAGAGTACCCCGAGCGACAGCGCCAGTGATCCGGCCGCCATCGTAAAGGAGGCGATCGTCACTACGCTCAAGAACATCATGAACGGCGAGGCCCGGAGGATTTCATTGGTCACCACGGTGATCGTGAGCGCCACGATCAGCAACGGCGCCGTCCCGACCCAGTACTTGCTCCAGAGCATGGCCTTGAGGTCGAGGGGACTCGATTTGAGCAACCAGAGCTGGCGGCCTTCGAGCGATACGGAGGGGAAGATGAACCGCGCGGCGATCGCCGCCAGGACGAATCCCGCCAGACCCTGGTTGAGGAACACCACCAGGGTCACCAGCAAGTACGGCACTTTCTCGCCGGTGTAGAGCGGGAGGGCCCGAATATTGAACACGTAGACGATCAACAAGACGGCCAGGAGGATTAGCTGGCTCCACTGGGTGGTGTCGCGGAAGAACACCCGGAGGTCCTTCATGATGAATTCTCGCCGGGTCACCGGCAGGAACCGCAACGCGCCCCCAACCCACCGCTGCCAGACCACGCCGGCGGCATGCCGTTCCGATCCTTCTTGCGCCTTCGAAAACGCGGCGGGGTAGAGCCGACTGTGCAGGGCACCGCCGAGGACGACGAACGCGCCCGCGGTGGACCAGAGCAGCACCAGCGGCAGCGGATCACCGACCCGCTCGAGCCAGTTCATGATGGCACTCGCCACCCACTCGCTCGGCATCAGCGGATGACTCGGGGCGCGAAGATCGGCCACGAAATCGACCAAGTTGCGGAATCCGTCCGGGCGCGACAACTGCTCCGGCCGCATGAACCGAAGCACCAGCACGACGCTCCCGACCGCTCCGATCGCCACCAGCGTCAGGAGGTCCCGGGCCCGGCGGGCCGGAAAGACATTGACCAGGACCAGCGTGATGGCGGACCCGATGATCGTCGGCAGCAAGAAGAACGGCGCCAACGCCGCCACCGCCGCGAGGGGAAACAGCCATCCGCCCTGGTACACCACCCCGTAGGCCGTCAGGATCGGTACCAGCAACAGCGCCACCATCCAGGAGGAGTGGACCATGGTCTCGAAGAGTTTGGCGATGTAGAGTCGTCCCCAGTCGACCGGTGCCGACACCAGCATGTCGAGGTCCTTGGCCAGGAAGAGCGTCGACAACGCCGTCACCAAGTTGGACAACAACAGAATCGACGCGAACGACAGTAGCAGCAGGCTCAGGATCTTCCCCGCCAGCAAACCGCCGATTTCCGGGGTGGTGCCGAGATAGCGGAGCACCCGGTGGAAGACCAAGAACGCGCCCAGCCAAAAGGCCCCGCCGATCGCCGCGAGCAGGACGATGCGCCAGACGGCTTCGTTGCGGCCCTTGGCCATCCGGGCCGTGACGCTTCGCCACTTGGGAAACATGATCTGGGCGATGCTCGCGCCCCGCACCGTGGGTTCAGTCACCGAGAACAGCGCTCAATTCCCGGTCGCTCAACCCGCCGGTCAGTTTGAGGAAGACCTCCTCGAGGCTCGCGTTCCCGGAGCTGGTCTGCTCCCGGATTTGGGTCATCGTTCCGGCCGCCGCGATTTGGCCGCCGTAGACGATCCCGATCTGATCGCACATGACCTCGGCGATCTCGAGGGTGTGGGTGCTCATCAGGACCGTCCCGCCCCGGTCGACGAAGTGCCGGAAGATGTCTTTCAACAACCGGGCACTCTTCGGATCGAGCCCGACCATCGGCTCGTCGACGACGATGACCTCCGGCCGGTGCACCAGCGCGCTCGAGATAATCAGCTTCTGGCGCATCCCGTGACTGTACGATTCCGTCAGCTCATGTTTCCACGGTGTCAATTCGAACAAATCCAGCAGCTCGTCGGTCCGTTTCTCGATTTCCGGCCCGCTTTGCCCGTAGAGCCCCGCCACGAATC
>JANMHX010000091.1:0-15812 GCA_031375485.1 Gemmatimonadota bacterium | reverse complement strand
GAGAGAGAGAGAGAGAGAGAGAGAGGGAGGGAGAGGGAGAGGGAGAGGGAGAGGGCGAGGACAGGCACACGGGAAGACCCTAACTGTAATTGATGAGGAGGTTGTTCACTGGGCCGTAGCGCTGCAAGATGGGGCTTGTCGAGAACACTCAACCGGCAAACGCCAGAGGACTCAGTGAACCAGCATAAGCCCCGCTGGGTGATGAATTTCGACGATCCGAAGGTGGGCGGTCCGAAGGCCATGGCGTTGAGCCGCACCAAGGGCGTCCTCACCAACGGCACCACGATTCCCTATGCGATCGGCATTTCGCACGGCGAGTATCGCGGCCTCCCGACCCTCTCGCATGGGGGCTCGTGGGCCGGCTTCACCACCGCCGTGCTGCATTTTCCCGGACAGCGTTTCAGCGTCGTGGTCCTCGCCAACAGCCCGATCGTTCCGGCCACCCGGTTCGCGAACTTCAGCGCCGATTTCTACCTCGGCGCTGAGATGGCCCGGCATCCGACGGCCACACCAGCGGCCGGACCCCGGGCGGCGACCACCGACCCGGTGGCCTCGGCGCCGCCGGTGGCCGCGACACCCGAGGCGCTCGACCGCTATCCGGGGGTGTATCGATTCGGCCCCGGCCTCTACCTCCGAATCGCCCGCAACGGCGACCGGCTGACCGCCGAGACGATGCCCGGACCGGACTCCCCGATGACGCCGAAGTCGGACACGTCGTTCTGGTTGCCGGGGTATAACGCGGCGGTGGTGTTTCACCCAACGGGGAGCACCGTCACAGCCGAGTTCCGGGGGCTTCGGTCACCCAAATACCCCGTGGCCGCGCCATCGCTGCCACAATTTGCCGGGGATTACTGGAGCGACGAGCTGGCGACCCTTTACCAGGTCGAGGTGAAAGGCGACAAGCTGGTCCTCCGCCACCGCCGCCACCCACCCAATCCCCTCACCTGGCTCGCCGGGGACGACTTTGCCGGGGTGCCCGGGTCGATGCGGTCGGTCGAGTTCCTTCGCGACGGCGCCGGGCAAGTCACCGGCTTCTCGGTCTTCATCGACGAACGCAGTCGCGATGTCCGCTTTTTCAAACAACCCAGTCGGAACCCGAAGTAACCACCGCTCACTCACTATCGCCCGAGGCATTCGATGTTGCGACTCAGCTCCTTTTTGCTCCTGGCCGCCCTGGCCCTGCCCCTCGCGGCCCAACCGGCCGTCACCCCGCAGGCCGTCCTGGTGACCGGCGCAAGCAGCGGCATCGGCCGGAAGATTACCGAACTCCTGGCGAGGCAGGGCCATTTCGTCTACGCGGGGGCCCGGAAGCCGGAGGACCTCGCCGCGCTGAACGCGATCAAGAACGTCCAAGCCGTCAAGCTCGATGTCACGTCCCCGGCCGACATCGCGGCCGCGGTCGAGACGATTCGGAAGGCCGGCCGGGGACTCTACGGTGTGGTCAACAACGCCGGCGTGGCGGTGGTCGCGCCGCTGATCGAAGTCGAGGAGAAGGACCTGGTGTTCTTGTTCGACGTCAACGTCTATGGTCCCTACCGGATCACCAAAGCCTTCGCGCCGATGCTGATCGCGTCGAAGGGCCGGGTCACCACGATCAGCTCGATTTCCGGGATTCTCTCAGGCCCACTCTTCGGGCCCTATAGCATGAGCAAGCACGCCATCGAGGCCTACGGCGATGCCTTGGCCGTCGAGATGACCCGGTTCGGGGTCAAGGTGAGCCTGATCGAGCCGGGTAACTACCGCTCCGACATCGGCCGCAACACCGTGACGCAGATCGAAGCCGCGATCGCCCGAAACCCCACCTCGCCCTATCTGGCGGAGATGCAGCGGATGGTGACGGCCATGGCGGGCTATGAGACTGCTGCCGAGCCCGACCTGGTCGCGGAAGCGGCGGCCCACGCTCTCTTCGATCCGGAACCGAAGATGCGCTATATGGTCGTGCCGGTGGTTCGGCAGGCGGAAGTCACTATCCGGAAAGCGATCGAAGAACTGGTCCAACTCAATCAGCGTCACGCCTTCACGTATGACCGGGATGCCCTGGTGCGGATGCTCGACTCGGCCCTGGTCCGGGTGAAGTAGCCCGCGATCAGCGAGGCGAACAGCGTCAGCCGTCAACGCACCTGACAGTCATATCTTGACAGTCAAGAGGTAGTGCCGGTATCATCCGGAATGAACGAGCCCAACGGCGATGTCATCCAGGGCACCCTGGACCTGCTGATTTTGAAGACCCTGAGTCTCCAGCCGCTCCACGGCTTCGGGATTGCCCGCCGAATCGAACAGATCTCGCGGGACGTCTTCAAGGTCAACCCCGGCTCCCTGCTCACCGCGCTGCAGCGCCTCGAACGGGCCGGCTGGCTCGACGCCGAGTGGCGCCAAACGGAAAACGCCCGGCGAGCCAAGTACTACAGCTTGACCAGGACCGGCCGGAAGCAACTCGAAGTCGAGACGGCGGACTGGAACCGCCGAGCCCTGGCCGTTGCCAGACTGCTCAAGGCCGAGGGCTGAGGCCACCGTGAATCCAGTCGGGATCTGGCGGCGGATGGCCCGAGGGGTCCGCGCGCTCGTCAACCGGCCCGACACCGACCGGGAGATCGCCGACGAAGTTCAGCACTACCTCGACCTGGCCACGGAGGCCCATCGGGCCCAGGGGCTTTCGGCGGCTGACGCACTTCGCGCTGCCCGGCTCGAGCTCGGATCCGCTACTGCCGTTCGGGAACAAGTCCGAAGCCACGGCTGGGAAAACGCCGTCGACACCGCCGTCGCCGACCTCCGCTATGCAGGCCGCCGGCTCCGCGCCGCGCCCGGCTTCACCGTCGTCGCCGTGATGACGTTAGGAATCGGCATCGGCGCCAGCGCCGCGATCTTCAGCGCCGTCAAGCCGATTCTCTTCGAGCCCCTGCCCTACCCGGCCGCCGGCCGCCTCACCATGATCTGGGAAGCGGGCCCGGACGGCGCTCGCCTGGCGGGCACGTTCGGCGCCTACCGCACGCTCGAGGAACGTAGCCATTCGTTCGACGCCCTCGCGGTGATGAAGGGCTGGCAACCGACCGTCACTGGCGGCGACCGACCCGAGCGCCTCGAGGGCCAGGCCGTCTCGTCATCCTATTTCCGGACCCTCGGCGTCTCACTCGCGCTTGGCGCCGACTTCCAGTCGGCCGATGATCGTCGCGGCGGGACTCGGGTGGCCATCCTCAGCGACCAGCTTTGGCGGCGCCGATTCGGCGCCGACCGGTCGATCATCGGCCGGACGATTCCGCTCGATGACGACCCCTACCTCGTGGTCGGCGTCCTTCCGGCCGGATTCGAGCCCGTGCTCGCGCCGGCCGCCGAGGTGTGGACCCCGCTCCAATACGACCTCGCCGACGGCCGTGCCTGGGGGCATCACCTCCGGACCGTCGGGCGACTCAAGCCCGGCGTCGGGATCGATCAGGCCCGCTCCGAACTCGCGGCGATTGCTCCCGACCTAGCGAAAACGGCCGCCGCGGCCGCTGGGTTCTTCCCCGGCGGATTCGGGTTGGTCCGCCTCAAGGACGAGGTCAACGGCGGGGTCCGGGACGCACTCTGGGCCGTGATCGGCGCGGTGGCCCTGGTGCTGATCATCGCGTCGGTCAACGTGACCAATCTCCTGCTGGCCCGGGGCGCCCATCGCCAGGGCGAACTGGCCGTCCGAGCCACGCTGGGCGCCGGCCGGGCCCGCCTGGTCCGCCAGCTCCTGACCGAAAGCCTCCTGCTCGCCACGTTAGGCGGCGTGGTCGGGATGGCCGTCGCCTGGCTCGGCGTCCGCGCCCTGGTGGCCGCGAGCCCGGCCAACCTGCCCCGGCTTTCGGCCATCGCCGTCGACGGATCGGTGTTTGCCTTCGGATTCGGGCTGACCACGCTGGTGGGACTGGCCTTCGGACTGGCGCCGGCACTGCAAGCCGCGGGACGGGATCCACCCGAAGGTCTCCAATGGACCACTCGGCGCACGGTCGGTGGACACCGGCGGACTCGACGAGCCCTGGTGATCGCCGAGGTGGCGCTCGCGCTGGTCCTCCTGGTCACCTCGGGGCTGCTGCTCCGGAGCCTGAGTCGGCTCTTGGCCGTCGACACCGGCTTCGAGGCGGCGAACCGCCTCACGATGCAGATCCAGACCGCCGGCCACCGGTTCGCCGCCGACAGCGTCACCACCGGGTTCTTCGCCGAGGCGCTCGACCGGGTCCGGGGCCTGCCCGGCGTCGTCTCGGCGGGTCTGGTCAACCAACTGCCGCTGAGCGGCGACCGGGACGAGTTCGGCGCTCACTTCGAGGCCGGCCCCGCCGAAGCGCCCAAGGCGTTCAATGGGTTTCGTTATGCGGTGAGCCCCGGTTACCTGGAGACCATGGGAATCCCGCTCCGCCGCGGCCGGCTCCTCGAGAACCGCGACCAGGCCGGCGCCCCGTTGTCGGTGCTGATCAGCGAGTCGTTGGCCCGCCGAGCGGTGCCGGTCGGTGATCCGATCGGCCACCGGCTTCGGATCGGCGCCCCGGACGGGCCGGCTTACACCATCGTCGGCGTCGTCGGTGATGTCCGCCACGCCTCACTCGGTCTCACCGAGTCCGAGGCGGTCTACACCACCCTGGCTCAATGGCGATTCGCCGACAACGCCATGTCGCTGGTGGTGCGGGTCGCTCGGAATCCCGGCGCCCTCGCCGGAACGGCGCGGGAGGCGATCTGGTCGGTCGATCGGAATCAGGCCATCGTCCGGGTGGCGACGATGGAGGACCTGGTCGCCGCGTCCGCGGCCGAGCGGCGGTTTGCGTTGCGGTTGTTCGAGGCGTTCGCCCTCGCGGCCCTGGTGCTGGCGGCGGCCGGGATTCATGGCGTGATGTCGGCGAGCGTGGCGGAACGGACCCGCGAGATCGGCGTGCGATCGGCGCTTGGCGCTTCACGAGGGTCGATGCTGGCGATGGTGGTGCGCGAGGGGATGGCGCTCGCCGGGGTCGGCGTCCTGCTCGGACTCGCCGGCGCGATTCTCGCCACCCGGGCCATCGAGGCGATGCTGTTTGGGATCTCCCGCCATGATCCGCCAACCTACCTCGGGGTGACGGCGGTGCTGGGAGCCGTGGCGTTGATGGCGTGTGGGGTACCCGCCTGGCGGGCGGCCCGGGTCGATCCGGCGACGACGCTGCGAACCGAATGAGGTCGGATGTGCGCTGAAATGGACCTCGGGGCGGAAAATTGCTTAACAGGTCCTGCCGAGCCTACCTTAGAATGGTACCCGCCTCTTCATGGACGGGTCCGATGCCGGTTACCGCGAAGCTATCCCGAAAGTTCTACGACACGTTGGGGGACGATGTTGCCAACGAGCTCGTTACCTGGTTCAACGCCGTGGACCTGACCTACCGGACCGACCTCCGGGAGCTCAACGAGCTCAACCACGGCCGGTTCATGGCCAAGCTCGCCGAGGGCATGACCGCCATTCGGGCCGACTTCGAGCGGCAGATCGGCGCGGTCCGATCCGATCTCAAGGCCGAGGTCGGGGGCATCCGATCTGAGCTCAAGGCTGAAGTCGGGAACCTCCGATCCGAGTTCAAGGCCGACATCGAAAGCCTCCGGTCGGAGCTCAAGCGCGACATTGCCGAGGCCAGGATGGCCACCGAGGCGCTCGGCTCCCAACTCCGCTTGGAAATGGCCGGCCACCGGGCCGACTTGATCAAATGGATGTTCCTCTTTTGGGTCGGTACCGTGGCCGTTGGGGTGGCCACCCGGTTCCTCTAGTTTCGGCTAGACTTCCCGAACGACCGAAGCCGACTGCCAAGCGGTCGCAGGCCCCGGGTGGCCATTCGATCAGGCCTAGAACACCCGGCTCCAGGCAACCCCGTTCCAGGCCCAGATCTCGTTGGTCGGTCCGCTGGACGAGAAGCCGCCAAACGCGAGCACCCGTTGACGGACCGGATCGTACACTAGACTCAATCCCGACCGCGGCGGCAAACCCGTGCTACTCCGAAGCGCCCAGGCCGTCCCGTCAAACTCCCACGTGTCCCCGAAATTCTGGGCACTGTTGCCGCCTCCCGCGAGCACCACCCGCTGACGACCGGCGTCGTAGACCAGCCCCATATGATCGCGAGCCGGGGGCGTCTGGAGTGACCGGGAACGCCAGGTCGACCCGGTCAATTCCCAATGATCCGAGGCGAGATCGGCATCGCTCCCCGGGGCGGCCGCGGACCGCCGGCCTCCAACCACCACGAGTCGGCTGTTGGCCTCGTCGTAGGCAACGCCATGCAGGAACCGACCCGGTGGTCCGCTCCCGGCGATTTGCTGCCAGGCGGTGCCGTCCCACTCCCAGCTATCGGCGAGCACCGTCTGGCCGGCGAGGCCGCCAAAGAGTACCACCCGCCGACGGGCCCCGTCGTAGGCCATTCGATGGACCGAGCGCGGCGGCGGTCCACTGGTGGCAAGCCGGACCCAGACGGTACCGTCCCACTCCCAGGTGTCGCCGAGCGGACCCGCTTGGGTATCCCCGCCGAACAAGACGGTGCGCCGGCGGTTCGGATCGTAGGCCATCACGGGCGAGTTGCGGGGTGAGGGTCCGGTGCCTGATTGAGCAACGCGAGTCCACGTGGTGCCGTCCCACTCCCAAGTATCGCCGGCGTACTGGCCGTTCGCGAAGCCGCCGACAACGATTAACCGGCCGCGATTGCTGTCGTACCCAACCCCCGCGGAGTACACCGCCGGTGGTGCCGCCCCCGGCGGCGGCGGTGGCGGAGGCGGTTGAGGCGGCGGCGATGTCGTGCCGCCGCAGGCGATGCCGGCGGCGGTTAACAGGACCAAGTGGCGAGAGGGCATGACCGATCTCCTTTGATCTGGACCAGCAGCGGATCTTCGGCTCGACGGGCGAGCGCCGGAGCTGGTTTCGACCCCTCCAACCCCCTGGGATCAACCCCGTCGACGCGGGACCAGCGGGCGCCGGCGGGGATGAACGATCCCGGGCCGCGCGAGCCTTGCCAGGTCTGTCGCCCTCTGCCCATCCTTCGGCACGATGTCGACCTCGCTACCTGACGCGATGATGATGGGCCGCCGGCCTCGTCTGGCAATCGTCGCGCTGATTGCCGGCGCGGCACTCACGATGGCCGCCATTCACGCCACCCAGGCGTATCTCCGGGGGCCGGTGATTGGGAGACCGGTGATCTGGTTTCAGGCCTTCCTCGGCAGCGCCCCGGTCTGGCTGGTCGGCGCGGCCTTGACCCCGGCCGCTGGGTGGGCTGCCAACCGGTTGCGCCATGAGCGGATCGGGTGGCCTCTCCGGATCGCCCTCCACTTAGTGGGGTGCGCACTGTTCATCCTGGTATGGACCGGCGTCCTCGCCCAAGCCAGGGTCATCGGCGGGGACGTGAACGATCTGGCAACCGAGATGCGAGTGTTTCTCACCTCGTCGCTGGTCTATCAGTTTGCCTTCTATTGGGGGATCGTCGCGACCACCCACGCGTGGGCCTATTTCGGGGAGGCCCGGTCCCGCGCCATCGCCGCCGCGGAGCTTCGGACGAAGTTGAGCGAGGCCAAGCTGGAGGTGCTGCGCCGGCAACTCGATCCCCATTTCCTCTTCAATTCACTCAACACCGTTTCCGCGTTGGCGCTCGCGGGGCAAGGCGACCGGGCGGCCGAAACCGTCGGCTTACTGAGTGACCTGCTTCGATCCTCGATCCACGAACACGCGGCCGCCGAGGTTCCGCTCGACCAGGAGCTGGAATTCGTCCGGCGCTACCTGGCCATCCAGCAGATCCGGTTTGGCGACCAGATCGAGACCATTTGGTCGGTCGACACCGAGGTTCGACAGGCCGTGGTGCCGAGCCTGCTCCTCCAACCGCTGGTCGAAAACGCGGTGATTCACGGCGTCATCCCCCGTCAGGGCCCCGGAACGATTTGGCTCCGCTGCGGGCGGCTCGGAAACCGGCTCTGCCTGGACGTCGAGGACAACGGTCCCGGATTCTGCCTGGAGAATCCGGCGGGGCTCGCCCTCGCCAATCTGCGGGCCCGGCTCACCAATAGTTACCCCGGCGATTTTCGTCTCGAGTGCCGAAACCGGGCGGCCGGCGGCGCGGCGGTCCACGTCGACATTCCCTTCCGGTCCCGATGATCCGCGCGTTGATCGTCGACGACGAAGCCCCCGCCAGACTCGGCATTCGGAGTCTGATCGAACGAACCACGGACTTCGAAGTCGTGGGCGAAGCGAGCGACGGCCCCGGGGCACTCCAGGCCGCCCGGCGCCTCGGTCCCGACGTCGTCTTTCTCGATATCCAGATGCCGGGCCTCGGCGGGCTCGACGTCGCCGCCCTGCTGGATCGCGGCGACCCTCCGCTGGTGGTCTTCGTGACGGCTCACCAGCAGTACGCCGTTCGGGCCTTCGACGTTCGCGCCGTCGACTACCTCACGAAACCGATCACGCCCTCGAGGTTCCGCGATACTCTCGAGCGGGTCAGGGCCGCCGTGGCCGGAGCGGATCGCCTGGAGCGGCACGCCCGACTGGTGGCATTTCTCGAGACCTCATTTCCCGAGGCCGGCGGCGCCCTACCCCGACGGCAGGCCGAACCGACCGAGCCGCTCCGGCTGACGGTCCGGGACGGCGATCGGTTCATCTTCGTGAATCCCGGGGATATCGGTTGGATTGATACCGAGGGCAACTACGCTCGCCTTCACGTCGGGGCTGCGACGTACCGGATCCGGGCGACCCTGGCCGGGCTGGAACGGCGGCTTCAAACCGCCGGCTTTCTGAGGATCCACCGAGCCGCCCTGGTGAATCGGGCCCGAATCCAAGAGGTGCGGACCAGCCCGCGGGGCGACCTCCTGGCGGTCTTGGATGACGGGCGGGAGCTGCCGGTAAGCCGTGGCTATCGAGAGGCGCTCCTGGGCAACCCCTGACGCGTAGTGACCCGGCGCTTGCGAGGCGGAATTCTAGCGAATGATCTCCCGCTTTTCGAGATTCGCTTCGATGGTTCGCCGATCGAGCCACGCCTCTCGCATCGCCCCCGCGGCATAGAGCTCGATCTGGTCACCTCGGTGGGGCGACCCCGGCTGACTCGCGTTCCCATAGGCCATCAGCACCTTGGCGCGGACCGGGTCGGCGAACTCGATGATCGCGTAAAAGCCATCCCCGCTCGTGACCCGCATCTTGCCGTCGGGGTCGAGGCCATAGCCCGCCACCCGAACGCCGCCCAGCGGCTCGCCCCAGGTTCCCTGCGCAGGGAGGTCCTTGCCGTCCCACCGGATTCGGTAGACGTCTCCCCAGGGCACCTCGAGTGAGCCAAACCGCCGTCCAACGTCCTCCGCCGCCGCAGTCAGCGCCGCTAGGGCCGCCGCCGGGTCGGAGAGGCCTCGCGGCGTCTCGAGCGGGTCGTCGAAGCGCCATGGGAACTTGAACACTTTGGCGCCGGCTCCCGGCGGCGCCCACCGCTTCACGAACTCGATGAACAACACCGCCCCCCGACTCGCGGGCATCGCTTGGCGGTCCCAAGCTTCGAGTACCGTCGCCGCCCGCTTCGCGAGGCTCGAACCCTTCGCCTGCGCAACCTCCACCAGCTCGGGGACCACCCAGTCGGCTAGCGGAATTCTGGTCGAGTGCTTGAGCGCGACCAACTCGTCGAAAGTAAAGCTCGAATCGGCCCGCATCATTTGGATCGACCACCGATTCCGGATCGACATCGACACCGGCGCGACGTACGACGGATACCGGCCCGGGTCGAGGACCATGGGGTAGGTGCTCGACCACGGAGCGTCGTTGGTATTCTGGAGCCAGCCCGCCGGCGGGTTGAGGACATGAGGCACCGAATCGTAGGCCAAGGCGTCGTGCCATAGCGTCGAGCTGCTGTCGCCCGGAATCACCCCGCTCCAATAGGCGCGGTCGCCATGGGGGCGACGGGGAGTCCGGCCGCCCATGAAGTAGTAGATGTGTCCATCGCGGCCGGCCGACATCAGGTTGAATGCGGGGAGATCGAGTCGTTTGACCGCCGCCTCGAACTGGGTGAAATCGGTGGCCTTGGCCATGTCCCACCATTGCTCCAGCATCCCAGGCCGATCGAGCGCCGTCATTCGAACCGCATACGCCACGCTGTCGTTCTCGGCGATGATGGGACCATGGACCGACCGTCGCACCACCAAGGTATCGATCCGGGTGGTGCCGTCGGGCAGCCGGACCACCACCGACTCGGCCTTCGTCTCGAACAGTCGGACCGCCCCATCGAATCGGTAGCCTCCCTCAGCTTTGGGCAACCGGTAGACGTCGGTGCCATCGAGAGAACTCCCGTTGCTCGTGTGCGACCATCCCAGCGCCCGATTGAACGCCAGCACCGGCACCGGCAACCCGACCCAGGTGATGCCGTAGACCTCCCGGTCCGGCGCAACGAGGTGAGCCTCGTACCAGACGAACGGGTCGCCCCAGGAGAGGTGGGGGTTCATCACCAGCATTGCGCGGCCGGTGGCCGATCGGGTCGGCCCGACCGCCCACATGTTCGACCCGATGTCACGAAACTGGTCTTCGCGCGCCAAGAACGTGAAGTGGACGGCGCGGATGGCGTGGGTCAACACGTCCACCCCAGAGAGCGGTGCCACGACCTCGACGCTATCGGCGATCTGGTCTCGATGGCCCTCTACGTATCGATTGACCCCTCTCGCGAAGGCATCGACCGCCTGGCGCATCGCGGGCGAGAGCCGCGGGTACCACTCCGCGCCCAAGCGCGGTCCGCCAAGGGTCCGGATCCACCGATCCGAGGCGAGATGTCCAGGACCCCAGTATTCCGCGGCGCGACCGCGGGACTGGCCGTACATATGGAGGAGCAGGTCCCCATGACTCTGGGCTTGGGCCCAGCCGAAAGCCTCGAAGACCTGTTCGGCAGACCCACCGTAAATGTGGGGGACGCCGTAGCGGTCCCAGAGGATTTCGGCCGGGGCGCCGCAGCCCGTCGTGGTGATGAGGATCAAGAGCAGGGTTTTGGTCATCGGAGAAGTGCCTTTGCCCACGAGAGCTCCGCCGGTGGCTGGAGGGTGGATAGAGCGAGCGCAGCTGGGCCGACACCCGGCTCGTCGCTAACGCCACCACCAACAGGGTGACGAGTTTGGGTCGCATCCTCGAATATACTCCGGTGTTATTCGGCCATTGATCGGCGCTGAGGGGGACGGCCACCCGGTTCCTTTAGTTTCGGCTAGATTTCCCGGATGACCGATCCGAAGCCCTACTCGCTCGACGACAAATACCTCCTCGACGACGGCACCGTTGCCCTGTCGGGGGTCCAGGCCCTGGTCCGCCTGCCGATCGACCAGCACAAGGCCGACGCCCGAGGCGCGGCGTTCACCAAGGGAGCGATCTACGCGAGCTTCCCGAACAAGCAGGCGTTGATCGACGCGGTGGTCGAGCGACGGATCGGTCGACGTAGAAGGTGATGGCGCAATCGATGTCGGACTCTTTGATCGGATCAACGCGATGGAACTGACCCGCAGCACCGACCGGGTGCGGATCGGCACCCGGACGATTCAAGCGTTCGTCGGCGGCGCCGGGAGCCCGACCGTGGTGTTCGAGGCCGGACTCGGATGCCACTCGTCCTACTGGGGCGACCTGCCAGGCCGAGTGGCCGAGATGACGTCGGTGGTGGTTTACGACCGGGCCGGCCTGGGCGAGAGCGAGTTGCGCGGCGGGGTCCCGACGCCCGCCGCATTCGCCGCCGACCTGATGGCCGTGCTGGAGCAAACCGGAACCGCCCCGCCCTACGTACTTGTGGGTCACTCCTTCGGCGGGTCTTTGATCCGGGCATTTGCGACTCGTTACCCTGCCCTCGTCGCCGGGCTCCTGTTCGTCGACAGTTCGACCGAGAACGAAATGGATGGCCTGTCGGAGCGGGTCAGGAAGCGCGACAAGATGGTGGGCGTCGCCCTCAAGGTGAGCATCTTCGTCACCCGGCTCGGGATCGGCCGCCTCTGGTTGGTCCGGAACCAGTCGCGCCGGGCGTTTCACCGGTTTTCGAGGCGGTACATCGACTCCATCGCCACTGAGGTCGCCAGGCCGCGACATTGGCAAACGAACTTGGTGGAGTTCCAATCCTATTCAGCGCTGGCCGACGACGCTCGGGGGTCGCGGGCCCACGAGGTCTTCAGCCGGGTGCCGCTCAGCGTGGTGACGGCGGTGGGATACCCGGACGGGCACCTCAAGGCTTTCGAGATGTCGCGGAAGCAGTTTCGCGAGTTCCACGTCCGGCGCCAGCGAGAGGCCCTCGTCTCGCTCTCGCCAACGGCGCGGCACGTCCTGGCGGAGGGTAGCGGTCACATGGTGCAGCACGACGAGCCCCATCTCCTGGTCGCGGAGATTCGGGCCCTGGTCGACCCGCGCTACGACTGAAGCTCGCCGAGAACGGTGCGGGTGAACGACCGCGAGTACAAGCGCGACCAGCGTGGCCACCCGGTTCCTTTAGTTTCGGCTAGATTTCCCGGATGACCGATCCGAAGCCCTACTCGCTCGACGACAAGTACCTCCTCGACGACGGTATCGTCGCCCTGTCCGGGGTCCAGGCCCTGGTCCGCCTCCCGATCGACCAGCACAAGGCCGACCGCCAGGCGGGCCTCAACACCGCCACCCTGATCTCGGGCTACCGGGGCTCCCCGCTCGGCGGCTTCGACTTCCTCCTTCAGGGCGCCAAGCGGATTCTCGACCAACACCAAGTCCGGTTCCTTCCGGGCGTCAACGAAGACCTGGGCGCCACGGCCATCTTCGATTCCCAGCTCGCCAACCTGATGCCTTCACCGAAGTAGGGCGGCGTCCTCGGATCTGGTACCGCAAAGGCCCCGGCGTCGACCGGTCCGCCCGGTGCGAGTTGCCATCCGAAGCCCCACTCGCTCGACAACCCGTTCCGGCTCTTTCAAATGGCCTCGCGGGCCGATTGTGGCGACCGAAACGCGGGCAACCCGGGCATCAGGACTCTTGGACCGATGAACCCGCCCTGAGGGCGCGGTCCTACCCATTGTGCCGGATCAACAGGAGAAGAGACAGCCAACGCTAACCGAGAGGATCCCAAATGCCTGGGTTCCGAGAGGAACATCAGCAACATCCACTCTGATCGTCCTTGGCCCAGAAGACGAGAATGAGGTTGTCAACGTCGGACCGCTCCCATATGCTACGCCATTTACGGTCCACGAGTAGCTGTACGGCCCAGGGGACTGACTAACGGAAGCCATCCAAGTGCCAACTTGCCCAACGCTGCGGGTAGTCGGCCCGGTGATCACGACGGTCGGAGTAAACAACGCCCTGACGGCATCGACCCTGCCGAAGCCAAACTGGTTGTCACGCCCACTGGGGCCAAGATCCACGGCGCTCTGCTCCAGTCTGGCCCGGACCTGCGAACTGCTCCACAGGGGGTACCGGCCCCACAGGAGGGCCAGAACGCCCGTTACGTGGGCGGTCGCCATCGACGTCCCGCACAAAGTCTGATAGCTTCCGCTGATGCCCAAACTGTAGGCCTGGATCGGGGCCGACACGTCGACATGCGGGCCGAAATCCGATGCACATGGATTGCCTTGCGCAAACCCATCGACATCCGTTGTTCCAGAGACCGCAATGACCTGGCTGAACGCCGCCGGATAGTGTGTAGAGCTGACCCCGCCGTTGCCGACCCCTGCGACCAGGATGTTTCCTGCGTTGTATGACCGCACGATGGCATCTTGGAGCGCCAGCAGGTTCGCCTGGTTGCCCGCCCCTTCGACATTGTCCACGAAAAAGCTCATGTTGACGACCTGCGGACGCCTGCCACCATTGGCCGAAGTCGTTGTCCAGTCGAGCCCGGCGACCACGGCGTTCGACCAGCAGAGGCCATTCCCGGGATAGCATACCTTGATGGAGGCAAAAGCAGATGGCGACGGCGAGACGCCAACAACCCCGGCCCCGTTATTGATTGCAGCAACAATGCCGGCGATGTTGCTACCATGCCCGATGCCGCCGTCAAAGCAGTGTTGATCCGGCTGACCACCGTTCGGTGATGTCGTGTACACGTACATGCAATTGAACACAGGAAGGTTCGCTGGCCCGTCGCCAGCCGGATCAAAGGCGTGGAGCCCGTCGACCCCGGAGTCGAGAATGGTTACAAAAACACCTTGGCCCTGGTATCCAAGTCCCCACACCACCGGCGCCCGCACCTTCGCGACACCCCAGGGCGTGGTCTGGGCACCCAGCCGCATTCCGGCTACTGGCTCGACGAAATTGACGTGGGCGCTCTTGCGTAGCCCTGCCACCGCACCTTTGGGGATTCGCGCAACAACCATCGGGCTGTTGCGAAACCGCTGGACTACCTCCGCGCCCATGGCGGCAAGCTCGTCAGCGGCGTCCACAAGCTCGCGCCTGGTGATTCGAGGCACGACACCGGTGCCAGCCGTATTTCCCGCATCCGCGGGCTTCAGCCCGACGAATCCGAGGCGCTCAACATTGTCTAAGGCCCGCTCCATCTCCACGTCCGAGGCTCGTGCCGCGAAGGATTCGGAACCAGCCCCGTCGAGTTGCACCTCGTCGATCACCTCAGGCCAATCTGGCATCGCGCTGAGAGCCCCGGACGACACAATGGCCGCTGGGGCGGTGCCAGGCGACGTATCGTGGCGGCGCTCCGACGCCGTCGGGGGCGTACACGCTGCATTTGCGAACGCTGCGACGCAAACAAGAATGGGGAAGGCACGCATGGGTCCTCTCGTCACTCACGTAGTGGGTACTATGGGACCTGGCCACTGGCAGCCAGCTGGGAGCCATCGGGTTGGCGGTGGCTCAAAGTAATTGTTCCTCGCCGGCTGACCTGAATCCGCCCATCGTTGGGCACTGCTACGCCGACTACGATCGGCTGACTCGTAAAGAACACTAGATGCTTATCCGCACCATAGACACCGAAGCCGTCCCCGAGAATTTCAACGAGATCGACTCGCTTGACGTTGGGCCACCGGCGGGCACGAGCGATAGTTGAGTCGAGTCGCCCCTCCGCGATCTCGATACTGGCGGCAACTCCGCCTGGTGCGCGCACTGTTACTTGGCCAGCGACCGCACGGATGTAGGGCGCCAACTCGTCGACCGACTTTCCAGGCGCCATCGTCACGTTGAAATCGCGGCAGCCGTGCCGCACCCCCAGAGTGCGGCAGACCCCAGATGAATGAAACTCAACGGACTCCGCCTCTCCCTCGTCGGTCGTGACGTCGAAGAAGAGTCTTTCATAGTTCCGCCAGGGCTGCAACGGGTCCGCAAATCGGACCGGCACCGGCAATCCGGTCGGGAGGAAATCGCTTCGCGCGACGATCAGGTCCAACGAGACCTCTACGGCGACGTTCTCTGGCTCCGCCACAAATGAGGGGTAGGATGGGTCGGCCGTACTTGTGGGACCTCCGCTACACGCGGTGGCCAACAGCCCGAACACGACTACCGCTTTGGGACGCCCCATGATCGCTCCCGGCCTCAACCGAGGTGCATTGGTCCACACACCTGTTGCGTGCAGCACAGCTAACAGACTAAAATGTCGGCGAGCGTCATCAAGGTTGAGTCACTGCGTTCGGACGGTTGTGTAACGGCTCTGGGATCGATTTCCGGGCGGAGACACCACACCGGCTTGTCGCGCTCGCGACCCCTCGAACGCCGGCCCACGGGCCTGCCCCAACGCAAGTCGCGAGCGAGTAAGGCGAGCACAACGGACGGACGCATTACCGACCTGACATGGTCCGGTGAAGTGGACCCTCCCAGCATAGTGGCCGCTGCCCAGGCCTCCCAGATCTGCTAGATTTTCCGGATGACCGACTCGAAGCCCTACTCGCTCGACGACAAGTACCTCCTCGACGACGGTATCGTCGCCCTGTCC
>JANMHX010000069.1:0-7257 GCA_031375485.1 Gemmatimonadota bacterium | reverse complement strand
CCTCGGGATAGCGCTCCTGGTGATTGAACCGGAACGTGGCCGGATTGTCCTGACCCGCCAGTCCCTCCATGTCGTGGTATACCAGCACCCGGACCGGAGCGCTCGTGCCAGGCGTCTCGTCGTAGGTCAGCGCCCCGAGGGTGAGAGCCACCAGCGCACCGCCTACCAGTAATATCCGCATCGTCGTCATGAGCGATCCTTCTCTGGATAAGGTTGTGTCAGGACCCAACCGCGGGCCCGGTATTCCCACCAGCCGAGAAACTCGTACAGCCACTGTCCAAACGCCCGGGATCGGTCGGTCCCCGACGCCATCCGGTCGATCGCAAAGTCGCGTTCGGGACTCGGCCGGCAGATCACCTCGAACCCGACCGCTTCGAATGCCGCACAGGCCCGCCGGGTGTGCACGGCGGACGTGACGACCACGATTCGGTGCCAGCCGTGAGGCGCCGCCAGTTCCGCCATCCGGACCGCCTCGATCCGAGTAGTGCCGACCGGGGTCAAGATATGCAGCTCCGGCGTCACGCCGGCCGCCTCGAGGATGGCCCGCTGATCGCGATCCGAATCAACCGGGTATCCGGGGATGCCCGAGGTTACCCGCGAGACGACGAGGCGGGGAGCGGCCCCCGCCCGGAACAGCCGGGCGCCTTCGAGAAGCCGGGCGGCCGCCATCGCGCTCAACCGGCCGTCGGTCGTCAGGGACGCCGACAACACGACGATGGCGTCCGCCGCCCTCGTGGGCACCGGGTCGGTCCGGACCATCCCGCGAGCGAGGGTGCCGGGCCACGGGGTCCACTGAACCAGGAGGAGGAGCGCGATCGTTCCGGCTCCGGCCCCCAGCGGCCACCGGAGCCGCCCGAACCAGCCCAGCCCGGCACCGAGCAGCATCAAGACCGTCATCGCCTCGTCAGCTTCGACACCGAGCGTATCGGCAAAGCCCAGTTCCACCAGCGCCAGCCACGCGCCGGCGGCCACCACGGCACCGATCGCACCCCCGGCGGAGCGAGAAGGCATCGACATTCGTCAAATCTATCGACATCTTTCCCGGGACGGGCGCCCGTAGCTCAGTTGGATAGAGCAACAGCCTTCTAAGCTGTGGGTCGCAGGTTCGATTCCTGCCGGGCGCATTTATGACTCCATCATCGCCCTTCCAGCAGGCCGTCGATTTCCTGGTGACCCACCGCACCGACTACGATCGGGCGGTGCGTGACTTTGCCTGGCCCCGGCTCGAGCGCTTCAACTGGGCGCTCGACCATTTCGACCTTCTGGCCGAAAACAACGACGCCGCCGCGCTGGTGTTTGCCGGTCCGGACGGCATCCACGGAACCCACAGTTTTGCCGCCCTTCGGCGCCGGTCGAACCAAGTGGCGAATCTGCTCCGCGACCACGGGGTCGCCCGGGGCGACCGCATCCTGGTCATGCTGCCTAACATCGCGGCCTTGTGGGAAACCATGCTGGCGGCGTTCAAGCTGGGCGCGGTGGTCATTCCCGCCACGCCGCAGCTCACCCCCGTCGACCTCGAAGACCGGTTCCAGCGCGGGCGGGCCAAGCACGTGGTGACCGACGTCGAGGGAGCCGCCAAGGTCGGCGAGTTGGGGCAGGGCGGAGTCCGGATCTTGGTCGGCCCTCCCACCGGAGGGTGGCTGGATTGGGCGCTCGTGGCCGAGCAGTCGGTGGCCCTCACCGACCCGGGCATGACCCAAGCCACGGACCCGCTCCTCCTCTATTTCACCTCCGGCACCACCGCCAAGCCGAAGCTGGTCCTCCATAGCCACCAGAGTTATCCGGTCGGACACTTGACCACCGCATTCTGGATCGGCTTGAAGCCCGGCGACCGCCATCTCAACATCAGCTCACCGGGCTGGGCCAAACACGCCTACAGCAGTTTCTTTGCCCCCTGGACCATGGGCGCGACGGTCATCGTCTTCGATCACCCGCGAGCCGAGCCGAAGGCGGTGCTCGAGACGTTGGTCCGGTCGGCGGCCACCAGCTTCTGCGCCCCGCCGACGCTCTGGCGGATGCTCATCAACGAAGACCTTGCCGGGTACCCTGTGGTACTCCGCGAGCTGCTGAGCGCCGGGGAGCCATGCAACCCCGAAGTGATCGACCGGGTCGCGGCCGCTTGGGGCCACACCATCCGCGAAGGCTACGGGCAAACCGAGACCACGCTGTTAGTCGGCAGTTTCCCGGGCCAACCGGTCAAGCCGGGCTCGATGGGGCGGCCCGCCCCGGGGTTCCGGATTTCGCTCCGCCCCGTGGACGGCCAGGAAGGCCACGACGGCGGCGATGGCGAGATCGCGGTCTCGCTCGCCGATGCCCCGATCGGCCTGATGGACGACTACCTCGATGATCCGAGCAAGATGGCCCGGGCCCGGCAGGAAGGGTTCTATCGCACCGGCGACGTCGCGGTCAAGGACGAGGACGGCTACCTCACCTATGTCGGGCGCTCGGACGACGTCTTCAAGAGCGCGGGGTACCGGCTGAGTCCCTTCGAGTTGGAAAGCGTCCTGATCGAACACCCGGCCGTGGCCGAGGCCGCGGTGGTGGAGAGTCCGGACCCGGTCCGGCTGGTGGTCCCGAAAGCCTTCGTGGCGCTCCGGCCCGGGTTCGCTGAATCGGCGGCGGTGGCGCTCGACATCCTCACCTTCGTCCGGGCCAAGGTGGCCCCGTATAAGCGGATCCGCCGGATCGAGTTCGCCGAATTGCCGAAGACGATTTCAGGCAAGATCCGCCGGGTCGAACTCCGCCATCGCGAACGCCAGACCGCCGCCGCCCCCCGGGGCCCGCGGTGTTTCTGGGAAGAGGATTTCGGACCCGCCTAACCGCCCCGGGGCCGGTTATCTTGCCGGGCTCATGCGCATCGGACCTGGTTCGCTCTCCGTCACCCTGGCGGTCGCCTTCGGCACGCCGGCCACCGCCCAAACCCGGGAGTTGGCGGTACCGCGGACCGCCCAACGACCGGTCATCGACGGCGTCCTCGACGACGCCGCTTGGACCACCGCCGCCACGCTCGGCCACTGGGTCCAGACCATCCCGGCCGACAATGGCACCCCGCACGGCCCGACCACCGCCTACCTGACCTACGACCAAGACGCCCTGTACATCGCGATTCGGGCCCAAGACGAGCCCGGCAAGATCCGCTACCGGCTCCACGAACGCGACCAAGTGGTGACCCAGAGTCAGGACTACATCGGCATCCAAATCGACCCGACCGACCTCCGGCAACGGGCCTTTGTGCTGGCGGTCAATCCGATCGGGATCCAGGGCGACGGGATCAACGTCGAGGGCAGCGGATTCGAAGAGTGGGATGCGATCTACGACGCGGCCGGCAAGGTCTCGGCCGACGAGTACGTGATCGAGATTGCGGTGCCGTTTAAGTCACTCCGCTTTCCGAGCGGGAGCAAGCAGCGGTGGGGGTTCAGTCTGTCCCGCTCCTACGGCCGGGATGGCGCCAAAGACACACCCTGGCCCCAGAACCGGGATCTCGGCTGCGAGATGTGCCAGATGATCACGCTGACCGGGATCGAGGGCATCGGCGGTTCAACCAGCTTCGAGTTCAATCCGTCGGTGGTGGGCCGGGCCAACGTGTCGCGCCCGGACATTGGCCTGCCTTTCGATGCCGGGCGGACCACCGGCGAAGTCGGCGCCAACCTCAAGTACGGGATCACGCCCAACCTCACGCTCGATGGGACGCTGAATCCGGATTTTTCCCAAATCGAAGCGGATGCCGGCCAGATCGAGATCAACAACCGGTTCGCGTTGTTCTTTCCCGAAAGACGGCCTTTCTTCCTCGAGGGCAACGACATCTTCCTGACCCGGTTCCCGATGCCGGGACAGGACGCCGGGTTCTACACCCCGCCCGTCAACATCTTCTACTCGCGGCGGATCGTAGACCCGGACGTCGGCGTCAAGCTGACCGGCAAATCGGGGAGGCTCACGCTCGGACTGCTCGGTTCGCTCGACGCGGCGCGAGACTATACGCTCGACCGGGACATCGGCGGGCTCTCGGCTCGGGCCCTTGATCCATTCCCGAGCGGCGATGCGCGCGCCGGAGTGGCCCGGATCAAACTCGATGTGTTGAAGGATGGCTATGTCGGCGCCGCGGTCACCGCCCGCCGGTTCGGCGACGGCTACGGCCTGGTTGGCGCGATCGACTCGCGGCTTCGCTTCAGCAGCAACACCACGCTCCGGCTGGCGGCTGCTCGAAGTCGCACGGAAGAACCCGACGTGTACGGGCGGATCCGGCGGACCCTGGGCCGCACCTTGACCGATCCGGCTGCTCTGGACCGGGCGCTCGACAGCCTGCCTGACGACGCCCGAAGCCTCGATCACGAGAGCCGGGCCGGAACCTCGGTGCAGGGGTCGTTCGAATTCGACGACCGGCATTGGAACGCAGGCATCGGCCTGGTCGACATCACGCCGGAATTCGAAACCCATCTGGGTTTTACGCCGAGAACAAACTACGCCCTGTTCTCCGGCTATGTCTCGTACCTCCGGCAAGGCGTCGGGTTCATTCGCCAGGTCAGGCCCCAAGTTCGCTTCGAACAGGGCTACGAACATGACGCCTCCGGCCGGATCGGGTCACTCGGCCGGCGAACCGACCGCCTCGTGTCATCCTATGTGGACCTCACCCTCCCGGCCGCGTCAACCTTCAGCGTCGGAGTTACCCGGGCATTCCTTCGAGTGGATGGGATCGATTTCGATCAACTCGATCGGATGTTCATCTACTTCGGCTCCGAAGGGCTCCGCCAACTCGGCTGGACCGTCTTCTTCCGGGCCGGCAAGGAACTGATCTACAACAACGTGGTGGACGACGGTCCGGCGTCGCCGAGTTTCTTCATGAGTGGATCACTCAATGCCACGTTCCGGCCGTTTCCCGCCCTCCGAATCAACCTGGACTTGAACGGGGTCCGGGTCTGGCGGCGTACCGCCACCAACACCCGCGACAACGTCTACGCCGAATCGGCCATTCCCCGGGTCCGAGGGCAATTCCAACTCTCCCAACGGCTCGGATTCCGGCTGATTGGCGAATACCGGTTCGAACGCTTCTTCCGGCCGAGCGGGGCCCTTGACCAGAAGCGCGACGTCTTCCGCACTGATGCCCTGGCCACCTATCTGATTCATCCCGGCCAGAGTATCCAGATCGGATGGTCGACCTTGGCCAACGGCGATCTCGATCTGCCGCTTCGCACCGTGGCTCGCGGCGGGGTGGCCAAGGTGACGTATCTCTGGCGGTTTTGAGGCGCGCTGATGCATCGTCCAACCCGGGCTGACTTCTGCTCCCTCCTCGACCTGGCCGTGCCGCTCGCCGCCGTCCAGGTCGGCCTGATGCTGATGGGCGTCGTCGACGCGGCCATGCTTGGGCGGGTATCGGCCGACGCGCTCGCCGCGGCCTCAGTGGCCGGCGTCTGGTTTTTTGCCGCCAGTACCATCGGCATGGGCTGCCTGACCGTCCTCGATCCGGTCATCTCGCAGGCCTTCGGGGCCCACGACGAGATCGGCATGGCCCGCGGAGTCCAGCGGGGGATCCTCATCGCGATCATCGTCACCGTCCCAACCATGCTGGCGATGCTCCCGATCGAGGCGGTGCTCCGATTCACCGGGCAACCCGCGGCCGTGGTGCCGCTGGCCGGCCAGTACATCCGGACCGTCTTGCCGAGCATCCTGCCGTACTTCGCGTTCATGATGATCCGCGAGGTGCTCCAGTCGTTCGGCAACCTTCGGGCGTTGCTCCTGATCATCGGGCTGGCCAACCTGCTGAACGTCGTCCTCAACTGGGCCCTCATTTTCGGCCACCTCGGGGCCCCGGCCCTCGGGGTGACCGGGGCGGCGCTGGCCACCGCCATCAGCCGGTGGGCCATGCTGGCGGCGACAATGCTCGCCAGCTGGCGGGTGCTCAAACCCTATCTGATCCCCTGGCGGCCGGAGTCGCTGGCCCTGGCCCCGCTCGGCCGGATGTTCGCCATTGGGCTGCCGATCGGGTTCCAGATCCTGTTCGAGTACGGCGTGTTCGGCGGGGTCGGCCTCCTGATGGGGCAGATCGGCAGCCACGCGGTGGCCGGCCATCAGGTGGCGCTCAACATGGCCGCGATCACCTTCATGGTTCCCTTCGGGATCGGGACGGCGGCGTCGGTCCTGGTCGGGCGCGCGGTGGGCGGGGGGCGGCCGGATGAAGCCCGCCGAATTTCGAGCGCGGCCCTGGTGGTGGGGGTCGCGTTCATGACCGTCACCGCCTCGATATTCTTGGGCTTTCCCGGAGCGCTCGCCCGGGCCTACTCGCCGGACCCAGCGGTTCTGAGCGTGGCGGCGGGCCTGGTCCCGCTCGCGGGCCTCTTCCAGGTGTTTGACGGCACCCAAGTGGTGGCCATGGGCGTCCTCCGGGGCATCGGCGACACCCGGGTGCCGGTCCTGATCAACTTGGCCGGGTACTACGTGATCGGCCTCCCGATCAGCCTCTGGCTGGGATTTCACCTCGAGTGGGGCCCCCGGGGCCTCTGGTGGGGCCTGGTGGCGGGGCTCGTCGTCGTGGCCACCGTCCTGGTCGTCCGGGTCCGGAGCCAATTTCGTCGGAACCTGAGCCGGCTCACTATCGACCGCCCGGGGCCCCCAGGCTAAATTCCCCTGGTCCCTACTGGAGCTTCGAATGGCCACCCAAGTCATGCCCGAGACCACCACCGACGCCTTCCCGATCAACGGAACCGACTACATCGAGTTCTTTGTCGGCAACGCCAAGCAGAGTTCGATCTTCTACCGGGCCGCGTTCGGCTTCAATTTGGTTGGTTACCGGGGTCCGGAAACGGGAGTCCGGGACCGGGCCAGCTATCTGTTGCAGCAGGACAAGCTCCGGTTCGTCCTGACCTCGCCCCTGGGCCCCGAAGGCGACATCGCCGCCCACGTCCTGAAGCACGGCGACGGCGTCCGCGATCTGGCCTTCTGGGTCGACGACGCCCGGCTGGCCTATGCCACCGCCATGGAACGGGGCGCCGAGTCGGTGCACGAACCCCGGGTCATGAAGGACGACCACGGCGAAATCGTGATCGCGGCCATCAAGACCTATGGCGACACGATCCACTCGCTGGTCGAGCGGAAGAACTACCGCGGCGCCTTCATGCCGGGCTTCGTCGAAGTGTCGTCGCCGATGAAGGGGACGAGCACCGGGATTCAGTATGTCGACCATTGCGTCGGCAATGTCGAACTCGGCCGGATGAACTACTGGGTCGGCTTCTACGAGCGGGTCCTCGGCTTCTTCAACCTCCTCTC
>JANMHX010000060.1:0-1928 GCA_031375485.1 Gemmatimonadota bacterium | reverse complement strand
GCCGCAGACCGTGGCCATCGAGGACGACCCGTTGGACTCGAGGATTTCCGAGACCACCCGGAGGGTGTACGGAAAGGCATCGAAATCCGGCAACAGGGCCTGGAGGGCCCGCTCCGCCAACGCGCCATGGCCGATCTCCCGCCGGCTGGTGCCGCGAAGGGGCCGGACCTCGCCGGTCGAGTAGGGCGGGAAGTTATAGTGGAGCATGAACGACTTCGTCGACTCACCGGGAACGTCGATCGAGTCGATCCGCTGTTCGTCGTCGGAGGTGCCTAACGTGACCGCCACCAAGGCCTGAGTCTGGCCCCGGGTAAACAGCGCCGAGCCGTGGACCCGCGGCAGCCAGCCGGCTTCGATCGAGATCGGCCGGACCGTCTCCAGATCGCGCCCGTCGATCCGCTCGCCCTTGTCGAGCACCTGGGCCCGCATGACCCGGTATTCGATTTCCTCGAACTCGTGCTCGGCGTCCTTGATCTTCTCGGGGAACTCGGTGGCAATGGTGGCCATCGCCGCTTGGCGAACGGCCTTCAACTGCGCGGCTCGCCCGGCCTTGTCCTTGTGATTGATGGCCTTGGTCATGTCCTTTTCGGCCAATTCCTTGACCCGCTTGGTCACGGCCTTGTCGTACTCCGGCTTGACCCAGGACATCTTCTTCTGGCCTTCCTTGGCCACCAGGGTCTCGATATGCCCCCGAAGCTCGACGATACCCTTCTGGGCCACCCGAAGCGCTTCGAGGACATCGGCCTCGGACACTTCCAGCGCGCCGCCTTCGACCATATCGACGAACTCGCCGCTGCCGCTCACCGAGATGTCGAGGTCGGAAAACTCGAGCTGGTGGAAGGTCGGGTTCAAAATCCAGTTGCCGTCGACCCGGCCCACCCGGACGGTGGCCAGCGGGCCGTTCCACGGGATCGGCGAGATCGAGAGGGCCGCCGAGGCGGCATACGCGCCTAACACATCGGCATCGTGTTCTTGATCCGCCGATACGACCGTGATGAAGACCTGAATTTCGTTCTTGAAGCCTTCGGGAAAGAGCGGCCGGATCGACCGGTCGATGATCCGCGCGGCCAGAATTTCCTTATCGGACGGGCGGCCTTCCCGCTTCAGAAACCCGCCGGGGATCTTGCCCGCGGCGTAGGTCTTTTCGCGATACTCGACCGTCAGCGGGAAGAACGGAAGGTGGGATTGGTTCGGGCTGACCGTGACGGAGGCGAGCACCACCGTGTCCCCGAACTGCACCAGTACTGATCCTGCGGCTTGCTTGGCAAGGCGACCGGTCTCAAGAATGAGACGCCGGCCGGCGAACGTCGTTTCGATACGATGCACAGCGATATTCCTCGTCAGTGATCAGGATGGACGGACGTCCACCCTGAGCACCCACCAATACACCAAGGGCGTCCCGATTTGTCGTGGACGCCCTCGTGTCGTGATGGATGCTTAGTGTCGGAGCCCGAGATCTTGAATGAGCGCTCGGTAGGTCACCAGGTCCGTGTTCCGGAGATACGTCAGGAGACGCCGCCGCTGACCGACCATCTTGAGCAGGCCGCGCCGACCGTGATGGTCTTTGGCGTGGGCCCGGAAGTGATCGGTGAGGGAGTTGATGCGCTCAGTGAGAAGGGCCACCTGGACCTTGGCCGACCCAGTGTCGGTTTCGTGCTGGCGGTGCTTCGTCATGATGCCCTGCTTGTCGTACCCCATTCTGCTTTCCTCGGCTGCTCTGCGGCTTGGTGTAAGTGCGTAAGTGCTTGTAGCCCCTAATTATAGGGCACGAGTGGCTGGGAAGCAAGGGGGTGCGCTCGGCACTCGGCGCTCGGCACTCGGCGCTCGGCCGGGGTTAGGGGCGGGCTTTCCAGGCTTGGAGGACTTCGGCCTCCCGGGCCGGGGTGATCCCGGCTTTGAGCTTCTCTTGGCGGTCGGCGGGCTGGGCG
>JANMHX010000024.1:0-40576 GCA_031375485.1 Gemmatimonadota bacterium | reverse complement strand
TCGAGGCCGAGTTCGCCGAACGCGAATCCCTCCGACAAACCCGGGATGGCCAACTGGCCGCTCGCCACCAGGACGCCGAGGGCGATCGGAAGATCAAAGGCCGAACCGGCCTTCGGCACATCGGCCGGCGCCAGGTTGGCCGTGATCCGTTTGAGAGGGAATTCGAACCCTGAATTAGCCAGCGCCGCCGACACCCGCTCCCTGCCCTCCTTCACCGCCCCGTGGGGCAGACCGACGGTCGAGAACGAAGGGAGCCCATTGGCGAGATCGATTTCGACATCCACCGGATAGGCATCGATGCCGATGACGGCGGCCGAGCGGACTTTGGCAAGCACCACGACTCCGGGGGTGGATACCCGGGGATGTTAGGGTCAGGTCGGTCGGGGGTGGTAACCCATTTACCGCCGGACCATGCCGCCCCAACGCGAATCCGGCCGGATCAGAGGGGTTCGACCACCACCGCGGTTCCGTAGCACAGGACTTCGCTGACCCCCTGCATCACTTCGGTGGCATCGTATCGAATCGCGAGCACGGCGTTTCCGCCGGATTGCTCGGCGTGCTGGAGCATCAGCTCGAACGCTTCCGAGCGGGCTCGTTCGCAGAGCTGAACAAACCGATCGATTCGGCCGCCCCCCAGGGTTTCCAGGGACGCCGTGATGAATCCGAAGAACGAGCGGGACCTGACCGTGATGCCGAGCACGACACCGAGCGTTTCCGTGACCCGGTACCCGTCGAGGGCAAACGCGGTGGTCGTCAAGTGGTGCTGGATCTTGTTCGGATTGGCGAGCTGATTGGGCACGAGTGACCTCGTTCGAATGGGGGCGTAGGATAATACTCGGTCTACCGGCTCGTTGTTTCGCGCGGCGCCGGTCGGTAGATTCGGCTAACGCCGATCGAGCTCCTGATGATCTTCCTCGACCATGCCATCGTGTTCGTCCGCAACCTGGAATCGGCGGCGCCCCAGTACCGCCGGCTCGGGTTCACGCTCACCGAGCGGGGCGGCCACCCCTCCTTGGGTACCGCGAACCACACCATCATGCTCGGCCGCGACTACCTCGAGCTCTTGGCCGTGCTCGATCGGTCATCCGGGAGCGAGCGGTGGGCAAAGATCGTCGACCGCCGTGAGGGATTCGGCGCCATTGCGCTCGGTACCAATGACGCCAGGGCCACCCGGGCGGCCCTGATCGACCGGGGCGTCGAGGTCCCACCCGTGATCGATTTCGAGCGGCCGGTTTCCCTGCCCGGCGAAGAGGTGCGGGCTCGCTTCACCGTCGCGCACTTGCCCGAGACTGCGAGCCCCGCCCTCCCGGCCTTCTTCTGCCAACAACACACCCGGGAGTTCGTCTGGCGCCCGGAGTGGCAGCATCATGCCAACACCGCCTTCGGCATCGCCGGGATGACCGTGGTCCACCCGGCCCCCGAGGTCGCGGCCGTGGCCTATCAACGGCTGCTCGGGAGAGCCAGAGTTCACCCTCACCCGGGCGGGGTGGCGCTCGACCTCGGGGCGTCCCGCCTGTGGTTGGTAACGCCGACATATGCGGCCGCCCGCCTCGGGTCGCCGCAGCCGACCAACCCGGACTCCATTGAACCCGTCGGCCTCACCGTGTCGGTCCACAACCTCAACGCCGCCACCAAGCACTTGACGCAGCACGGGGTGCCGTTTCAGCCCTTCGGACCCCGTTCGATCCTCATCCACCCTGAATGGAGCAGCGGCGTGCAACTCGAGCTGCTTGCGGTCTAGCCGAGCCCGCCACTATGACCACCACCTGCCTTGCCGCCGTCATGCCCGGCCCCAACGAACCAATTCGGCTGGAACAGATCGCGATTCCCGCATTGACCGCCGGCGCCGCTCTGCTCGAAACGATGTATTCCGAGGTCTGCGGAACCGATGTGCACATCCATCACGGGCGCCTGTCGGGGGTCCCGTATCCCCTGATTCCCGGTCATGTCTCCGTCGGCCGCATTGCCGCGATGGGAAGCCCGATCAACGATGTCGACGGCGTCCCGTTTCGCGAGGGTGACGTGGTCACCTTCCTCGATGTCCACGAGACCTGCAACCAGTGCTACCAGTGCCTGGTGGCCAAGCAGACCACCCGGTGTCCCTCTCGCCGGGTGTACGGGATCAGCTATGGGGCCAGTGAAGGGCCGCTCGGGGGATGGGCGGAGCGGATTTGGATGAAGCCCGGCGTCAAGATGATTCGGCTCCCCGACACCCTCGAACCGGAGACCTTCATTGGCGGGGGGTGCGGGTTGGCCACGGCGGTCCACGCGATCGATCGGGCCGAGATCAAACTCGGCCAAAGCGTCGCGGTCCTTGGGGCCGGCCCGGTTGGCCAGTCAGCGGTGGCTCTGGCGGCGTTGTCCGGCGCCGGAGAGATCATCGCCGTCGGGGCACCGGCGGATCGGCTGGCATTCGCCCGGCGGATGGGGGCGACGACCACGTTGGACCTCGCGGTGCCTCCCGCTGAACGGCTCGAGTCTGTGCGCCGGCTCACCGGCGGTCGGGGCGTGGACGTCGTGATCGAGGCCGCCGGTCGGCCCGAGGCGGTACCCCAGGCGCTGGACCTGGTCCGCGACGGCGGCAAAGTCGTCGTGGTCGGCCAGTACACCGACCACGGCACCGTTCCGATCCACCCTCACTTTCAGATCAACCGGAAGCACGTGGATATCCGGGGGTGCTGGGGATCGGACTATTCCCACTTCCACCGGGCGGTGGAGTTGGCCGCCCGATTTCAGCACCGGATTCCTTGGCGGGAAATGGTGACGGCCCGATTCGACCTGGCCCATGCCGGTGAGGCATTGGCCGCGGTTGAGAAGCAGGCCATCCTCAAGGCCATCATTATCCCGTAACCTCGGCGCCCTGCCCCCGGTTCAGTTGGCCTCGCGAATCCGGATATCGCCCGAGAACGACTCGAGGTCGAGTTGCGCGGTCCCGGTGCCCCAGGTGGCGTTGAATCGATGCCGGCGGTTCCGGCCGCCCGTGGTGGCAATCGGGAACGCGGAATCGAGATCGCCGCTGAAGGTGACCGCGGAAACGGTGGCGTCTGGTTCCCGAGGCAGCGTCATGAGGACATCCCCGCTCAGCGTCTTGAAGTCATACCGGCCCTTGGGATCGATCGGGCCGGTGAACGTGACGTCGCCGCTGACGGTCTCGGCGCCGATCTCGCGCATCCGGATCTGGTCGAGTTCGATGTCGCCGCTCACCGATTGAGCCTCGAGCACGTCCCCCTCGACGTCGGTCAGGCGAAGATCGCCGGACACCGTGCCGACGTCGAGTGTCCCGCGGAGACCGGATCCAACGAAATCGCCGGCGACGGTTTTCACATCGACCCGGAGGCCGGCCGGGAGGCGAACCGTAAAGTCAATCGAGGTGTCGTTCCGGTCGTTGTTCTGCCATTCCGAGCCGCGGCTACAAGGGTTGTCGTTCCGCCTCCGGCCCCGGTCCCCATCGTCTCCCCGAGAGTTTCGAGACCGGCCGGAACTCGGATAGTAGACGCAGATCGCCACGCCGCCGTCGATCTCAACCGATTTGATCTCGACATCGTCGGGATCCCCATGCCGGCCCGGTTTCTTCCGGGCGGTGACGCTGAGAGCCCGCCCGGTGCCGGCCTCGACCCGGACATCGCCAATGATGTTCCGGAGGACGAATGTCGATCCCTGAGCCAGGTCACGGTTGAACTCGAAGTCTTGTGCCACCAGCACAGACGCGTTCAAGCCGAGGACGGTGGCGAGTACGCCAATGGTGCGGATCATCGGACTGCTCCTTCATCTTGGCGTTCGCCCCGATCGTCGTCCCGCTCGGGGTTGGGCTTGGGTTTGGGCCGGTATTTGAGTTTGGGGGCGGCGTCATCGTCGTCATGCTCGATCTTGGCCGGCTTGAGCTCCGAGGAGCGGATGATGCCGACATCGCCGCTGAACGTTTCGATCTCAACGGTGGCACTTCCGCTACCCATCCGATAGGTGTTCCGCCGCCGGGAGGTCCGCTCGGCCTTCAGGGCAAAGCTCGAACTGACGTCGCCATTGGCGCTGACCACCGAGATCGCCGCATTGGTCGCTTCGGCGATGGCCAGCGTCACGTCACCGCTGTGGCTCAAGAATGAGTAGGATCCGGCGTCGGCGATCCGCCCCTCGTACACCACCTCGCCGCTGATCGTCTGGGCTTCCACCGACTTGGTGTCGATGCGCCGCATGTCGAGATCGCCGCTGACCGACTCGACCACCAACTCGCCCCCCGCCACATCGGCGACCTTGATGCCCTCGGAGACGGCGTGGAGTTCGACGCGGCCTCGGGCCCCGCCCACATCGATCCGTCCGTTGACGGTACTGAGGGTCACGGTCTCGGCCCCGCCGCGGAGCGTAATGTTGCCTTCGAGGGTTTCGACCTTGACCGCGGCTTTGGTACCATCGATCGACACATCGGCGTACATCCCTCCGATGTCGAGCGCCATCCACGTCGGCACGGTCAACTGGTAGTCGACCACGCTCGACAGGCCTCGCCGCCCCTTCGACTCGATCTCGACGACTTGCCCCCGAACATCAACCTCGACGAACGACCGGCTGGAGTGATCGGCCTGGATTCGGATTTGGCTCCGGTCCCAGGTCTTGATCGTCACCTCTCCGCCTTGGTTCTGAAGCCGAAGGCGTGAGCCTTGGGGTACTGCCACTGTGGTGTCGGTGTTGAACCGGGGGGTTTGGAACCCGGCCAACGTCAACACGGCCATCGCGAGCGTCATCATATAGGTATCACCAGGTTTGGCGTTAGGCTTCCGGGATCACTGCGCGGGTCGCGATCCGCAGCAGACTGAGCTTCGTCCGCATGTTGGCCGCGATCCGCCCATTGAGATACCCGTTGGCCGGATCGCGTTGGATTGCTGCCCGCGCCTCGGCAATGGCTTGGTCGATGATCAACAGACTCTGCTCCACCGACCGGACCGTCGCGGTGTCGAGTTGGCCCCGATTCTCGGCAAGGGTCCGCTGCAACTCCGCCACCGCGTTGTCGTACGCCGCGCTGGTCAGGCCGACAACCAGGGCCCCGGCCGAGGCGGGGGCCGCGGCAACGACCGGTGGCGCCTCTCCGGAGCGGCCGAACCAGTACCACCCGCCGCCGAGCCCGGCCGCCGCCATCACCAACCCGGCCGCAATCAGGTGCCGCCACCCGAGCCCCCGCCCCGCCACGGGGCGGACCGGCAACGCGACCACTCGATCGGCCTCGATGGCCCGGAGAAGGCCCGGCCAACCATCCTTGGCCGGCGGTTCGCCCTGATAGGCCCGGGCCGCAGTGGTAATTCGCCCCAAGTCCTCCAGGACCCGGCGGCATTCGGCGCACTCGGTCAAATGGGCCGCGACCCGGGCCCGTTCGGTCGGATCCAGGTCGTGGTCGAAATAAGCCGACAGCCGGTCCGTCCATTGATGGGACATTGCCTTACCCTCGTTCATGGGGCCAATACCTTTCGCAACAGCAGCCGCGCCCGATGCAACTGGGACCGCGAGGTGCCGGGGTCGATCTGGAGCAGATTGGCGATCTCTTCGTGCTTGTACCCTTCCATGTCGTGCAGCACGAACACCTGGCGCGCGCCGGCTGGTAACGTGGCGACGGCCCGTTCGATCGCCAGCCGGAGTTCAGGATGCTGGGCCGGCGCCGGTGCCGCCTCGAGCGCCAACTCATCCTCCGTAAACCGGGCCCGGTTCCGCCCGAGGGTTTGGCGCCGCCGGAGGAGGGCATTCACCGCCACGCGATGAAGCCAGGTTCCAAAGGCGCTGTGACCGGCGAAGGTGCCGAGCTTCTGCCAAACCCGAACGAAGACCTCCTGGACGGCGTCGTCGACGTCCGTATCCCCGATCAGCCAACGGGCCAGCGCACTCACTTTGGCCACATGGCGGCGGTACAACCGCTCGAACGCCTCCGTATCGCCGCCGGCCGCGAGGACCACGTCAGGTTCGAGCTCCGCGGGCTCTAGTCGCAGCATTGGGACGGCCAAAGAGGGTGCCTAATGTGTCGGTGTCGAGGCCTTGGAGCCGCGCCGTTGCAGGAACGTTGGAACGCGCCGAGGGGCCTTGACAGGCGATATCGATGTGATATCATTGGGATATCACCTTTGATGGAGTGCTGAAATGTTCAAGGAACGTCTGATCCGTCCGATTCCTGGGTTGCTCGTAATCGGCCTGGTGCTGGTCGCGACGGCGGGCGCAATTTGGCTGTTCGTGACCTCCGTACAGGCCGAGCGGCCGGGCCCCGCCATCGTAGCCGGAGTCATCTTCTTGACCGCGATGCTGGCAGCGGCCGGGGTCTTCATCGTCAATCCGAACGAAGCCAAGGTCTTGACCCTGTTTGGCCGCTACGCCGGGTCGACCAAGGAGGCCGGGATCTGGTTTGCCAACCCGTTTACGATCAAGACCAAAGTCTCGCTGCGGGTCCGGAACTTCGAGACCACCAAACTGAAGGTCAACGATAACCACTCGAACCCGATTGAGATCGGGGCCGTGGTGGTGTGGCAGGTCGTCGATAGCGCTGAGGCGCTGTTCGAGGTCGACGATTTCGAGCACTACGTCAAGATCCAAAGTGAGTCGGCGGTTCGAAGCTTGGCCTCGACCTACCCCTACGACGCTCATCAGTCCGGCGAGCTTTCGCTGAGCGGGAGCCCGATCGAGGTCTCGAAGACCCTCCAGCAGCATATCGAGGAGCGATTGGCCAAGGCCGGCGTGCATGTCATCGAGGCGCGCATCAGCCACTTGGCCTACTCGCCTGAAATTGCCCAAGCCATGCTCCAGCGCCAGCAGGCCTCCGCCATCATTGCCGCCCGGCAAAAGATCGTCGAGGGCGCCGTTGGCATGGTCGAGAACGCGCTCGAGTTGCTGTCGAAGCGCGGGATCGTCCACCTCGACGATGAGCGGAAGGCGTCGATGGTGTCGAACCTGCTCGTGGTGCTCTGTAGCGAGCGGTCGACCCAACCGGTCGTGAACACCGGAACGCTCTACTCCTGATCGCCCGTGGCCGAGCGGAAGTCCGTCCTCATCCGAATTGACCCGGCGCTGCATGACGCGTTGCAGCGCTGGGCCTCGGCCGAACTTCGGAGTCTCAATGGTCAAATCGAGTTCGCCCTACGGCGAGCCTTGATCGAGGCCGGAAAACTACCAACCCCGAATGAGAGCGCATGACGTTCCGCCTCCTGTTGGCCGCCCTCATTGCCGGCATCGGGGCGGCCCTGCCCTGGGCCGCCGTCCCGACGCCACCGGGCTATGTCTCGCGGCCCGCGACCACCATGGAGCTTCCGATGAAGTGGATCACATCCGTGATGTTGATGGCCGCCTTGGGCGACCCGCTGGCCGCCCAAGATTCACCCGCGGCCAAACCCAAGATCAAGCGCCAGCCGAATGTGATCGTCATGGAAGAGATCGACGCAATCCGAACCGAGGTCAACACGGCGCGGGACCTGGTCCAGCGGCTGCGCCCCGGGTTTCTGCGAAACCGGGGTGCCAGTTCCTTTGGCAACGCGGCGAGCGGCACGCCCACGCCAACCGCCCGGGTCATCGTCGACGGCGCTCCGCGCGGCGGACTCGGCGCATTAGCGGAGATCTCCGCGATGAGCGTTCGTGAAATCCGCTACCTGAACGCCGCCGACGCCAGTATTCAGTACGGGACCGGCTACGACGGCGGCGCCATCTTGGTCTTGACCCGCTAGCTCAGCTACTTCTTGGCCGTCAGGCTCTCGTACACCGACGACACGAAGTCATCAGCCTTCATGAACCCATTGCCCCATTTGGCGTCATACGCGGCACTGGGTTTGGCCGCCAGCACCTGAGCCGCGGTTTTCCGGGCCGCCACCAGCTTCTTCACGTTGTCCCGCACCGCAACCAGCATATCCCGGTAGGCGACCATGTCGGCCTTGGTGGACACCGGTCCATGACCCGGAATGATTCGGGTTTGGTCGTTGGCGTACGTAAGCCCGGTCGCGACGGCGTCGATCACTCCGTTGACCGATCCGCCGCTCGACAAGTCGATAAACGGATACATCCCGTTGAAGAACGTGTCGCCCATGTGGAGGACATTGGCCTTGTCCCAATGCACCAGCACATCCCCATCGGTGTGAGCGTTTTTCACGTGGACGGCGTGAATATCGTCACCGTTCAGGTGGAAGGTGGCTTGGTCGTTGAAGGTCACCACCGGCAGCGCCGGCTTCGGCGCGGGCGGAGTCCGGCTGTTGAACCGGGCGATGAACTGCTCGACGCTCATCCGCTGGCGGACGTTATCGTGGGCAACGATGATCACCCCGGCCTTGCCGAAGTTCTCATTGCCCCCGGTATGATCGCCGTGCCAGTGGGTGTTGAGCAGGAACCGAATCGGCTTGTCAGAAATGGCCTTGACGGCGTCGATGATCCGGCCCGTGAGAGGGGCAAACTGGTCGTCGACCAGGAAGACGGCGTCCTCGCCGACCGACACCCCGATATTCCCCCCAGACCCTACCAGCATGTACACCCCCGACGCCACCGGGATCGTCTGGATCCGGACCGTGTCTTGCTGGCCCTCGGCCGAACTGACGGACCCGATCAAGATCAGGGCGGTGATTGCTGCCTTCATGGTTTTGCGCTCCAGGCTGTGAGTGAACCGTTGGTCTACGAATCCCTTGACACTGGGCGGCGCAGGGCCACCCCGAGGCATGCGGCCCCTAGGCCGAGCAGGAGCGCCAACCCGAGCGTGGCGCCGGCCAAGACCGGGGGCGAA
Source organism: Gemmatimonadota bacterium (assembly GCA_031375485.1). Classification (GTDB taxonomy): domain Bacteria; phylum Gemmatimonadota; class Gemmatimonadetes; order Gemmatimonadales; family GWC2-71-9; genus SHZU01. The sequence goes on along the minus strand of JANMHX010000024.1, from coordinate 31,857 downwards.
ATCGGAAACAACTTACCCAACATGGCGACCAACGCCGGGAAGCCATCCGCCCGGGCGCTCCGCAGCAGCAGGCCGGCCCACCCGAGCAGGCAGCCGGCCGGGACGGTGAGCAGCGGTCGGGACCGCCGGGGCGCGAACAACGCGCCCACCAGCCCGACGACCGGAACCGCATACCACCCAGCGGCCAGGGTACCGAAGGCCACCCCGTTGGCGACGACCAGCATCCAATAGACGAGCACCATGACCTAACGCCCCTTTCCAAACGTGAGGCGACTCTCGATTCGATCGGCCGGAAACGCTTCGGGCCGGGCAGGAACGACCAGCGAGTCGAGCGCGCCCGTCAGCCAGCCGTCCAGAAAATCTCGGTAGTGACGGCTGGTCGGGTTGCCGGACTGGCCGCCTGGATAGGTGGCCCAGGCCGTCACGTCGGGGCCGAGCTCCACCACCATGCGCCAGCTGGCGCCGCTGGTGCCGGCTCCGCTCGACGGGCTCAGGGTCGAGGGTCCGGAGGGAACCGATAACTCGAGCGCCGAGAGTGCCGGGAGCTTGAGCAGGTGATAGATGTTGGCGTGGTGGGCGTTCCGCCAGAGCCAACCGGCACTGTCGGCGGGGCCATGCCGGGCCAGCGCCGAGTCGAGCCCCGCGGCAAGGGACGCTTCGAGAATATCGTCACGACGCTCGACGACGCTCGTCGTGGCCCGATCATCCCACCATCCGTTCGTCGAATCGCCGAGCAGCCCCAGCAGCACGGATTCCGCTGGGCGAAGACCCTGGCGCGGCTCCGGCAAGGCGAGTTCGTCCCAGGTCCGGCGGGTCAGTTCGCGCATGACGGACTCGAACAGCACCGCCCCCCGGCTGTCGAGCTCATACCGGCCGTTCCAGGCCCCGAGCAACGCCCGAGCCCGGAACACCTTGGCTGGCGCCCGAACCCGCTGGAGCGAATCGCGACCCAACAAAAAGGGCAGGAACCGTTCAACCCGGGCGCTGCCAGGATCGGTTTGAAACCGCCGCATGTCCTCGGTGGTGACCTGCGAGTCCGCCCGGAGCAACGTGTTGATCCGCATCGCCCGCCACGGACTATACCAATTGGCCCCGAAGTACCTCGGGTTCTGGCTCGGGTCGACCGGCTGCTGGTTGGCCGACGACAGGAAGCCCCGGGCCGGATTGAGCGAAAACGGATAGAACTCGGACGGAAGGTCGCCGGTCCAATCGTTGGCCGAGAGGGTGCCGTCCTGAATCAGATCCCCGCGGCCCGCGCCGGGCCGAACCGGAAACCGCCCGGTGGAGCGAATCGCGATCGTTCCCCGCCGATCGGCCACCACCATGTTCTGAGCGGGCACCTCGTAGGTCCGGGATTTCTCGAGGAACTCACCGGTGCTCCCGGCCCGGCCCATGGCGAGGAACTCCGAACCGCCATTGCCCGCCCCATACGCCGTCCAGGCCATGGACATCCAGACCGAGTCGGCCTTCCAGATCGGGCCCCGGTGGGTAAACCGGACGGTATCGACCGCGAGGACCGCCCCCGTCTCTGATCGAAACGTCTCCACTCGGAGCTCGAGGTCCCGCCACGCCCCGTCGAGGCGATACCGGGTCGGGGCGACCGAATCATCAACCGACTCTCGGTAGAAGTCATTGGCGTCCGATCCCGTGTTGGTAAACGACCACGCCAGCGACCGGTTGAACCCGATCACCACCCACGGCGCGCCCGGCAGAGTGACCCCGGCCACATCGAGCCGATCGGGCACCACCAAATGGGCCTGATACCAGATCGATGGGAGGGTCAATTCGAGATGGGGGTCACCAGCCAACAAGGCATGCCCGGTCGCCGAGCGGGCCGGGCCCACGACCCAGTTGTTGCTGCCGAGGGCCTCGTCCCCGCTCCAGCGAAGAAAGCGGCCTAACGCCAGGTGCGCCGTCGTGGCGGCCTGGACCGCCTGCCGGCTGGAGGAATCAGGCGCGCCCGGCGGCGGAATCGGGACGAACGCAAAACGGGTCGAGTCCACGGGGTTCGGCTGGATCGGCTCCTGAATCGGCGCGTCCACCGGGAACAAGGCCTCCGCTGCCGGCCAGCCAACCTTGGCGGCGGCGGCCGCCTTCTGAATCGAGGCGTCGTTGTACGCCAACGTGAGCGCCATCCGGCCCAACAACAAATAGGTGTTGGCGACCGACCACGGCGCCGGCCGGGCTCCCAGGAGCCGGTACTCGAGCGGAACCTCCCTATCGCTCATCGCCGAGATCCAGGCATTGACCCCCTCGCCATAGGCTTGGATCGAGCGGTAGGCGTCGGATGTCGTGTCCACCGCCGCGAGGCCCCGTTCCACCATTCGGCCGAAGCCCAACCGCCGGGCCTCGCGATCGACCCCGAGTGCCCGGGCGCCGACGAGTTCCGTCAGCGTGCCGGCCGCCGCCCTGGTCTGAATCTCGAGCTGGAAAAGACGATCCCGAGCGACCAGGTATCCGAGCGCCCGGTACGCATCGAGCTCCTGGTCCGCATAGATATGGGGCACACCCCGGGTATCCACGATGGCGGTCACCGCTCCCTCGAAAATCGGGAGCCGAATCGCCTCGGAGGCCTTGGGCCTCGCCGCGAGCGGCAGGGCCCAGACGCCATGGCCGGGGTCGAGCAACGGGCCCAACGGAGGCAGGGTGCCGAGCGGGCGCGACCCGAAAACCAGCCCGCCGAGCCCGAGGACCAGACCGACGCCGCCCAGGATTATTCGCTTGATCATGGGGGGCAAAGGTTCCGGTCGGAGGCGGCGTTGTCAAGCGGTGCCGGCGACGAGTTGCGAAACCGGGGGCACTGCGAGTTAGATCCCCCAAGCTCTGACACGCTCGGAGGTCCCACGACACCACGGCCCAACCTCGTCGATCACGATGCCGCCGATCGGATCATGCGGATCCGGATGATCCTCTTTCCCGCGCTGGCCGGGCTGGTGCTCGGCGGCTTGGTTGCGGTCTATCTCGTCGCCAAGGGCTTTGTTGGACTCGGCGGGGGTTTGCTCGCGGCCGTCGGCGTGGCGGGCCTGGGCGCAGGCATGGGGTTCGTGGCCTGGCAACTCATCGGTCAGGTCGGCCGCGGCTTGGTCGCCATGGTGACCGCCACCGGAGCCAATCGCGGTGACCCGACCTTCTCCCTCGAGGCTTCCCTGGTGGCCCGCGGGCAGTACGCCGAAGCCGCCGATCGGCTCCGGGCCCACCTGGCCCAGATTCCGACCGACCATGCCGCCCGCTTGATCTTGGCGAGCATCCTGAGCCGCCACCTCCGGACCCCTGACGAGGCCGCCGAGCTGTACGAAGTCGTTCGCGATACCTCGCCCGACCAGAACCAGGGATTCGAAGCCGCCAATGCGCTGATTGATCTCCATCGGTCGGGCGGCGATCGGGGTAAGTTGCTCGCGGCGCTGGCCCGGTTCGCTCATCAGTACCGCGGAACCCCCGCCGCCGACGCGGCCAAGCGCGAACTGTCGGAACTCAAACCTCGGGAGTGGTAGCGGCTAGGCGCCCGACATCCGGCGCTTGCGGGACCGGCTTCCGGACCGTATTCATTGTATACAAATCTGTTCTGTTGTCGCGACGCCAGCCCGGCGACAACGCGCCCTTCAGTCACCATATCCTGCGTGAGGCCCCCGACGATGGTCCAGCCAGCCCGATCGCTCGCTGTTGGAATCCTCTTTGCCGCCATGGCCTGTCAACCGCCGACCCCGGCGGGAGGGGTGCCCTCGGGCGACGGACCCGAGTACGACCTGATTTTGACCGGCGGCCGGATCATCGACGGATCGGGCAATCCTTGGTTCTATGGCGATGTCGCGATTCGGGGCGAGCGGATTGCCCGGATTACGCCGCCCGGGATGCTCGCCAAGGCCACGGCCAAGCAACGTCTCGATGCCACCGGCCGAGTGATTGCCCCGGGGTTTATCGACATCCAGGCCCAGTCGGTGGCGGCTTTCACGCTCGGTGACGGCCGGGTGATCTCCAGCGTCACCCAAGGCATCACCACCGCCATCCTGGGTGAAGGCTCGACACCGGCCCCGTCCAACGACCGGATCATCGCCGCGCTCGGCGGCTCGGACGTGGCCCTCAAGCCGGCGCTCGAGAAGTTTCGAGGCCCGCGCGGTTTCAACGCCTGGTTGGAGACGATGCGGGACCACGGGATTTCCCAAAACGTGGGCTCGTTCCTCGGCGCGGCGACCCCGCGGGTCTATGCAAAAGGCGAGGCGCAGGGTGATGCGACGCCCGCCGAACTCGATACGATCCGGACCGTGGTCAAGAACGCGATGGAGGACGGCGCCTTTGGGATCGCGAGCGCCTTGATCTATCCGCCGGCGAGTTATGCCTCAACCGAAGAGCTGATTGCCCAGGCCAAGGCCGCCGCCCCGTACGGCGGGGTCTACATCACCCACATGCGGTCCGAGGCGGACCGGTTTCTCGAGGCGGTCGATGAGGCCATCCGGATCGGGCGCGAAGGCGGCGTGCCGGTCGAGATCTACCATTTGAAAGCGAGCGGAACGGCCAACTGGGCCAAGATGCCGCTCGCCATTGCGAAGATCGACTCGGTCCGGAACGCGGGACAGGATGTCACGGCCGACATGTACCTGTATACGGCGGGGGGTACCTCGCTCGCGGCCTGTGCTCCGCCCTGGGCCGCCGAGGGTGGTAAGCTGCTCGCCAACCTGCAGGATCCCGCCCTTCGGGCCAAGATCAAAGCCGAGATGACCGGGGCCAGGATGGCCAACTCGGAAGGCCTCTGCACGTTAGGCGGTCCCGGGGCGGTGCAGGTGGTCGGCTTCACGACGCCTGGGCTCAAGCCCTATGAGGGACAACGCCTCGACCAGATCGCCAAGGCCATGAAGCGGGATTGGTTCGATGCCTGGGCCGAGATCGTCGTGGCCGAGAAGGCTGCCATCGGGGCCATCTTCCACATGATGACCGAGTCCAACCTGCCGATGCAGATCCGCCAGCCTTGGATCAAGTGGGGCACCGATGCGGACGGCATGGACCCCGACAACACCGGAGGCCTGTTGTCGCACCCCCGCGCCTACGGCAACTACCCCAGGTTGTTGGGCCGCTATGTCCGGGAGCAGAAGGTGATCAGTCTCGAGGAGGCGATTCGCAAAGGGACGTCCGCGGTCGCCCGCCGACTGATGATCAAGAATCGCGGCCTGCTCGAGGAAGGCTACTATGCCGACCTCATCGTGTTCGACCCGGCCACCGTCATCGACCGAGCCACCTTCGAACAACCGCACCAGCTTTCGGTCGGCATCGAGCAGGTCTTCGTCAACGGCGTGGCCGTGGTTGCCGCCGGGAAGCACACCGGCGCCAAGCCAGGCAAGATCGTGCGGGGCGCCGGTTGGACCGGACGGGGCCAGTGACGCCGGCCAAGCGGGCCGAGCCGGAGGAATCCACTCGCACCGACCGGCCGAAGCAGGTCTACGAGCAGCTCCGCGAGTTGATCGTCTTGGGACGCCTGGCGCCCGGCAGCCGGCTCGTCGAGACCGACATCGCGACCCGCTTCGGGGTGAGCCGAACCCCGGTCCGGGGGGCGCTCCAACGACTCCAGCAAGAGGGCTACATCATCGATTCGCCCTCGATGCGCCAATCCCGGCCCACGGTGGCGCCGCTGACGGGCGAGGATGCGAGGGAGCTCTTCCAGATCGTCGGCGAGCTCGAGGCACTCTCCGCCTACCATGCGGCACGACTACCCGAGGCCGAGCGACGGGCCCTGGCCGGCGAGCTCCGGCCCATCAACAACGACCTCCGGAAGGTGGCCCAGTCGCCGAATCCGGACCACGACCGGCTATGGGTGCTCGACGACCTGTTCCACCAACGTTGCGTCGACGCCGCCGCGGGCCCGCGCCTCACGCAGCTGCACTCGGCCGTCAAGCCGCAGGCCGAGCGGTACGAACGCCTGTACGTCAGCTATCTGGCCGGGGAAATCGGGACCTCGGTGACCGAGCATGAGGCCATCATCGACGCGATCGAGGCCGGTGATGCGAAGGGGGCCAAGACGGCGGTGGAAGTGAATTGGCAGAACGCGGCCGAGCGTCTTGGCCGGGTCATTGAGCGGGTGGGCGACCGCGGACGCTGGTAACCAACGAGGCTGCATGACCGAACTGAAGCGGATTTTCACCTGGCGGGCCATCGCCATCCTCACCATCGGCACCGTGATCGGGTCCGGCATCTTCGTGGTCCCGAGTGCGGTCCTCAGGGACTCCGGCGGATCGGTCGGCCTGGCGACGATGGTCTGGGTCGTTGGCGGAATCCTGTCCTATCTCGGGGCGCTGACGTACGCCGAGTTGGCGGCGATGAACCCGGGGTCAGGCGGACTCTACCTCTATATCCGAGACGCCTTCGGATCGGCGGTAGCCTTCGCCTATGGGTGGACGCTGTTCGTGGTGATCGGCTCGGGGACGGTCGCGGCATTGTCGGTCGCCTCGGCCACGTATCTCTCGGTGTGGATCCCGATGTCCCCGCCGACGCAGCGCATGGTCGGGGTGTTTTTTGCGCTCTTGGTTTCGTTCATCAACGTGCTCGGGACCCAGCAGGGCACCAGTGTGTTGAAGATCGGCACGGCCATCAAGTTGGGGGCGATCGTGCTGCTGGTCGTGGCCCTCCCCGCCCTGGGCTCCGGCTTTTCCGAAGTGACCCAAGTCTGGCCGACCTTCTCAACGCCCGGCCTGGCCGCCACGACCGGCCTGGCGCTCGTCTCGGTGCTGTGGGCCTACGAAGGCTGGCAGTATCTGACGTTCATGACTGGGGAGACGATCGACCCGCAGCGGAACTTTCCGCGCGGGCTCGCGCTCGGGGTGTTCGGGCTGATCGTCATCTACGTGCTTTTGGCGCTGGCCTATGTTGCGGCGCTCGGGCCTGCCGGTGTGATGGCCTCGAACCGGGTGGCCGCCGACGCGGCGGGCGCGGTCCTCGGCGGGTCCTGGGCCAAGATCATTTCTCTCCCGATCATGATCTCGATGCTCACCGCCGCCCAGGCCAACTCGATGATGTCGGCCCGGGTCTACTTTGCGATGGCCAAGGACGGGGTCTTTTTCCAACGGATGGCGGGCGTCCATCCGCGGTTCGGAACGCCGGCATTTGCCTTGATGGCGGCGGGCATCTGGTCGGCGATTCTGGCGGCCTCCGGCACCTTTGATTTGCTGCTCCAGTATGTCGTCTTCGTGGGGTGGCTGTTCTACAGCCTCGGCGGGCTCGCGGTGCTGGCCCTCCGCCGAAGCCGGCCTGATGCGGTCCGGCCGTTCCGGGTTCCCGGCTACCCCGTGACCCCGATCCTCTTCGTCTTGTCGGGCCTCGCGATTGTCGTCAACACCGTCGTCCAGTCGCCGCAGAAGGGGCTCATCGGTCTCGGCGCGACCGCGGCGGCGATTCCGATCTACGCCGTCTGGCGGCGCCTCGCCCCACCCTCGACCTGAGCCACCCATGAGCGAACTCAAGCGGACCCTCAGTGCCAAGGATGTCGCGGTCATCACGGTCGGGACCATCATCGGCTCAGGAATTTTCCTCACGCCGGGCGGCGTCCTCAGGAACAGCGGCGGGTACGTCGGCGTTTCGCTGTCGGTCTGGGCCGTCGGCGGATTCCTGACCCTGCTGGGGGCGTTGTCCTACGCCGAACTCGGCTGCATGCGCACCGGGGCCGGGGGGCTTTACGCCTACATCCGGGATGCGTTCGGACCGGTCACGGCGTTCGTGTACGGCTGGACGTTGTTTGCGGTGATCGCGAGTGGGAGCGTCGCGGCGCTCGCCACCGCGGCCGGCGACAACATGGCTGCGCTCGTTCCGGGGATTTCTCCGATCGGACGGAAGTTGGTGGGCTTGGCCGCGATTGCCTTCCTGGCCTTCATCAACGTCCGCGGCACCCGACAGAGCACCACGGTTCTGGGCGTGGCCACGGCGCTCAAAGTGGCGGCCCTGCTTTTCTTGATCGTGGCCTTGCCGTTGGTCGGACACGGATTTGCCGAGGTCACGGCCGCCTGGCCGGCGACCTGGGATGCCACGCTGGTCTCCGGGGGATTGGCGGCCATGGTCGCCGTCCTGTGGGCCTATGAGGGATGGCAGTACGCGACCTTCGTCGGAGGGGAGGTCGAGAACCCGCAGCGAAATTTCCCGCTTGGTCTCGTCATCGGGACGGTCGGCTGCATCGCGGTCTACGTGCTCGCGAACCTGGGCTATGTGGCGGGCCTCGGCCCCACCGCCCTGCAGGCCTCCACCACTGTGGCGTCCGACGCGGTTGCCGTGGGTTTTGGGACCGGTGCCGGGAAGCTGATGGCCATCCCGGTGTTGGTCTCCATCATCAGCGGAGCCCACGGCATCATGCTGACGGCGTCCCGGGTGTTCTTCACCATGGCGAACGACGGCGTCTTCTTCAAGAAGTTGGGGGAGGTTCACCCCCGGTTCGGCACGCCGGCGAACTCCGTGCTGGCGGTCAGCGCCTGGGCTGCGGTGCTGGCGTTGTCCGGACAATTCAACACGCTCCTGACGTATGTCGTCTTCGTCGGCTGGATCTTCTACGGGTTGGGTGGCCTCTGCGTGATCGTCTTTCGACGGAAGGACCCGGATGCGCCCCGGCCGTTCAAGGTGCCCGGGTATCCGCTCACCCCGCTGCTGTTCGTCGCCGCGGCCGCGGTGATCGTGGTGAACACGGTGGTGTCGAACCCCGCTCGGGGAGCCATCGGCATTGGGGGCACCTTGGTCGGGATCCCGATCTACTATCTCTGGCGTCGAAGCCATCAGTCGCCAGCCTGAAGCCTAACTCGTTGTAAAACATGCGATTGGAATGCAAGCAAGTAGCCACTTGCTTGCTAATTCACGGTCGATTACGATTCGCGGCCTATGGAACTCCGGGACCGCATTCTCGAAGCCGCTGCGCAGGTCTATTCCGAAACCGGCTTCCGCGGCGCCACGACTCGGCGGATTGCCGAGCGGGCCCACGTCAACGAAATCACCCTGTTCCGCCACTTCGGCTCGAAGACCCGGCTCCTGCACGAGGCGATTCAATGCGCCAGCAGCTCGACGCCGTGCATCCTCCCCGCCCAATCGGCCAATCCCCGCGCTGAACTGCGGATCTGGGCCCTGGCGAACCATCGGGAAATGTTCGAACGCCGCTTCTTGATCCGCACCGCCATGGGCGAGATGGAAGAGCGACCGGACATCTTCCCGATGGATCGGAGTCAGGCCGTGTGTGCGGGCCTCGAACTCAAGGCCTACCTCGAGCGGCTCCAGACGGAGCATCTCATCGCGGCGGAGATCGACCTCAGAGCGGCCACGACGATGTTCATGGGCACCCTGTTCGCCGACGCCATTAGCCGCGATATCCTGCCGTCGATGTACCCAGACCCGCCCGAGATTTCGGTCGACCAATACCTCGATCTATTCGCCCGGGCCCTCGCTTTGAAGGAGCCGTCATCGTGACCTATCGCCGCCCCGCCCTGGCCGCCGCCGCGTTGTTGGCGTCCCTCGTCGTCCGGGGCCACGCGCAAGCAGCGCCCCCCCGCACCCTGTCGCTCGAAGAGGCCTTGACGCTCGCCCGGCCGGCGAGCGAGGCGGTTGGCATCGCCCGGATCGGAGTTGAACGAGCCCGGGGCCAGGTCCTGCAGGCCCGGAGCGAACTGTACCCGCAGCTCGCGGGATCATTCTCCTACAGCCGGCAGCTCAAGTCCCAGTTCGACAACGTGTTCGGCGGGACCGTCGACACCTCCACCGCCCCGCCGGCGCCGACGAGTTGCGACGCCTTCGCCGCCGATCCGACCAAGCCGATCGGGCAGCGACTCGACGATCTGGAGCGGGCCGTGCGGTGCACGACGACCGTGAATCCGTTCGGCGGCTTCAGCCGCCTGCCGTTTGGCCGGAAGAACACCTACACGCTCGGGCTCTCGGGGTCGCAAACCTTGTTTGACGGGGGCCGGATCTTCGGCCAGATGCGGGCGGCTGAAGCCGGCCGGGCCTCCGCCCGGATTGCGCTCACCAGCGCCGAAGCCCAACTCGTCCTCGACGTGGTCCAAGCCTACTACGACGCCGCCCTCAGCGACCGGCTCCTGGCCATTGCCCAAGCGACCTTGGCGCAGGCCGACACGACGTTAGGCCAGACCCGGCTCCGGCGTGAGGTGGGCACCGCACCGGAGTTCGACGTCCTCCGGGCCACCGTGGCGCGCGACAACCAACGGCCCTTGGTCATTCAGAGCCGGACCCAACGGGTCCTGGCCTACATCCGGCTCCGCCAACTCCTCAACTTGCCCGCCGACCAGCCGTTGGCCCTGTCGACCGAACTGGCGGACACCGCGATCGCCAAGACCCCGTCGCTGGCCCGGCTGGCGGCCTCCGCTCCGGATACGGTGGCGGCCCACCGAGCGGCCGTTCGCCAGGCGGCGCAGGCGGTCCGGGCCCAGGAAGGCCTGGATCAGGTCTCCCGGTCGCTCCGATTGCCGAGCCTGGCCCTGACCAGCCAATACAGCCGGATTGCCTATCCATCCCGAGGGCTCCCCGGTCTCGACGAATTCGTGACCGACTGGCGCTTGGCGTTAGGCATCCAGGTCCCGATCTTCACCGGGGGCCGGCTCAAGGGTGACCGGGTGCTGGCCAAAGCCGGCCTCGACGAGGCCCGGCTCCGGAAACAGCAAGTCGCCGAGGCCGCCGAACTCGACGGACGAAACGCCCTCTCCCAACTCGAGGCGGCCGCCGCCAATTGGCAAGCCAGCGAAGGGACCGCCGCCCAGGCGACCCGGGCCTATCAAATCGCCGACATTCGGTTCCGAGAAGGGATCTCGACCCAAACCGAATTGCTCGACTCCCGGATCGCCCTGCAACAAGCCGAGGTCAATCGGGCCCAAGCGGCGCGTGATCTCCAGATTGCCCGGGTCCGCGTGGCCCTGCTGGCCGATCTTCCGTTAGGCGGGGCCACCGACGCTCAGCCCGCAACCCGCACTCAATCCAGCCGCCCCCAGGCGGCCCAGCCGGCTTCGACCGGAGGCCAGACGTTCCCATGAGATTCCCTGTGATGCTCCGCCCCGTGTTCGTCACCCTGGCGGTTGCGGCCCTGGCCGCTTGCGGCCGGGCCGGTGCCGGTGACGGGCTCCCAGCCGAAGCCGCGCCCGTGCTGCTCGGGCCGGAGAACTTGTTCGTGGCCGAATCGCGAACCCTCCAGAACGGGCCCGCGATTTCCGGTACCCTGGCCGCCGCACGATCGGCCACCATTCGCGCCGAAGTGCCCGGCGTCGTGGTGGAGGCCCTGGCCGACGAAGGCCAGTCGGTCCGGATCGGCCAAGCACTTGGCCGCCTCAACGACGATGCGATTCGGGATCAAGTGCTGTCGGCCCAAAGCGGGCTCCGAACGGCGACCGAGGCCCTGGTGGTGGCGAAACGGAACGCCGAGCGGTCGGAGAAACTGGCCCAGGCCGGCGCGGTGGCGGAGCGGGAGCTGGAACAGTCCCGGTGGTCGGTCATGAATGCCGAGGGCGCCGAGGCGGAGGCCACGGCCCGCCTGGCCGGCGCCAAGAAGCAACTCGGGTATACCCAGATCCGGTCGCCGCTGAACGGTATCGTCAGCGAACGGAACGTCAACGCCGGAGACAATGTCTCTGCCGGCAACCCGCTGTTCTCGGTCATCGACCCTTCGAGCCTCCGGCTCGAGGCGCAGGTTCCGGTCACCTCGGTCGGCCGTCTGACCGTCGGCACCCCGGTCGGATTCACGATCGATGGCTACGGCGACCGAACCTTCGACGGCAAGATCAGCCGAATCAACCCCGCGGTCGATCCCGCCACCCGCCAGGTGCGAATCACCGTCACCCTTCCCAACCAGGCCGGGCGCTTGGTGGCGGGGGTCTTTGCCCAGGGGCGTGTCGCCGTCGAATCCCGGACCGGCCTGGTGGTGCCGACCTCGGCGATCGATCGCCGCGGGATCCGTCCCATGGTGACGAGAATCCACGGCGGGATGGCCCAGCGCATCGAGGTGGCCCTCGGCATCGAAGACCAGACGATCGACCGGGTCGAAATCACCAGTGGCATCGCGGTCGGCGACACCGTCGTGATCGGGTCGGCCCGCGGCCTCCAGCCCGGCACCAAAGTCCGTCCCTCTGCTCCGGCCGAACGGGCCGGTAGCAACTGACAGGAGGACGACCATGATCATTTCGGATTCGGCGATTCGGCGCCCGGTCATCACGATCGTCGCCATGCTGGCCCTCGTAGTATTCGGCATCTTCGCCTTGCTACGGCTCAAAACCGACGAGTTCCCTGAGATCAATCCGCCGTTCGTCACGGTCGCGTTGATCTATCCCGGGGCCTCACCGGACGGCGTCGAGAAGGAGGTCATCGATCCCGTGGAAGAGGCGATCGCCGGAATTGCCGGCGTCAAGAAGGTCATCGGGGCCGCCGAGGACGGCTTCGGACGGGTGCTGGTGGAGTTCCAATTCGAAAAGCCCTTGGGCGAAGCCACCCAGGACATTCGCGACGCGATCTCCACGATCCGGAACGACCTCCCGCCGGAGATGGAGGAGCCGATCATCAAGAAGTTCAACGACACCGATCGGCCCATTGTATCACTGGCCCTCTCCTCGCCGACCCTCTCCTCGGGCGAGCTGACCCGGCTCGCCGACCCCGGTATTACCCGTGAACTCCGCTCGGTCGCGGGCGTGGCCGAGGTGACGGTGGCGGGGAAACAGGACCGCGAACTGACCATCGAGCTCCAACCGCAGGCCCTTCAGGCCGCGGGCGTGAGCGTTGGCCAAGTGGTCCAGGCGATCCAAGTCCAGAACATTGCGGCCCCGGTGGGCCGGCTCGAGTCCGGCGATGCGGAACGCTCGATCCGCCTCAAGGGGCGGCTCGAGAGCCCGGCGGAGTTCGCCCAGATCGTCGTGGTCGAGCGCCAGGGCCGGGTGATTCGGCTGGGCGAATTGGCGACGGTTCGGGATGGGTTTGAGGAGCAGCGAAGCGTGGCGCTCTTCAACGGCGTCGAGGCCGTCGGGATCGACATCAAGAAGTCCCAGGGTTACAGCACGACCGAGGTCAGTGCCAAACTCTTGGAACGGGTCGAGCGGGTCAAGCACCGGCTCCCCGACGGCGTGAAGCTCGAAATCATTCGCAACTCGGGCGAGCGGGTCGAGAGTTCCGTCTGGGAGGTGCAGAAGGCCCTGCTCGAGGGGGCCTTCCTGACGGTGCTCGTGGTGTTTGTGTTCCTCAATTCTTGGCGGTCGACGGTGATTACCGGACTCGCCCTGCCGGTGTCGGTGTTGGCCTCGTTCATTGCGGTCTGGGCCTTCGGCTTTACGCTCAACACGATGTCGCTGCTCGGATTGTCGCTCGCGATCGGGATTCTGATCGACGATGCCATCGTGGTCCGAGAAAACATCGTCCGCCACGTCGAGATGGGCAAAGACCACTTTCGGGCCGCCCATGAAGGCACCGACGAGATCGGTCTGGCCGTCACCGCAACGACCTTTTCGCTGCTGGCCGTGTTCGTACCGGTCGCGTTCCAGGGTGGCTTGACCGAGCAGTGGATGAAACCGTTTGCCCTGACGATTGCCTGCGCGGTGGCCGTGTCGCTGCTGGTGTCGTTCTCCCTCGACCCGATGCTTTCGGCCTACTGGCCCGACCCATACGTTCCGCCCGAGAAGCGGGGCTGGATTACCCGCCAGCTGGACCGATTCAACCTGTGGTTCAACCGCCAGGCCGATGGCTACCGCCGCGTGGTGGCGTGGGCCCTCGACCATCGGCTGTCGATGATGGTCCTGACTGTGGGGACCTTCGGCGCGGCCTTCACGCTCCCGACCAAGGGCCTTCTCGCCTTGGCGGGCGCGCTGGTCGGCGTCAGCATCGCGGCGTGGGCGGCGGGACGGACCCAGTGGCCCGTCAAGCTCATCGGCATGGCCGCCGGGGTCGGCATCGCCATTGCTCTGGTCCAGGTCGCCCCCGTCTACAAGAAAGTGGGCACCGGATTTTTCCCGGTCGACGACCGCTCCGAATTCAACATCAAGGTCGAGACCCCGCCCGGCTCGAGCCTGCTCTACACCCGCCAGAAGGCCGGGATGGTCGAGCAGATCGCTCGGAACATTCCGGAAGTCCGCTACACCTATAGCACCATCGGCGACGGGGCCACCGGGTCGGTCGACGCCGGCACGATCTTCGTACGGCTGCTTCCCAAGAAGGACCGGGACCGGAGCGCCGACGACGTCGCGGCCGCGGTCCGCGACTCGCTCAAGGCCACCACCGGATTCGCCACGTCGGTCTACACCAGCGACTTCAACGGGGGCCGCAAGCAACTCGCCCTCAACATCCGCGGGGAGGATGGCGCGGTCCTGAACACCGTGGCCGAGCAAGTGAAAGCCATCGTTGCCCAGATTCCGAACGTGGTCGATCTGGCTCTCTCGACCAAGGGCCAGAAGCCGGAGGTGAACGTCGAACTCCACCGCGGCCTCGCCGGCAGTCTGGGCGTCACCGTGGGCCAGGTGGCGCTGTCGATCCGTCCCGCCTTCGCCGGGATTGACGCCGGCGACTGGGTTGACCCAAGCGGCGAAACCCGGGACGTCCGGATTCGGCTGGCCCCCGAGTATCGCGAACGAATCACCGATCTCGCCCAGTTGCCCTTGGTAGTGGCCGGACCGAACGGCCCCGTCACGATTCCCCTGGGTCAGGTCGCGGAGATCCGCCAGAGCATCGGCCCGGCCGTGATCAATCACTTGAACCGTGAGAACAACGTCGCCGTCGAGTGGAACGTGGCCGGCCGCTCCACCGGGGAAGTCATGGCCGATGCCCAGGCCAAGCTCGCGGAGCTCACCATCCCGCCGGGAGTCGAGGTCGCCGTCGGCGCCGACCAGGAGAACCAAAACGAGACCTTCACGAGCATCCTCTTTGCCTTGGGCGTCGCGGTCCTGCTGATGTACCTGGTGCTGGTCATGCAGTTCGGGTCGTTCCTCGACCCCTTAGCCATCATGGCGTCCCTGCCCTTGTCCCTGATCGGCGTCTTTCTCTCGCTTTCCTTGGCGAATTACACCATTAATATCATGAGCCTGATCGGCGTGATCCTGCTGAGGGGCATCGTCGCCAAGAACGCGATCCTGTTGATCGACTTCGCCAAGTGGGCTCAGGAAGAAAAAGGCCTCTCGATCCGGGATGCCCTGATCGAGGCCGGCGGGATCCGGCTCCGGCCCATCATGATGACGACCGTCGCGCTGATCGCGGGGATGATTCCGATTGCGCTCGGAACCGGGGAGGGCTCGCAGTTCCGTTCCCCGCTCGGCGTCGCCATCATTGGCGGCGTGATCACATCGACGTTGCTGACATTGGTGGTCGTGCCGACCTTCTATGAGGTCCTCTACGACATCCGGGCGCGGTTCTTTGGCGCCAAGAAGACCGCTCAGGGCCACCTCGATCCGGTCGCCGCGCCGCCGCTGGCGCCGGAGCACACCCCATGAGGTTCCAATGATCAAAGAATATCCCGACCACCATGACGCGGAGCTCATGCTTCGCGCCTACGACCTCCGCCGGGAGCCGGTCCTTCGAGAGGCCCGCAAGGCCATCGTGATGAACTGGTGGCCCAAGAGCCTCGACGACGTCAAGGCCATTGTGGCATGGACCCATCCGCAAAACGAGCTGTTCCGCCAAGTCACCAGCTACTGGGAGCTGGTCTACGGGATGGCCCGCCACGGCATCGTCCATTCCGAGTACATGGCCGATTCGGCGGGCGGCGAAGGCTTGATCATCCTCGCCAAGGTCTGGCCGTGGCTGGCTGAGATTCGGGTCGGGAGCGGCGCCCGCTTCCTCCGAAACACCGAGTGGATTGCCACCGAAACGGAGGCCGGCCGCGAGTTATTCGAGCGCCTCAAGGAACGGGTCGAACAGATGCGCGTGGCCCGCTGAATGAATCCCCCAGCGAAGAAGAAGAAAGTCGACTACAAAGCGGCCTGGCCCGAGGCCAAGGCCCTGATCTGGAAGCACCGGCACCGGATCGCCATGGGCATGGGGCTGATGCTGATCAGCCGGGTGGTGGGCTTGGTGCTGCCGGCGAGCCCCAAGGTCCTGATCGACCACGTCTTGGTGCCAACCGGAGGCGCCGGGTTCTGGGAGCGGGTGCTCCCGCCCGACCATGGCGACCGGCTGTGGCTGATTGCGTCGGCGGTGGCGGTGGCCACCCTGATTCAATCGATTACGTCCTTCGCGCTGACCCGAATCCTCGGCGTGGCCGCCCAACGGGCCATTACCGACATGCGGCGGAGCGTGATGGAACACGTGGTCCGGCTGCCGGTTCGGGCCTTTGACGCCACGCAGACCGGGCAGCTGGTGAGCCGGATCATGAACGACGCCGAAGGGATCCGCAACTTGGTCGGAACCGGGCTGGTTCAGATTACCGGTGGGTTGGTGACGGCGGTGATTGTCCTCGGGGTCTTGTTCTTCCTGAATTGGCAGCTGACCGCCGTGACCCTGATCGTGTTGCTGCTCTTCGGCGGCGGCATGGCGCTCGCCTTCACGAGGCTCCGGCCCTTGTTTCGGGAGCGCGGCAAGCTGAATGCCGACGTCACCGGTCGGTTGACCGAGACCCTCGGCGGCATCCGGGTCGTCAAGTCGTACGTCGCCGAGCGTCGCGAAGAGTGGGTGTTCACCAAAGGCGTCCACAAGATGTTCCGAAACGTGGCGACGACCATGACCGGCGTGTCCGCGGTCGGCGCCGGCTCGGCCTTGGTCGTCGGCGTGATCGGCGCCCTGATGATCGTCGTCGGCGGCGGCAGCGTCCTCGCCGGCCGGATGACCATCGGCGACTATTTCACCTACGCCCTGTTCACCGGCATGATGGCGTTTCCGCTGGTCCAGCTGGCATCGATCGGAACCCAGTTCAGCGAAGCCTTCGCGGGACTGGATCGGATTCGAGAGCTCAAGTCGATGGCCACCGAGGATGATGAGGACGCCGAGCGGGCGCCGATCGGCGCGATCACCGGCCGAGTCGCCTTCGAGGACGTGTGGTTCGAATACAATCCCGGCGTGCCGGTCCTCAAAGGGATTTCGTTTCAGGTCCCAACCGGCACCACCACGGCGTTGGTCGGGTCGAGCGGCTCGGGCAAGAGTACGCTGATGGGCCTGGTCATGGCGTTCAACCGCCCGACCAAGGGCCGGATCACGATCGACTCGCGCGACTTAGCGGGGCTCAAGCTGCGCGACTACCGGGCCCATCTCGGCATCGTCCTCCAGGACAACTTCCTGTTTGACGGCACGGTGGCCGACAACATCCGCTTCTCGCGGCCCGACGCCAAGCGCGACGATGTGATTCGGGTCAGCAAGATCGCCCACTGCGATGAATTCATTCAAGGGTTTGCCGATAAATACGACACGATTGTCGGCGAACGGGGCGTCCGCCTGTCCGGCGGCCAGCGGCAACGGGTCGCCATTGCCCGGGCCATCCTGGCCGAGCCCTCGATCCTCCTGCTCGACGAGGCCACCTCGAGCCTCGATAGCGAGAGCGAGGCCCTGATTCAAAATGGACTCCGGGCGCTCCGGGCCGGGCGCACCACGTTCGTGATCGCCCATCGGCTGAGCACGATCATCAGCGCCGACCAGATCCTGGTGATCGAAGACGGTCAGATCGTCGAGCGCGGAACCCACGCCGAGCTATTGGCCGCCGGCGGGCGGTACCGGCAGCTGTACGAGAAACAGCATCGGATCGAGCAGGACCGGTTTACCAATCCGGGCGAAGAACTCGTGGCCGAACGAGAGCCGGCCATCGCCATCGGCGGGGCGCCCCCCGCGGCGTAGCGGGCTGGGTTGCCCTCAGGCGGCGTCGTCGAGGGCAGCCCGGCACTTGTCGACGGATATCGTGAGCCTGGCGGCGGCCCACAAGGCGTCGTAGTCGCGGGGCCCGTCCTTCAGGCTCCTCAGGTCCCACCACTCCGCCACATGGAGCACTTCGCTCATCACTTCGTCCTGATACCGAAGGCCGTTGCGGGGATGGGCCGCGATGGCCCGAGCGGCGACGGCGTCGAGGTTCCAGACCAAAGCGGCAAGCCCCCCGAGCGGGCCGTGGGAACGGATCAGGAGATCCCGGAGAAACGCCCGAGGCAACCTGAGGGTGTGGCGGGTGGCCGTTCGCATCGAGGTCAGACGATCAAAGACAATCAGTTTGCCGAGGTCGTGGAGCAATCCAAGTGTGTAGCAGGTCTCGGGTGGCAGCCCGGCGGCCCGGCCCAGCCGGCGAGCCACCGGCGCCGTGCGGACCATGTGAGTCCAGACCTGATGGACCATCTCGCCATACTCCCCGCCGGGCCGGCAAAGCATCCCCTCGACCATGGCAGACATCAACACCCCGTGGAGGCCTGACAGCCCGATTCGCTGGGCCGCCTCGCGAAGTGACATGGCCGGCCCCCCGCCGACCGCGTAGAATGGCGAGTTGGCGTGCTTCAACAGCGATTGGGTGAGGGCCGGGTCCTGGTGAAACGTTTCGAGAATCTGGCCCAGCGAGGCGTTCGGATCACGACACGCGGCCAACGCCTGCTGCGCGGCCATGGGCGGGCGCCGGATCGTGCCGGTCATTTCCCCACCGAGTTCCTGGATCAGCGCCCCCGGATCCCCCCGACGGTCGCTGGCGGGCAGGGCCTGCTCCAGTTCCGCGAGAACCAACCGGACCTCGGATTCGAGGGCAGTGGCGAGCTCGGCCGAATTCGCTTCGATCGTCCGGAGCGGTTCGCCCGTCAACGGCTCCGCTACGGCCACCGTCGGCGGCGGAGCCGACACCGGAGCCGGCCGGGGCACGTTTTTGACCGCGGTGGGAGCCACCGGTTCGCGGAACAGCCAGGACATGATCCTTGACGCCATCCTAGTGGTATCGGCAGGCCCGGCTCGAACTAAATCGGGGCCTGAGGGAGGCTGCTATGGGGCGGGAGTGACCGTGATCGGGAGCGACCGAATCCGCCGGCCCGTGGCGGCAAAGACCGCGTTGGCCACGGCCGGGGCAATGGGGGGGGTGGCGGGCTCGCCGACCCCGCCCGGGTCCAATGCGCTCGGCACGATATGCACGTCGATGACCGGCATCTCCGACATTCGGAGCATCGGATAGTCGTGGAAATTAGTCTGTTTGACCTTACCGCCCTGGATCGAAATGCGTCCCTTGAGCGCGGCGGTGAGCCCGTAGACGATGCCGCCTTCCATCTGGGCCCGGACCGTATCGGGATTGACGACCGTCCCGCAATCGACCGCACAGACCACCCGGTGCACCCGAACCACGCTCCCGGTGACACTGACCTCTGCCACCTGAGCCACCCAGCTCCCGAAGGACTCATGCACCGCCACCCCCCGAAACCGACCCATCGGAAGCGGGGTGCCCCAGCCGGACTG
Organism: Gemmatimonadota bacterium; assembly: GCA_031375485.1. Taxonomy (GTDB): domain Bacteria; phylum Gemmatimonadota; class Gemmatimonadetes; order Gemmatimonadales; family GWC2-71-9; genus SHZU01. The sequence continues at coordinate 12,546 of JANMHX010000024.1, read as the reverse complement.
CTCCGCCGCGAGGTCCAGGACCGCCCGATGCCGGGGCGAATCCGCGAGGAGAAGACGACGGAAGGCCACCGGGTCCTTACCGGCGGCCGCCGCGAGTTCGTCGATCATGCACTCGACCGCGAACGCGGTGTGGGTATGGCCAACCGACCGCCAATACCCGACCGGCACCGGGAACCGAGCCTGCGCGTATCGAAACTCCCGGTTCGGAACCGGATACGCCATGTCGACCGCACCCTCGATGGCACTTTGGTCGACCCCGCCTTTGAGCGGGCCGGCCAAGTGCGCCATCCACTCAGGCACGAAGCTCGGTAAGAACTTGGCGAAGATCGATGGCGAGGCCACGATGTGCCTCCACAGGACCGGAGCGCCGGTGGCATCGAGGCCCGCGGCGATGGCATGGCGGGCGATCGGACGGAAGAAATCGTGCTGCATATCGTCTTCCCGCGTCCACACCACCCGGACCGGAGCCTTGACCGACTTCGACACTTCGACGGCCTCCCGGACGAAATCGACCTCCGCCCGGCGCCCGAAGCCGCCGCCCAAGTGGGTCGTGTGAATCTCGACCTGATCGACCGGCACTCCCGCAATACTGGCCGCGACCCCTCGGGCCCCCCCGCCCGCCATAAAGCTCGGCGCGGCCTGAAACTGCGTCGGCGCCCAGACGGTCACGCCGTCAGCCCGGACGTCCGCGGTACAGTTCATTGGCTCCATGGTGGCATGGGCCAAGTACGGCACGTCGAACACCGCCTCGATCAGCGTGGCGGGCACCACCGACGCGAGGGCGCCGGCCGATTCCGCCAGGCGCCCCCCGGACGCGATCAGGGCGTCGAGTTCCTCCGAGATGGTGGCATCGCTCAGCGACTGAGCGGCCCCTTCGTTCCAGATCACCTTGAGGGCGTTCCGTCCGGTCCGGGCGGCCCAGAACGTGGTCGCCACCACGGCCACACCGGCGGTGGTCCGGAAGACCTGCTTCACCCCGGGAACCGCCAAGGCCTCGTTCGGATCATAGGTCACCAGCTTGCCGCCGAGCGTCGGACTCCGGGCAATCACGGCCACCAACGCGTCCCGCGGGCCGGCATCGGACCCGAATACCGCCCGGCCGGTCACCTTGTCCAGCAGATCGAGCCGCCGAAGCGGCTGGCCGATCAACCGGAACTCACTTGGCTTTTTGAGGGTCACGGTCGGAGGAACCGGAAGGCCGGCAGCCGCCTCCGCCAGCGCTCCATAGCCGGCCCGACGGCCCGACCCCGCGTGCACGACAAAACCCGCTTCGGTCCCGCACTCCTCGGGCCGGACCTTCCACTCGGCGGCGGCCGCCCCGATCAGCATGGCCCTCGCCGTCGCGCCCGCCTCCCGGAGCGGCCGCCAGGCACCCCGGACCGATGTGCTGCCGCCGGTGGCCTGGATCTTCATGATCGGGTTGTAATACGCCTCGTTCGCCGGCGCGAATTGGTATCGCACCAACCCCCAATCGGCATCGAGTTCCTCGGCCACGAGCATCGGAAGCGCCGTACTGATGCCCTGCCCCATCTCGGACCGGTCGACCATGACCGTGACCACACCGTCCCGGCCGATCCGAATCCAGGCGTTCGGCGCGAACGCGGCCGTCGATGAGGGGGCGGCTTCGGATGAACAGCCGTCGAGCGACACCGCCAGCGTGAGCCCGGCGCCGACGCCGGCGGCTACTCGAATGAATTCGCGGCGTTCCATAGCCCGCTACTTGCGAACGACCGCGGAGTATCCGAGCGGGTCGTTGAGGGCGAACGTCAGGCGGTCCGCGGCTTGATCGACCCGGGCGCTGTAGGCCGCCGCGGTGTTGACGTCGCTGACTCGAATCTTGAAGAGATCCCCGGCGCTGAGGGTGCCAAGCACCACCACCCGCGTGGTGGTCGGTCCGAGCGGCGCCGACGCCACTTGGTACCCGCCCACCGCCTTGACCTCCGAAATCACCCCAGTCACGACCAGCAACAGCGCCCCGTCGGTCTGGCTCGGACCCGTGTAGGCGACCGTCAGATCGCCGGCCACCGGCTTGGTGGGCTCGGGCCCATCCTTCCCGCCGCAACCCGCCACCAGTCCGATCAGAACGGCCCCGCAAATTGAGCGTCTCATCTCAGGCCCCCCTCCTTGGCGATGGCCCGGAGCAACTCGGGCGACGGGACTTGGCCCTTTCGCTTCAACAACGACAACAAATCGCCGATATCGTAGAGCCCGTTCCGATTCCCCAGCTGATCGAGAAACTCCTTCTGGTCGCTCGTCAGCTTGGCGGTGCCGAGGATTTCCGTGGTGGCATCGGCGACCGGCACGTCGAGCTCCACGATGAACGTCGCTTCGAGATCATAGGGGCGCCCCATCGGCACGGTGATCGTCGGCGCGGCGACCGTCGTGTCCCCTCGCCAGCCGACGAACAACGATCCGGCGGCCGGCAGCGCGGTCAGCACCACCGGCGTCCCCTCGGTCAGGAAGAAGCCGGTCGCGAGGTCGCCGGTTCGATTGGCGGTGACCGTGCCTTGGCCGACCCCGGTCCGGATCACCTGGAGCCGGTGATCGGCGGCAAAGGTGGCGGAGATGGTGTCCGGTTTGACCCCGCTGATGACCACTTGGCGCCGTGGCCCGCCGATGTTCCAGGCCAGGAACCGCGCCCGGGTCCGGCCGGTAAACACCTCCTGAACCGAGTCAGCATCGATCCGAAGCGACTCGCCCTGGGCAATCACGTCTTCGAATCGGCCCCAGAGTTGGTCGTTCACCTTGACCGACGCGCCGGGCAGCGCCGAGCGGACGACCGAGGGATTCCGGCGAAGAAACCGAAACCGCATGACTTGGCTATTTGGTAGCGTCTCGATTCGGTCCACGATGAAGCCGGCGTACTCGCCAAAGTTCGAACGAGCCGCCGGCGTGGTCGTCAGTGACCAAGTCGTATTCCCGGTTGACCCCGGGTAGGGATCGCCGATGTCCCCCCGATTTCGGGTCGACCCGCTGCTGCGGAGGTTGTTGAGACCATCGGCTTGCTCCAGCGCCACGCCCTGGATCGATCCGGTATTGATTCGGTTGGACGGGCGCCCCGAGGCGATCCGCCCCAGATCGATATGCCAGAGCAAGAGCCCCGGACCTTTCAGGCAGTTGGAGCGACAGTTCGTCGCGGCATTCCCGGACGGATTCAGGGCGGCCGTGTCCGACTCAACCGCCTGTCGGTTCTCGATCAGCATCAACTCGTTGTTGGCCTCGAGCCGAGCCAAGAAGATCGTGTCCGATGTCTGCCGCGGCCCGGTGGTGATCGTTCGGCTGGCATTCAGGGTATCGACCGTGACCCAACCCAATTCATTGAGGGACCAGGCATCGTAGCCCGTCGGGCTATAGGCCCGCGAATAGTTGCCGCTGCCCATGATACCCCATTCGCCGAGTCCCTCGGTTCCGCTGCCCCTGTCGGTGTCGTACAGGTCCGGCAGGCCGAACGCATGGCCGGTTTCGTGGGACACGGTTCCGATCGGCATGATGAAGCCCCCGCCGCATCCCGACGCTCCGCCGACTTGGCTCTGGATCGTATAGTTGTTGACCCGGATGAACTGGCCTGGAATCGGTTGCCCGGCGGCGTTCCGCCGCGGCGTTTTGGTCACATACTTGGAGCCGCCGTTCCATCCCGCGATCACGAACCGATGGGCCCACACCCCGCGGGTCGAACAAGCCCCATCCACGGTCGGCTGCAGGAAGGTGACGAAGTCGACATCGCCGTCGTCGTCTCCAGAGTTCGGCAAGCCGTCAAGGCCGTCATTGTCAAATTGATTCCACACCGTATCGCCACCCGCCCGGTTGGACACCGAGTCGAGCACGGCAATCAGCATGTTGCCGAACCGCTGGCCGCCGTCGGGACACGCCGTCAAGACCCCGATGCCGTTGCAATCATTCTCGTAGTAGGTGTTGCTCGAGTCCACTCGAACGCCGTCGAACACCCGGCCATCCATTCGGATCCGGCCATTCGACACCTGCTCGTAATACGACTTCAAGGTGAACGGGCGTTGGTCTGGTGGGGTCGCGCCGAAGAGCACCTGCTGAAAGCTTGGCACCGGATAGGCGACATCGATGTTGTTATAGGCTATGGTCAGGACCGGCACGAAGAACGTGCCGGTCACGGCAAAGTTACTGGCGCTGCCGCCAGACGCCCCAAGGGAAAGCAACCGGCCACCGCTGTTGAGCGACCGGAAGTCCCCCCGCGCGATCGCCGCCCACCGATTGGCCCGAACTTGCGCCGCCCGGGCCCGCCACGCCGAATTCGGCGCCCAATCCATGCCGGGCACCTCGAACCGCCCCACGACCGCATGCGGTCGCTGGGCCGACAGGTGATTGGCGGCACCAAGGGCCAAGAGTCCGATCACGCCAACTTGAACTCGCATCACTCCTCCCTGGAACGCCCGTGGACAACTCCGAATACTACCCAGACCCCCGGCCCCGGCGCACCACCCTACGCCGGGCCAAGACCTGTCACGTTCCGAAACGTGCGGCTTGTGTTCGGCTCCTGGGTCTCATAACTTAACTCCTTGTTGCGTAACGGGATCGTTCCATTCCCGTCAACACTTCAGCGGCGAGGGACCCATGTCGAGCACCACTGTCACCACCGACATCCCACTGTTCAACAAGTGCCGGGATTTCACCCGGGCCGACGAGGTCAAGGCGGCCGGTCTTTACCCCTATTTCAAGCCCATTTCCGAGTCGGAAGACACGGTTGTCGTCATTGAGGGCCAGAAGCGGATCATGCTCGGGTCGAACAACTACCTGGGCCTGACCCATCATCCGAAGGTGCTGGAGGCCGCCACCCGAGCGCTCCACATCTACGGCTCCGGCTGCACCGGGAGCCGGTTCCTGAACGGCACCCTTGACCTCCACCTCCAGCTCGAGGACTCCCTCGCCCGGTTCCTTGGCAAAGACGATTGCATCGTCTTCTCGACCGGCTACAACGCCAATCTCGGTTTGATCTCCGGCTTGGTCAGCAAGGGCGACGTCGTCTACCTCGACAAGCTCGATCACGCCTCGATCGTCGACGGCGCCAAGATGAGCTATGGCACCACCGAGCGGTTCAACCACGGCTCGCTCGAAGGCCTCGAGCGGAAGCTCGCCCGGAACGAAGAGTCCGGCGGCAAGATGGTGATCGTCGACGGGGTCTATTCGATGGAAGGCGACATCGCCGATATCCCGAATCTCCTCAAGGTCTGCCGCCGCCACGGCGCGGCTCTGGCCATCGATGACGCCCACTCGATCGGCGTTCTTGGACCAAACGGCGACGGTACCGCCGCCCATTACGGCTTGTCCGACGAAGTCGACATCATTGCCGGCACCTTCTCCAAGTCGCTGGCGTCGATCGGCGGCTTCGTGGCCGGGTCCAAGTCGGTCATCAACTATCTCCGCCATCACAGCCGGCCGTTGATCTTTACGGCCGCGTTGCCGCCCGCGAACACGGCCGGCGTCTTGGCCGCGCTCGAAGTGCTTCAGCAGGAGCCCGAACGGCGGACCCAGTTGTGGGCCAACACCAAGCGCCTGGCCGACGGCTTCAAGCACCTCGGCTTCGACGTCGGTCCGTCGGAAACCCCAATCATTCCGATTCTGATCGGCCCGCTCGACCGGACGCTCTTGATGTGGCGGAAGGTGTACGACGCCGGGGTGTTCACGAATCCGGTGGTGCCACCCGCCGTGCCGCTCTCGCAATGCCGGCTTCGGACCAGTGTCATGGCCACCCATACGGCCGATCAGATCGATTACGCGCTCGAGACGATCGGGAAGCTGGGCCGGGAGATGGGCGTCATCTGAGCGCCCCCGTCTCGGTCCTGCCGGTCTCGGACCGCGCCGGACTCAAGGCCTTCATCGATCTGCCGTTTCGGCTCCACCAGCGGGACCTGTCATGGGTCCCGCCGTTGCGTCGGGACATCGACATCCTGCTCTCCCGGACCAAGAATCCCTTCTTCGAGCACGCCGAGGCCGAGTATTTCCTGGCGGAACGGGGCGGCGAAGTGGTGGGCCGAATCGCGGCGATCGCCAACCGCTTGCATAGCGAAACCCACCACGACCGGGTCGGGTTCTTCGGGTTCTTCGAAACCATCGACGATCAAGCCGTGGCCGCGGCACTGGTCGAGGCCGCCGCCGCCTGGCTCACGTCGAAGCGCTTCGATGCGATCCGGGGCCCGGCGTCGTTCTCCGTCAACGACGAGTACGGGCTGCTGGTCGCCGGGTTCGACACGCCGAACACGATCATGATGCCCCACAACCCGCCGAGCTACGCCCGACTCCTCGAAGGGGCGGGCCTCGTCGGCGTCAAGAACCTGACGGCCTACCAAGGGGGCGACGAACGCCAGTTCGTCACCCCGCCCGACCGTATCCGTCGAGCAGTCGATATCGCCAAGAAACGGTTCGGGATCACGGTCCGCGCCCTCCGCTTGAAGGACTTCAAGGCCGAGGTGGAAACCGTCAAGCGACTCTACAACCGATGCTGGGAATCGAACTGGGGCGCGGTGCCGATGACCGATCACGAGATCGATCACCTGGCGGCCCAGTTCAAACCGGTGGTGGTGCCGGATCTGGTGCCATTTGCCGAGCGGGACGGTGAACCAATCGGCTTTGGGCTGGCCCTCCCGGATTTCAACCAAGTGCTCCGGACCAACCGGCAAGGCCGGATGCTGCCCGCGGCGCTCCAGTTGTTGTGGGCGGTCAAGCGTCAGAAGATCCGCCGGGCCCGGATTCTCCTCTTGGGTGTCCTGCCGGAGTATCGCGGGAAGGCCGTCGATGCCCTCCTCTATCACTGGATCTGGACCAAAGCCGGCGCCCGCAACATGACGTGGGGCGAAGGCGGGTGGGTGCTCGAGGACAACCCGGTCATGAACGCCGGGCTGACAAATTTGGGGATGACTCCCTACAAGACCTACCGCGTGTACGAGCGCCCCTTGTGAACGTGCTGGTCACCGGCGCCACCGGATTCGTCGGCGGCCACCTGGTCCGGGCGCTCCTGGTGAGCGGGCATTCGGTGTCGGCTCTGGTGCGAAGCCCCGCCAAGGCCCGAGATCTCGCCGCAACGGGTGTCCGGATCATCCCCGGCGACCTCGATCGCCCCGACGACCTGGCCCGGGCCGTAGAGGGTCACGATCTGATCTATCACGTGGCGGGGCTGATCGCGGCCCGAAGCCAAGCCGAGTTCGATGCCGCCAATCGCGACGGCACAGCCCGACTCGTGGCCGCCGCCGCGGGCCAATGTCCCAGACTGATCCTGGTGTCGTCCTTGGCCGCCGGTGGTCCGACCGTGCCTGGCCGGCCCTTGGCCGGCACCGAGCCCCCCCATCCCGTCACCCAATACGGCCGGAGCAAGCTGGCCGGCGAAGAGATCGTTCGCGCCTCGATGCTCGACTGGACGATCATCCGGCCGCCCGCCGTCTACGGCCCCGGCGACCGCGAGTTGTTCCGGGTCTTCCGAGCCGCGGCATTCGGGCTGGCCCCGGTGTTCGGTACCGGCGGCCAGCAACTCTCGTTCGTGTATGCCCCGGATCTGGCAGAAGCGCTCGTCGCGGCCGGCACTTCGCCGGCCACCTCACGGCGAACCTACTACGCCTGCCATCCGGAAACGATCTCGAGCCGCCGGCTGGTCGAACTCGTCGGGGCCGCGATGGGGAAACGGGTCAGAATTGTCGGCATTCCGGAACCGCTGGGTCGGGCGATTCTGTGGTGCACCGATCGAGCGGCTCGGGTGTCCGGCAAAGCCACCCTGCTTTCGAGCGACAAGGCCGCCGAGTTCTTCGCGCCGGCGTGGCTCGCCGACCCAGCGCCGTTGACGACCGCCACCGGCTGGAAAGCCCGGCACGATTGCGAGACCGGAACTCGCCTGACAGCCGAGTGGTATCGCGAGCACCGGTGGCTCTGAAACCCCGACCATCCGAGTGGTTGCTCTCCGCCTATGCCGTGGTCGTCATTGCCACCGGTCTGGCCCGGATGGACCGGTATCCCGCAGCGCTATGGGCGGCCGCGGCGCATGGCTTACTCCTGGTGCTCTTGGTGCTGTTCCAATCTCCCCGGCTCGGCCCAGTCGGCCGGCTGCTCCGAAGCGCCGCCCCGTTCGTCGTCCTGTTGGCGCTGTACGGAGCCCTCGATCTCCTGAGCGGGTTCGGGGCGGAACGAACCCACGATGTCGTGATTCGTCAGTGGGAGCGCGGCTTGTTCGGCCGGGAGATTAGCGCGGAATGGTGGCGAGCGGCACCGAGCCCCTTTTGGTCCTCGGTGCTCCATGCGGCGTACTTCGGATACTACTTCGTGATTCCGGTCCCGATTCTGATCTCAATCTTCCGGCGCGACGAGCCCCGGTTGGTGTTCGCCAGTTTCGCGTTGATGGCCACCTTCGTGGTCTGCTATCTCTGGTTCATCTTCTTTCCCGTGGCGGGGCCCTACTACGAATACGTCCGGCCGGACGCGTGGTTCACGGCCAATGCGCCGGCCCGGGCCGTGTACGGCGTACTCGAGCGGGGTAGCTCATACGGGGCCGCGTTTCCATCGTCGCACGTGGCGGCCACCTGGGTAGCGGCCGCGGTGACGTGGCCCGCCTCCCGCCCCGTGGGCGGCGCGCTCATCGTCGCCGCCGGGCTCCTCACTGTCGGGGTGGTCTACTGCCAGATGCACTACGGGATCGACGCCCTCGCCGGGGTGATCGTCGCGGCGGTGGTCGTTCCCGCCGCGCGGTGGATCTTCACTTCGGCTGGTCGTACCGTTCCAGGTAGTTGATCCCGTCGGCATCGATGTGCCGGACGTAGACCCCTCGAGTCCCAAAGCCCACCACCCGGCGCCCAACCGGCAGGGTCACCCGGCGAACCACCGCGCCATCGGGGCCGATCAAGTCGTAGGTCCGCGCGGCACCGGCCGGGACCGATCGCTCGATCCAGAGGATCCCGTCCGGTGCCGCGAGCACCAGACCGGTCGCGGCCGGCTTTGCGGCGGGCCACTCCGTTGCGGCAATGTCTTCTGCCTCTTCCCTGGCTCCGTCGGATCGGCCTCGGCTGAAGTTCATCGAAACCTGTCCGTTGCGGTTCTCCATCGAGACCGAGAGTCCATTGGCGGCCTGGTCCGCCTGGTATTCCTTCTTCTCGGCCTCCCGAATGGGCACGGCGACAGCCGGAATCGGCTTCCCAACCGTTCGGACGCCAGCCGCGGAGACCCAGTCAACCCGGTACACCGGAGCCCGAACCAGCGCGACTCGGCCATCCGGAGCAACCGCCCACGAATCCTGGGGAGGGTACGGCGTCGGCCGCTGGCGCATGTTGCGGTTGTTGGGTCCGCCCGACTCCTTGGTGATCATCGAGGGGAGTTTGACTCGGGCCACGGTGTCGGACCGGCCCGACGCCCGATCCCAGCGAATCACGACCGTGGAGTCGGCTCGGGGTCCGCCGCCCAGCGGCTGGTAGTAGATCCGGCCGGCCGCATCGACCGCCCTCGGAAAGATCAGCGAGAACGCGCCCTGGCCGGGCTGGCCCTGCGCAATCGGAATCGATTCACGGTACTTGCCGGCGCCATCGAAGATGCTGAGCCGGGCGTTCCCGAGATCGACGACCATCGTGGCCTGGCCCGGCAGCGGAAAGAGCGCGTCGGGTGCCTTGTACTCACCCGGCCCCTGCCCCGACCGACCGATGGTGTCGAGCTTCTGCGTCGCCAGGTCGACCCGGAGTACGACATTGTCGATCCCATCGGCAATCAGCACCCGGCCATCCGCCAATTCCCTGGCGCCGCCGATGGTACTGAATTGATGGGCCAGCCTGGCGGCCGGCTTGACGAGCTTGGCCTCGGGTTGGGCCGCCGCGGGTGTCGCGGCCGCGAGCGAGAGGAGCGCGAGCCAGCAGCGTCGGTACATGGGGATCTCCGGGAATGGCGGTGGCAACGGGTGTCCGATGGTGATGCTCCGCCCCGGCGGTTCGTCGCGGGGCGGAGCGAAGAAACAAAGGCCCCGGCGTAACCGGGGCCCCTGAAATATCCGAGAGCCAACCACCTACTTGATGATGAGGTGACCGTTCATGTTCATGGCCATGTGCGGCGTGCAGGTGAACTTGTAGTCACCGGTCGCCAACCCCGCGAGCGACATCTCGTACGTCTGATTCGCGTCCGTCAGGAGCGGCCCAGTCAACTCGCCCATCTTATCCCCCGGCATCGCCGCTTCCAGCGCCGCAGCCGAGCCGGCCGGAATGCTGTCGGTGAAGAACTGCACGTTGTGGGGCCCGCCGCTGACGTTCACAAACACGATCTTGTCGCCCACCTTCGCCTCGATCCTGTTCGGGACGAAATGGTAGGTCGTGCCGTCGTATTCCATGTTCACCGTGATCACGCCACCGGCCGCGGCCGGTGCTTCCGTCGAGGCCGCCGCCGCGGTCGAATCAACCGCCGGAGCCTTCTCGCCGCCGCCGCAGGCAGCCAACCCAACAACCGCCGCCACTAGTCCGATCTTCCGCATTCTCCGCATCCCCCAATTTGGCCGTGGTCTCGGGTCAGAACCCGGATCGCGCTTGCCACGAGAGCGCGATCGCTTGTGAAATGATTCACAAGTATAAGGGGCTTGTTCCCCCACTTCCAGGGCCTAGGTTCCGCCCATGGCGAACATCCCCAGTTGCAGCGACGTCGGCGCCCAATGCCACGGCCTGGACGTTACCCTCCGGGCGGCCAAACTCGATGGCGGTCCCGAGTCGGGCGACCACGAGGCGACTTGGCTCCTCGGCCACACCGAGCGCCTCGACTTCGGCCCCCTGACCGGCCACGGTGCCGAGCTTCGGTGCCAGGCGTACTTGGCGATTCCCTGCCGGTTCGCCACGGTCGATGGGCCGAATGTTACCTGCGGCGCCCACGGCTTCAGCGGGTCCGCGCCCCGCCCCGTGCGGCAGCGGGCGGAGCGGAAACTCGCCGGCAATCAGGTCTCACTGGCCCATCACGGCCGGCTTCAGCCGATTGAAATCTCGCCTGCCATCGGTCGAGGACTACCAGTCCTCGGAGGCGAGAACCCCTGCGCCACCGCGCGATGTCGGACGGCGGATCGGACCGTCGGCGCCGCCTGCTGCCGAGACCTCCAGATCGAGATCCTCTGTTCGCCCGAGGAGAGCGAACGCGAGTCCCTGGTTCGGGCCCGGAAGTCCCCCTACCTCTGCAAGGTCGACCGCGAGAGCCCGGATTCCCTCGGAGCCGAGGTAATTTCGGCGTGCTCGTTCCTGGCCGCGGATCGGGTCAGCTGCAGCCTTCATGGGCGCCAACGGCCGGACGGTCGAACCGCAAAGCCGGACCTCTGTTTCGACTGGCCCAGCCCCGGCGATGTGTACCACTCGGGATGCGTTTTTCAACCAGCCCAGATGCCTAAGTAACTGTCCAACAATGCGTTACGGTATCGAACCGAGCAGAAATGGGCTGGAGGGGCCTCAGGCCTGTGCAATTGGCCCCAGGTCAAGCGTCATCTTATTATTGTCGGAACGCGGACGACCAAGGGGGGAAGCTCGGAATGACCGATGAACTAGAGCGCCTCTACAAGTCCACCTACACCGCAGTGGTTCGATTTCTGTACCGAAAGGTCTGGGACGCCGACCGGGCCGAAGACTTGGCTCAGGAGGTCTTCATCCGGGCCATGGCGCACCGCCCCGAGAAGCCGCGGGCCTGGGTCTTCGCGGTAGCCGCGAACTTGGCTCGCGACGAAGCCCGAGCGGCCATTCGGCGCCGGAAACACCTCACCCTCCTGACCAACGACCCGCTCCCGATGTCGACGCCGGAAATGCCGGCCGATGAAGTCATGGAGCAGGACGAGCGCAAAGCCTCCGTCAATGTGGCGCTGGCGGAGTTGTCGACCCGTGACCGGGACGTCCTGTTGCTCTGGGACGCCGGCATGAGCTACCCTGAGATCGCCGAACAGACCGGACTCGCTGTCGGCGCGATCGGAACCACTTTAGCCCGAGCCCGCAAACGTCTCCTGGATGCGTATGACCGGATGGATGTCGGAAACAAACACGCGGCACGTTCCTGAGGACGAGCTCCACGCCTATCTGGACCAGGCGCTCAGCCGGTCGCAGTGCGTGGAGATCGAGTGCCACCTCGCCGAGTGCCGGACCTGCCGGGCCGATCGGGATCGGGCCGCGGCGGTCCGGGACCGGACCACAGCCTTGCTCGCCGACGCCGCCCCCCGGCGGATTACCGCGGCCCCGCCATTCGAGCAGCTCGTGGCCAGTCATCGCGCCAGGGCCTCGGCGCGCGTGGTGTCGCTGGCCCGCCTCCGCCGGGTCGGCCTTCTGGCGGCCGGCCTCTTGGCTGCCGTGGGGGCCGGGTGGTGGAGCCGCGGCGTGGTCTTCCAGCCGACCAGAGCCGCCGACCCGGTAGTGGCGGCTGTTCCCGAGGCTTCGGCCCCAGCGCGAACCCTGGTGGCCCTGAGCCCGGTCACGACGGCCGGGCCCGAAACCAACAGTGCCGCGCCGACCGTCGCCAAACCGACCCTGGTCCTGCCCAGCCGGGCCCGGACCGAGTCCCCTCTGGTGGCCGTTGGCGGGGAGCGGCCCGAGACCATGGTGCAGTTCACCG
>JANMHX010000385.1:0-40193 GCA_031375485.1 Gemmatimonadota bacterium | reverse complement strand
ATATATATATTATAGATATATATTCGTGCCCATGTAGGCCTGGAGCAGCATCGCGCCCCAGGACTGCCCCAGGAGGTGGACTTCCGCGAGGCCAAGGGAATCACGAAGCGCCTGCAGCTCCTGGACCGCGCGATCGACCGTGAAGAGCGTCGTATCGGTGGGATGATCCGCCTTGCCGGCGCCGAGTTGGTCGTACCGGATCACCGGCCGCTCATCCCCCAACGCCCCGAACGGCTTATCGCCGTAGCTCCCCGAGCCGGGACCGCCGTGGATCACGACTAGGGGGATGCCGGGACCGTTGCCCATTCGAGCATAGTAGACCTTGCCGCCCGGAACGGACACGAAGCCCTCGATGGGCGGCAGGGGTTTCGCGCAGCTCGACGCCAGACCGAACAGCGCGAACGTCAGGACGTACCGGTGAATCATCAGGGCTCCAGCGCGAGGTTCACCAAAGGTAGCTAGTTGCGTAACCACCTTGCCCGGACGTAGCCTAGGAGCATGCCTGACGCCGTTTCGCCCGCGGTCATTACCGTCTCACACCTTGGGAAGCGATATGGCGCCACGGTGGCGGTGGACGACGTGTCGCTGACGGTGCTCCAGGGCGAGATCTTCGGACTGATCGGCCCGAACGGCGCCGGCAAAACCACCACGATGGAATGCGTCCAAGGACTCCGGAAGCCGGACCGCGGCACCATCTCGGTCCTGGGCCTCGACCCACAGCGCGATGCCTCGGCCCTCCGCCAGCGAATCGGGGTCCAGCATCAAGAGGCCCATCTCCAGAAGCGGATCAAAGTCTGGGAAGCCGTCGATCTCTGGTCGAGCCTCTATCGGCGGGCGGTCGACCCCGAAGCCCTCCTCGTCCGGCTCGGCCTCGAATCGAAGCGGAACGCCTGGTTCATGACCCTCTCGGGCGGCCAGAAACAGCGGCTCTTCATTGCCCTCGCGCTGATCCACGAGCCCGAGGTCGTCTTCCTCGATGAGCTCACCACCGGCCTCGATCCCCAGGCCCGCCGGGCCATCTGGGCGTTGATCACCGATATCAGAGCCCGCGGCACCACGGTCTTCTTGACGACCCACCTGATGGAAGAAGCCGAGCGCCTCTGCGACCGGGTCGCCATCATCGAGCACGGCCGAGTCCTGGAGATGGGGACCCCGGCCGGACTGGTCGAGAAACACTGCCCGGAGCGCACCGTGGTGTACACCAGTGACGGCCCCGATGGAACGACCCACACCCTTCGAGGCGAGGGCGATGATTTCGTGACCGATGTGATCAACGACATCGCGCGGAAAGGCATCCGAGTCCGGGGGTTCCGGACCGAGAATCCGACGCTCGAGGATGTGTTCCTGAAGCTCACCGGTCACGGAATCCGGGACTGACCGATGCTGAACGGGCTCTGGAAACTGACCTGGGTCGAGATCAAGGTCTTCGTGCGGGAACCGATGGGCGTCGTCGGGAGTCTCCTCGTGCCGGTCGTGATTTTCGTCGTACTGGGCCGGACGGTCGGCGCTCCGCAGGCGACGGTGGCGGCCGCGGCGGGCCCCCCGTTCAACGCCGCCATCCTGGCGGCGCTGATCATCGCGATCGGCGCGGTGTTGTCGCTGATCGCGATCATCTCGATCTACCGGGAGGGCGGCATTCTGAAGCGGCTCCGCGCCACCCCGCTCTCGCCGCTCACGATCCTCGGCGCCCACGTCTTGGTCAAGCTCCTCTTTACCGTGGTTGGGATGCTCTTGCTGGTGTTGGCCGGCCGGAGGTTCTTCCCGGGAGCCATGCAGGTGAACCTCGTGAGCTTCACCGCGGCCCTGCTGCTCAGCACCCTCAGCATCCTTTCGCTGGGCTTCGTACTGGCGAGTCTCGTCAGAACCGCCCGGTTTGCGCAACCGCTCGGCGGCGCCGTCCTCTATCCAATGTTGGCGCTGTCGGGTCTGTTCTTTCCCATCGACCGGCTCCCGCCGGTGCTCCGCGTCATGGCGGCCGCTTTCCCGACGACCCATGCGGTGTCCCTGATGCAAGGGATCTGGGACGGATCCGGGTTTGCGGCCCATTGGGTCGATGTCGGGGCGCTGATCCTGATCTTCGCCGTCTGCTCGGCCCTGGCGACCAAGGTCTTTCGATGGGAGTAGACGATGGCCGAGGCTCGTGACTATTTGATCCGCCAGTTCGACACTGCTTGGCAGCTCACGAGCTTCCACCTCGAGGGCCTGACGACCGAAGAATGCCTCTGGCGCCCCGCCCGCGAGGGTTTGCACGTCCACCGTGATTCCGACGGAATCTGGCGCGCCGATTGGCCCGATCGCGAAACCTATGACCTCGGCCCGCCCAGCATCGGATGGGTAACTTGGCACCTCGGTTTCTGGTGGTCCATGGCGCTCAACCATTCGTTCGGCCCCGGAAATCTCACCCGCGAGGATGTCCTCTGGCCCGGCACGGCCGAAGACGTCCGCGAGTGGGTGGCCGGACTGGAGGCGCAGTGGCGGACGCGCCTCTTTGAAATGACCGACGACGACCTCCGATCGACGCACCGGACCCGATGGCCGTTCCAGGATCGTCCCTTCGGCGACGTCGTTGCCTGGGCCAATGTCGAACTCACCAAGAACGCCGCTGAGATCGGCTACGCGCGCTTCCTCTTTGCCGTTCGCGGCAGGTAATTCAATGCTCTCGCTCGCCTTCGGATTCATGGCCCTGACGGCCACGGCCCACCTCGCACCGACCGATTCGGTCACGATCCAATTCGACGTCCGGATCCCGATGCGCGACGGCGTCACCCTGTCGGCCGACATCTACCGCCCCACGGCCCCCGGTCGCTACCCGGTCGTCCTGATGCGGACCCCGTACAACAAGAACGGGGACGCCGTCCTCAAGGAAGCCCGAGCGTTCGCCGGCCGAGGCTATGTCTATGTCGCCGTCGACGTCCGGGGCCGCGGCGACTCCGAGGGAGACTGGCGTCCCTACTTTTACGAGGGCGACGACGGCTACGACGCGATCGAGTGGTGTGCCGCGCAGCGTTGGTCCACCGGAAAGATCGGCACCATTGGCCGTTCCTACGTCGGCTACAACCAGTGGGTGGCCGCGGTCCGGAAGCCGCCCCACTTGGCGGCCATCATCGCGCTGGCCCCGATGGCCGACCCGTTCGAAGACGTCTGGATCACCGGCCCAGGCGGCGCCCCGACCCCGACGATGATTTCGTGGTACCACCTCACGGCTCGGAACGTGATGCAGAACATGGACGCCGTCGACTGGGACCGGCTCAACTGGCACCTCCCGCTCCTCACCATGGACGAGGCGGCGGGCCGGGGACCGAACCCCCGGTGGCGCGACATCATCACCCACTCGACCCGCGATGCCTGGTGGGATCCGCTCCGGTACCAGAACCAGCTCGAGAAGGTCGAAGTCCCAGCGCTCCACATTACCGGCTGGTACGACGACACCCAACGCGCCACTCCGATGAACTACGCCGGGATGCGTACCCGCGGCGCCACCCCCGAAGCCCGCGACCGGCAGAAGCTCGTCATCGGTCCCTGGCCCCACGCCATCAACTCGACCCGGAAACTTGGCCGCCTCGACTTCGGACCGACCGCGGTGATCGACCTGTTCGGCCTCCAGATCGATTGGTTCGATCGCTGGCTCAAAGGCAAGGCGCCGGCCAAGCCCGACCCGCGGGTTCACCTGTTCGCGATGCAGACCAACCGGTGGTTCACCGCCGACGACTGGCCGATCCCCGGGACCGCCTTCACCAAACACTATCTCCGGGGCAACGGCCGGCTCACGACCACTGAACCGGGCGATGACTCGCCCGATCACTACCGCTACGACCCCGCCAACCCGACGCCGTTCCTGACCGAGCCCTCGTTCGCCCAACTGGGCGGGCCCGACGACTACGCCAAGGCGGCGCTCCGGAAGGACCTGCTCAACTACACGACGGCCCCGTTCACGCGGCCGGCCCTGCTCTGCGGCCCGATCTCCGCCCGGATCTTCGCGGCCTCGTCGGCGGTCGATACCGACTTCATGGTCAAGCTGCTCGATGTCTGGCCGAACGGGTACGTCCAACGGCTCAACGACGGGATGGTGCGAGCCCGGTTCCGGAATGGGTGGGAGCGTCCCGAGCTGATCGAGCCGGGCAAAGTCTACCAGTACGACATCGACGTCTGGAACACCTGCCAGACCGTGCTCCCGGGCCACCGGCTCCGGGTCGAAGTCGCCTCGGCCGCGTTCCCGAAGTTCGACCGGAACCCGAACACCGGCGAGGCGATCGGGATGTCGGCCCGGATCCAACCCGCCGACCAGACGATCTACCACGACGGGGAGCGGGCTTCGTATGTTGTGCTCCCGTTCGCACCGCCGCTGCGATAAGAGGAGATGGCGAGCATGCCAGGTTCCGGAGAACTCGCGGGAAGAGTCGCCCTGATCACGGGGTCCGCTCAGGGCATGGGCAAGGCGGTGGCCGAGCGGCTGGCGGCCGAAGGGGCGATCCTGGTCCTGGCCGATCTTCGAGCGGACGGGCTCACGGCCGTGGAGACCTCGCTCCGGGAACGCGGCGTGACGGCGCGGTCCACCGCGCTCGACATCGCCGATCCAATCCAGGTAGCCGCGCTGGTGTCCGGCGTGCTGGCGGATCTGGGCCGGATCGACATCGTGGTCAACGCGGCCGGCATCCTCCACCCCACCCGATTCGATGCCATGGACGTCGCCGAGTGGGACCGGGTCCTCAACGTGAACCTCCGCGGCACGTTCTTGGTCATGCACGCCGTCTATCCCCACATGAAGGCTCGGGGCCGAGGCAGCATCGTCAACTTTTCCTCAACCGCGGGGCTCACGGTCAGCACGCTCGGCGGCGCCCACTACACCGCGTCCAAGCATGCGGTCATGGGCCTCACCAAGGCGGTGGCGGCGGAGGGCGGGCCCTTCGGCGTCCGGGTCAACGCGGTCTGCCCGGGCTTGATCGACACCGAAATGGTCCGGGCCACGATCGCGCCGGACGACATTCGCCGATACGAGGCCGCCTTCCCGATTCACCGGCTGGGTACCCCGGATGAGGTGGCGGAGTTGGTGCTCTTTCTCTGCTCGGACCGTTCGGCGTACATCACCGGTACCGCCATGAACATCAGCGGTGGCGACTTGCTCTGACGATGACGGTTCCCTGGTCGCTTTCTCGCATTGCTTGACAGCCGACCGTTCCGACCGAACTTTCGGTCATCTCGCACCGAGGCCTCCAATGAACCGGTTTCCAGCCCCTGCCGCCGCTGCCATGGCCGCCGTGACTCTGTTGTCCGCTCCGCTGGCCGGCCAGAAGCCGGAAGATGACCTCGCCGGGATCGCCAAGGCGTACCTCGGCATGAGCCTCCCGACGGATTGGGATGGCCTCGAGAAACTCCCCAAATCCAAGTGGGCTCCCCTCCCGCCCACCGCGCTCAAGAACTGCCTCCCGAACGGCGATTGTTTTGCCCGCCAAGGCGCGGTAACGGTCGGCGGCCGAAATCTGACCGTGGCCGCAACCGGGGCCCGGACCATGGTGATGAACCTCCTGTTCCGGAATATGTCCGCGCCGATCGGTGAGCCGGCCGTTCTCGTCGCCCTGAAGCAAGCCGGCCTCAGTGCCGACCTGGCCCGCTGCCCGGTCAAGAGCGGCGGCGGCACCAACTGGTACCGCGTGAAAGGCGCCGGGGTGACGTCGGGCTACCTGTCGTTCCAACCGGCCGGGCCCGGTCGTCCGAACGAAGGCTACGTCCTGTCCCAGGGAGACGAACTGCCGGCCCTCCAGCCCGCGCAACTGGCCCTCTACACTGAGCAGTGCGCGCCGGGGGCGGAACGGAAGCCGGTGTCGACCACCAAGCCGCACGAAGCCCTGGCTCAAATCGTCGTGGACCTGCTCGCCCCTGCGACCGGCGCCGCCACCTACGAATGGAAAACCCTCGCCGCGCTTCCGATCGGAATCACCTGGAACGATGGCGGCCCGAAACCGACCGATCTCTCATTCAAGGGCGACCCGAATCCGGTGAGCCAATCAGGGGTCGTCGCGTTCGGCGGCCGGAAATTCTCCGTGTTGGCGAGCGGAACGGCGGCCGCGGTGAAGAACCTCTACTTCGACGAGGGAGGCCTCCACCCGAAGGGCGAGCACATGCTGGGTGTGGTCTACGAGAAGGGCATCGCGGTCAAGCTGGTACGGTGCGGACCGGTCTACACCGAGTCCACCAACAACTGGTACAGCCTCACGAGCGCCAAGACTCGGCCGGCGATGATCCTCCAGTCGATTCGCTACGACGGCAACCAGGTTCAGGACAGCTACGCCGTGCGCCTCGACGGCACCCTGCCGGCTCGCGATCCGAGAGACCGCAATCCCGGAACCGCCGGCTGCTGACGCCTGCGACTAGGACAAGTCTTCGATCGTCGCGGAGCCGGCCTCGCTGATGATCAACTCGACCGCGTTCCGGCACGCAGCTTTCGCCTTGTAGCCCTCGTCCGACTTGGCGATCTGCCTCCCGTTCCCCGCCTTGAGGCGCCACCGGAACTCCCGGCGGCTGTCCCGGTAGATCTCGAACTTGAGTCCGGCCATCGGCAATCCGAGGGCCGGGTGCGGAACGAAGGCGGCGGCCGCGGCCAATCCAATGGCGGCCCGTCGAGACATGGTCATGATTCAGCTCCTCGTTGACGGTGAGACTAGCGTGACGCCCGGCAGGCGAAGTTCGCCTCGTCATCCGAACTACCCTTCCCCTTGAACACCGCAACCTCGGGATAGGGACAGAGCGGTCGAGTCCGGGTCGGCTGGCGATCGGCGCCGAACTTCGACGCCACGACCCGGACCGGCGGCGTCCCCCGCTCCACCCAGTCGGCGATGGCCGTTGGCCAATTGGCGCGATCGGGGCCGGAACCGCCGGCACAGTGCAGCACGCCCGGCATCATGAACAGCCGGACGCCGGCCGCGGCGGCCGCGTTTCGCGCCGTGGCCTTCTGGTAGTACCGGATCGACGCCAGGGCGTTCAGTGCCGGATCGGACCAGCCGTGCCAGATGATCAGCTTGCCCCCTCGGGCGGTGAACTTGTCGAGGTCAATGTTGTCGGCGTTCAGGTACCCGGCCGCCTTCGCCACGTCGGCTCGGGCCTTCGAGAGATCGTAGCGCGCGTAGTTCCAGGTGCTGTCGTTGAACACCAGGTACTTGAAGAACTCGCTCCCAAAGGCCCATTGGACGCTCGGCGCCCGGGCCGACCCGGAGACCGGCATCAGTTGACCGGCGCCGGTGATCCAGGCCGGCCAGCCGCCGCCAGCGCCCTCGTCGCCGAAGGGCTGGCCCGGGTAGATGACGCCGTCCTGGTCGGCGATCGGGCGGTAGATCATTTCCACGGCGGCTCGCTGAGCCTTCGTGAGGCAGTCGTCACCTGCCTTGTCCTCGGGGCACGACGGAATGCCGGCGAGCTTGAAGTCGCAGGCCCGGGGGTCGTTGAGGACGCCGTCGCCGACGCCGTCCTTCACGTCACACGCCGCCAGGACCCTGGTCTCGATCATCTTCATCACCGCCGGGGATATCAGGGGCGGGGTGAGCTTCGCGGGATCGGGGTACATCGCTTGCATGTTCTTGAGGAAGGAGATCGCGATCTCGGTGAAGTTATACGAGGGGGCGCCCGCGATGATCCCGTCGAAATCCTCGGGATACCGCTGGGCTTCCATCATCGCCTGACGGCCGCCGTTGGAGCACCCCATGAAATACGACTTGACGGGTGCCCGGCCGTAGTAGGCCTGGATCAGCGCCTTGACCGTCTCCGCCGTGCGGTGGACGGCCAGGTGGCCGTAGTTGATCTTCCGTTCGTCGTTGCCGAGGGCCCAGCCGGCCTGAATCGGGCTGCCTTCGTGACCGGTATCGGTGCCGGCGGTGGCATAGCCGTTGTCGACCTCGGCCACGGCCTGGTTGTCCACCGCACCGACAAACCCGCCGCCGCCGCCCATGAGAAACCGTCCGTTCCAGCCGGTCGGGAGGAGAGCGACGAACTTGATCTCCTTCCCGATGACCCCGCTCACCCGGCAATGCGGCGCGCGGGGCGCACCCTGGGCCGCGGGTGCGATGGCGACGGCGTCGACAATCCGGACGTCGGCCAGGGTCGCAGTCTTGAGGGACTCGCAACTCACGGCCGGCGCCGGGGCGGTTTGCGACCACGCCGGCACGGCGCCGAGAGCCAGCAGGGACACGGCCAGCGGGAATCGGGTGCGCATGAGGATTCTTTGGAAGGTGGTGATGGTGGAATCTACCCCCGGGCGCGGCGCCTCAGCAGGTACACCGGCACGCCGAGTGCCACGATCGCGAAGCCGGGCCAGGTGGTGGCGTTCCGGTAGATGAACAGCATGACCAGCAGCACGGCGGCCGCCCCGATGTAGAGCGCGGGCACCAGCGGATACCCGAATGCTTTGTACGGCCTCGGGACCTCCGGCCGGGTCCGGCGGAGGCGGAACAACCCGAGCAGCGTCAGGATATAGAACAGGAGCGCGGCCGAGACCACGTAGTCGAGCAGGTTGCTGTAGAGGTTTCCATACGCCTGGGTCGCCGGGTTGTAGGTTCGCGGCAACACGAGGAAGCAGGCCCAGGCGCCTTGCAGCACCAGCGCCCACGCGGGCACCTGCGCCCGGTTGAGCCGGCCGGCCGCCGCGAAGAACACGCCGTCCTTGGCCATGGCATAGGTGGCGCGGGCACCCGAGAGAATCAGCCCGTTGGCGCAACCGAACGTCGAGACGATGATCCCGAGCGCCATGATCAGGGCCCCGCGCCCCGGCAGGACCGACTCGAGCGTCGCGGTGGCGACCCGGTCGAACGGCGCCTGCTGGATCTGGTCAAACGGAAGGGTGACCAGGTAGGCCACATTGGCCAGCAGATAGAGCACGATCACCAACCCCGTCCCGGCCGCCAGCGACAGCGGAATGTTCCGGCGGGGATCCTTCACCTCGCCGGCGGTGAACGTGATGTTGTTCCAGGAGTCGGCGGCGAAAAGCGACCCCACCTGCGCCACGCAGATCGTCACGAAGAGCCCAAATCCCGTGGCGGGCGTGAGGCCCGCCGCCACCGGCACCTGGCCGCGCGTGGTCCAGAGGTCACCGAAGTTCCCGCTCACGGCGAGTTGGTTCCAGCCGAGCGCGATCCCGAACACCACCAGAGCCGCGAGCGCCACCGTCTTGGCCGAGGTGAAGACGTTCTGGATCAGCCGGCCGAGTTTGAGCCCCCTGGTATTGGCCCAGGTCAGCACCGCGATCACCAGGAGCGCCACCAGCTGGGTGGTCGAGAGCGAGATCGCGTAGCCCTCGGTCAGGTGGATCGGCTGGATCAGGTAGCGTTCCTCCGAGATCCCGCCGACCCAGACGCCCAGGTACCGGGCAAAGCCCACCGACACGGCGGCAATGGTACCCGCCTGGATCACGAGGAACAGCGTCCAGCCGTAGAGGAAGCCCCAGATCGGGGAGAACGCCTCCCGGAGATAGACGTACTGCCCGCCGGCCTTGGGCATCATCGCGGCGAGTTCGCCGTACGAGAGCGCGGCGGCCAAGGTGAGCGCCGCCGTGATGCCCCACGACACCAGCAAGAGCCCCGGACTCCCGAGCACCCGTGCCATCTCGGCCGAAACCAGGAAAATCCCTGATCCGATCATCGAGCCCATGACCACCATGGTCGAGTCGAAGGCGCCGAGGCCCCGTTCGAATTCGGTTTCGAGGCCGGTGTCGCCGGCGGCGGTGCTCATGGCGGCTCGTTTCGAGATGGGGGTCGGCAGGCGTCCCCCAACCTACCGGCTCCGACGAGGCTCGTCTACCATGTTCATGTTCTGGCTAGCGGTTCCGGGTACATTGCGGACGGGCCTCCAGGGCCCGGGAAGCCACCATGCCTGCAGCCGATCAGGGTCCGCCCTTCTGGAGTGAATCCCTGCCCGCGCTGACGTCGCGCCTGGGGAGTGCCGCTGCCGGGCTCACCGAGGCCGAAGCGACAGCCCGGCTCCTCCGCGATGGGCCCAACCTGCTGCACCAGGCCCAGAAGACCAGCTTCCTCCGCCTCTTCGTTTCCCGGTTCAAGAATCCGCTCGTGCTGCTCCTGATCGCCGCCGGCGCCATTTCGGCCGCGACCGGCGACGCGACGAGTTCGGTGATCGTGATCGTGATGGCGCTCCTCAGCGTCACCCTCGACTCGGTCCAGGAGTACCGGGCCGGCGGAGCCGCCGACCGGCTCCGGCTCTCGGTGGCGATCCGGGTCACGGTCCGCCGCGGGGGCCAGACCCGGGAGATCGCCGCCCGTGACTTGGTGGCCGGCGATGTGGTCCTGCTCTCGGCCGGCTCGCTGGTCCCCGCCGATGGGCGCCTGCTCGAGGCCCGGGATTGTTTCGTAAACCAGGCCCTCCTCACCGGCGAGCCCTACCCGGTCGAGAAGCGGGTCGTGCCCGACCCCGCCGCCGGACCCATGACCGAGTCCGCGGCGGCGGCCTTCATGGGCACCAACGTCCTGAGCGGCTCAGCCGTGATGCTGGTGTGCCGGACCGGCGCCCGGACCGCGTTAGGCGAAATCGGCAAGAGCCTCGAGGTCGAACCGCCGCCGACGGCGTTCGAGACCGGCACCAAGGAATTCGGCTTCCTGATCATCCGGCTCGCGATCGTGATGGTGGCGTTCGTGATCCTGGTCAACACGGCCCGCCACCGGCCCCTGCTCGAGTCCTTCCTGTTCGCGGTCGCCCTGGCGGTGGGCCTCACGCCCGAGCTCCTCCCGATGGTGATCTCGGTCACCCTCTCCCAGGGGGCACTCCGGATGGCGGCCCGGAAGGTCATCGTCAAACGGCTGGCCGCCATCCACGATCTCGGCAGCATGGACATCCTGTGCACTGACAAGACCGGCACCCTCACCGAAGCCCGGATCCGGCTCGAACAGCACCTCGACCACCTGGGAAAGGATTCAGCTCGGGTCCTCGAACTGGCCTACCTCAACAGCTGGTTCGAAACCGGGCTCAAGGGGCCGCTCGACGAAGCGATCCTCCGACACGAAGAAGTGGACATCAAGGGCTGGACCAAGCTCGACGAAGTGCCGTTCGACTTCGAGCGGCGTCGAGTCTCGGTGCTGGTGGCCGATCCCGCGGGCCGACACATCCTGGTGGTGAAGGGCGCCCTCGAAGACGTACTCCGCCTGTCGAGCCATACCGACGATCCCGGCAGCCCCCGAGCGATCGACGCGCCGGGCCGCCAGGCCCTGCTGGAACGGTTCGAGGCCCTGAGCCGCCAGGGCTTCCGGGTCCTCGGGGTCGCCTGGAAGGAGGTCCCCGCCACGTCGCCCCATGTCGTCGTCAACGACGAGACCGGCCTCATCTTCAGCGGCTTTGCGGCCTTCGAGGATCCTCCCAAGACGAGCGCCGCCGCGGCTCTCGCGGCGCTGGCCCGGAGCGGCGTGACGGTCAAGGTGGTGACCGGCGACAACGAGCTCGTCACCCGCCACATTTGCGAGAGCCTCGGCATTCCGGTTACCAACGTCCTGACCGGGCCCGAACTCGACACGCTGACCGACCCCGCCCTGGACGCCCGCGCCGGCGACATCACCCTCTTCTGCCGGGTGAATCCCGCCCAGAAGAACCGGGTCATCCTCGCGCTGAAGCGTCGCGGCCACGTGGTGGGTTACCTCGGGGACGGCATCAACGACGCCTCATCCCTCCATTCCGCCGACGTCGGCATCTCGGTCGCAAGCGGCGTCGACGTCGCCAAGGCGGCGGCCGACATGATCCTCCTCGAACAGGACCTCGCAGTCCTGCACGAGGGCGTGCTCCAGGGCCGGCGGACCTTCGGCAACATCATGAAGTACGTGATGATGGGAACCAGTTCCAACTTCGGCAACATGTTCAGCATGGCGGGCGCGTCACTCTTCCTGCCCTTCCTGCCAATGAAACCGGTGCAGGTGCTGCTGAACAACTTCCTCTACGACCTCTCCGAAGTCCCGATCCCGATGGATACCGTGGACGAAGACTTCATGGAGCGACCGCGGCGGTGGGACCTCAAGTTCATTCAGCGGTTCATGCTGGTGGTGGGGCCCGTCAGTTCGGTGTTCGACTTCCTGACGTTCTTCATCATGCTGCGGGTCTTCCACGCGGGGGAAGCGCTGTTCCAGACCGGCTGGTTCGTCGAGTCCCTGGCCACTCAGGTCCTGGTGATCTTCGTCATCCGGACCCGGGGGAACCCGTTCAAGAGCCGGCCCAGTCGAATTCTCACGCTGACGTCCTTGACCGTCGTGGCGGTGGCGGCGGCGCTTCCGTTTACCGGGCTCGGCCACCGGATCGGCTTCGTCGCTCCACCGCCGCTGTTCTTCCTGCTGCTGGCATTGATGGTGATAGCCTACCTGTCGGCCGTGCAGGCGGTGAAGTGGTGGTTTTACCGAACCTGGACGCGGTGAGTTACTCGCCGGGCAGCCGGCCGAAGAACCTCCAAGTCCTCAGCAGGTGGAGCCTGACACACACGGGATCATGGTCCGCAGCAGCCCCACCTTGATCGAGTCGTCCCATCCCTCTGCCGCCGAGAGATCGCCCGCGAGGACGAACCGGGAGCGGAAGTCGTCGAGATTGACGGCCGCCATTATGGCCGCCGTCGGGAGACCCTGCCGGACCAGCACCAGAACCCGATCCCGGGCCGCCTCGAAGAGTTCTCGGATCAGACGGGTGTACTCGTGGCCCGCCATGACCGGGCCGTGCCCCGGAACGAGCGCCGTCACCGGAGTCGCTTCGATCTGCCGGAGGACCTCGATCCACGGCACCGGCGACGCCCCGAATGCATACGGCACCGGGTGCACCACGATGTCGCCAGTGAAGAGAATCCGCTCGGCCGGCAGATACGCGGTCACGTCGTGCGGGCTGTTGGCCGCCCCACGGTCGGTCAGTTCGACGACCCGCCCGCCGAGGGGGAGACGGAGGGTTCCTTCGAAGAGGAGAGTGGGCGGGGCCACGGCGACCGTGGCCATCTCCTCGATTTCCCGGCGCCAGTCGGCCAGGTAGCGCTTGAGCCGCGCGATGTCCTCGGCCGACAACGGCCGCCCGGTCGAGTCGCGGCCGCTCGCAAGTACCGAGTCCATGCTCTTCACCCCGGCCCGGGTTGGACCGTCCGCCGCCGGAACCGCGTGGCTCCGCCGCTCCTGGTTGATCGCAATAAAGGACTGGTTGGCGCGGGCGCCGATGATCGTCAGATCAGGAAAGGCGGCCCGGTAGACCCCATTGCCGTGGGTATGGTCGCCATGCCAGTGGGTGTTGACCAGGTACCGGATCGGCCGGTCGGTCAATCGCCGGATCAGCGCAATGTCCGCCTGAGCGCGGGATGGTAGATAGGTGGCATCCACCACCAGCACCGCCTGATCTCCGACGATCACCCCGGTGTTGCCGTGCGGCCACGCGGTCGAACCGCTGGGCCAGTTTCTCGTGGCATCGTCATGGATGATGGCGAAGACCCCCTCGGCCAGCCGTTCGACCCTGGCGGACTCGTCCCGCGCCACGACCGGCGGATGGCTGACCTGCGCCGCCGCGGGAGCGGCCCGTCCGATCAGGCCGAGGGCTAACAATGTCCGGGTGGTCCGACTTCTGGCAATTTCCGACCAGCGTTGCATCATCAGGTCCCATGGATTTGAAGAACGGTGTCGTCTCTCAACCAAACCGTACGCCCGAGCCTCGGCCCCTGTTTCGGCAGCGAGAGCACCTGGTGGCTTGGGCGGTTCCGTTTCGGACCGGCCGAATGGCTGTGGCGGCGGCTTACCTATGGTCGGGCGCTGCAAATGCGATTGGCGGCCAGAGCGGGCCAGACGGATTGATGGGGGTGAACGCGGTCGCGATCAACCCTTCGATGGATTGTGCTACCTCACGCCGCTCATGATGTTTGACCGATGAGCGAATATTCCATTGCTGTCCTCGTTGGGAGCCTCCGCCGTGACTCCCTCAATCGAAAAATGGCCACGGCCCTCGCGCAGTTGGCGCCGCCGCCGTGGTCCTTCAATCAGATCCGGATCGACGACCTCCCGCCCTACAATCAAGACGACGAGGGTCGCCCCTCGGCTCCAGTACGCCGACTCAAGGCCGAGATCACCTCGTCGTCAGGGGTGCTGTTCGTCACTCCGGAATACAACCGCTCGATCCCCGGCGTCCTCAAGAACGCGATCGATCATGCCTCCCGCCCTTACGGCGAGAGCGTGTGGGCGGGAAAGCCGGCCGGCATCGTGGGCGTCTCCGTCGGCGTCATCGGCACCGCCGTCGCCCAGCAGCACCTCCGCACCATTCTCGCCTACCTGGACATGCCGACGCTCGGCCAGCCGGAGGCTTTTCTGCAGGGGAAGGACGGCCTGTTCGACGCCGTCGGGGCCATCGGGGCCCAGAGCCGGCCGTTTCTGCAGGGGTGGATGGACCGTTATGTGGCCTGGGTCACCCGGCTCACGGCCATTGAGCCGGAGCTCGGCGTGGAGGCGGTCCTGTAGGACCATCGACAACAAGGGCCTTCGTGGTCAGTCAGTCCGGTGGCTCGTAAGTTCCTGGCGCCGACCGAGCGTCCGTTCGACCAACCGACCCAGTTTCGCGGCCCCGGCATCGATGGTCTGGTCCAGGGTCGGACCGTGATGAGTCACGGCGATCGGCTGGATACCCTCGATCCGGGCTTCGATCATGCAGCGTTTGTCGTCGCCGCCCGTCTTGTCGCCGTTGACGTCGCTAAGGTGGACCTCTACCGTCGTGATGTGGCCGCCGACGTGGCGGAGCGCATCTCCAACGGCTCGCACGGCCTTGGCGGTGACAGCCTCGCGGTCTTCAAGGTCGGGGGCGAGATGGACGTGGATCAGCATGAACGCTCCATAAGGACGGGAACCCGAAGAGTACCCTGTCCGAGGTGTCGCCCCCATCGCTCCAAAGAATGACGTCACGCCCCATCCCAAGGCTCGGGTAGGCGAAGTTCGCGAACCCGGCACGTCACGGGACCACCGGCAGCAGTACATGGGACGGATACTTCACCGAATGGTAGATGACGTTCCGGGCCACCACCATCGCGGTGTCGCGGGAGTTGTCGCCCCCGGTGTTGAGGTTCCGGTCAAACCGGGGAAAGTTGCTGCTGGAGACCTCGACCCGGATCCGGTGCCCGGGCCCGAAATAGTTACTGGTGGCGTGGACGTTGACCGTGATCGGATACACCTGGCCCGGCGTCATCAGGGCCGGCTTGTCCCACCCCTCCCGGTACCGGGCCCGAAGAATCCCCTCCTGCACGTTGTAAGCGGTCCCGTCGGGATACACGTCGATCAACTTGACCGTAAAGTCGGTGTCCTTCGCGGATGAGGACACGTAGAGTTTCGCCTCGACCGGGCCGGTGACCTCGATGCCCCGCTCGAGGGGCGGCGTCGAGTAGACCAAGACGTCGTGCCGGGTCTCGACCTCCGATTGGTCGAAGGAGCCGGGCGGCGCGTCGGCCGTGCCGGTGCAACAGAGCGGCCCGCCTTTCGACGGCACTGGGGTGGCCGGGTCGTAGCTGAATTGATCCGACGGAGCAGCCCAGGGCGCCTCGCGGACCAGCTCACCGGTCCCGAACCGGCTGTTGGCGCGCCCATCGCTGGTGAGATAGAACTTGGTGAACTGGGCGGTGGGCAGGGGCCACGCCGGCGCCGAGCGCCATTCGTTCCGGCCCATCACGTAGTACTGGACCTTCGGCATCGCGGCCATGCCGTTGTCCCGGCCCTTGAGCCAATAATCCATCCACTTGAGGTAGGTACCCGCAAAATCGAACCGAGCGTCGCCCACGTCGCGGGCCCCGACCATCGTGTGCTCGGTGGCCCGCTCGAACGAGCAGTGCGAGGTCGGCGCCACGATCAGGTATTGGCCATCCCGGGTTCGCTGGTCGGCGCCGGCGGTGCGAAACCGGGTGAAATACTGGAGCGTTTCGGAGACCCCGTAGTCATACCACGAGCCGACATGGAGGGCCGGCGTCAGGATCGTATCGTTAGGCGTGAGCAGATTGAACTGCCGCCACCAGGGATCCGCCGGGGCGTGGGTGACGAACGCCTCCCAATCGGTCGGCGGGCCCGGTACCCGGCGGTTCATCTCCGCCAGTGGCAGCGTCCGCCACGCCACCTGGAAGTCGGCCGGGGGAAGCTCCAGGCGAGGACTCAGGAACGGCCGCGACAGGGCCACCAGCGAGTCGGGCGTTCCCGGCGCCGGCTGGAGGTGGACCTTGTTGCCGTTTTCCCGAAGCCAACCGAACATCAGCGCCAACTCATAGGCGCCACCGTTGATGATCGAGAGATAACGGGCCGGGCCGGCCGCGGCCTGCGGGATCATCGCGACGTGGGCCGGATGGTGGCGTTTGGCCAGGAAGATCTGGGCCTCACCGGGATAGGAGCAACCGGTCGTGCCGACTTTACCGGTCGACCACGGCTGCTTCGAGAGCCACTCGACCGTGTCATAGCCGTCGTTCGGATCGTCGGCCTGGACCCGGAACTGGCCCTCCGAGTTGTACTTGCCCCGAACGTCCTGGCCCGCGACCACATATCCAGCCGCCGCCATCCGCTGGAGCTGCCCGGCCTGCCCCGGCGAGGCCTTGTTGTAGGGGGTCCGAACCAAGATCACCGGCCACGGCCCGATGCCGGCCGTGGGGAAGTACAGGTCGGTCGCCAGCCGAACCCCGTCGCGCATCGGGACCATCACGTTCGGTTCGAGCCGAGCACTCGGCTCCTGGACCAACGCGATCGCCGCTACCAGCAGTCGGAACATGGCCATGCCTCCGGTCGTCAGATCCAGATTTGGCGGAGCACCCGGTCGAAATTCCCGCCCAGAATCATCAGGATCTGATCGTCCGAATATTTCCGGCGAATCAGACCCTCGGTCACATCGAACATCCGCTTCGGGTGGGCGATCTCGTCGATATCGCCCTTCTCCCGGAACGCATAACTCTTCTTGTATCCGGCCCGAAGCGCCCGCTGCTCCGCCTCCGGCAAGTCGTCATATCCTTCGAGGCTCACATCGCTGCCGATCCCGACGTGTTCAACCCCGATCAGCTTGGCGACATAGTCGATGTGGTCGAGGTAGTCTTCCACCGTGGTGGGCTCGGTGGCCTTCACGAACATCCGGACCCCCGTCACCCCAAAGACGCTTCCCGCCCGGCCGACCGCCCGGATCACCTCGTCGGGTTTGCACCGGGGATGCCCCCCCGCCAGCGCCCGGACGTTGGAGTGAGTCACCAGCACCGGCTTCGTCGACACCTCGAAGGCATCGAGCGTGGTACGGTCGCCGGAGTGCGAGATGTCCACCGCCATCCCCACCTTGTTCATCCGCGCCACGAGTTCCACCCCCATGTCACTCAACCCACCGTCGACCCGCTCGGTGGAGCCGCTGCCGAACCAGGTCATGGTGTTATAGGTCAGTTGGGAGACCCGCTGGCCGTAGTGATAGAACTCTTCGACCGTCTTGAGAATGTCACGCGGGTCGAGGTTCGGCTTGACGAAATGGTCGGAGTTCTGAGCGCCAAGGAGGACCCCGACCTTACCGGATGCCTTGACCCGGGCGAGATCCGCGGCACTATCGATCCGCATGAACAGGTCATCGCGGTCGGCGATCAACGCATTGTGGGCCATGAAATACTGCAGGGCGTCGACATAGGCGTCCGGCCCGCCCCACCCGACCGCCATATGAAACACGTTGATGCCCGAACCGCGAAACTGGGCCGCCGACTCGGCCGAGAGCGATGCCGGATTGGCGAGCCACTTGGCGCGGATCGGCCCGCTCAGGTGGAGCGGGGCCAGCATATCGATCACCAAGGCCCGTTTGAGCAGATCGATGCACCGCACTGAGTACTGCTGTTGGTGATCCGCGGAAATCGAGAACCGGCCCCGGTTGAACATCGGTGCCGCCAGCACGGCGGCGGAGGCCTTCAGAAACTCGCGACGATGTGCCATGATCTTCCTCGAGCGCATTAGCGTTGGACCGCCGGGACCCGCACCATTCTCACCGCCAACTCCGCATACTGCTCGGCCACCTCGGCCACGCTCAACCGGCCGCCGGGCTCGAACCAGGCCGCCGCGAATTCGCCCATCGCCAGAATGCCCATCGAGGTCACCTGCAGATCCCCGACCCAGAATTCCCGCCGCGCCACGCCGCGCTCCAAGATGGCCTTGAGGCGGTCCCGCACCCGGGTCTGCTGGATTTTGATTTCGCCACGCTGGCGGGGCGTCAGGGCCTTGAGGAGCGCGCCGGTGCCGAGGAACATCGCGTTGTAGATCCGGGCCCGGTCCACCCGCTCCAACTGAAACTCGAGATGGGTCCGGACGAAGGCCCTGAGTTCCTCCGTCGGCGAGGCCGGGGCCGAGGCCACCAGCACGTCCACGCTCCCGGCAAACCGCTCCATGTTGAGCTCGATGACCTCGAACAACAGGCGCTGCTTCGAGTCGAAATAGTAGTAGAGCGCGGGCGCAGTCATCCCCACCTTGGCCGCCAGGTCCTGCATCGTGGTGGCCTCGTACCCGCGGGTGGCAAAGAGCAGGATCGCGGCATCGAGAATGCTCGCGGTGACCTGTTCCCGGGGCGGGCGCCGGGCCACCAAGGTTTTGGGCATCGGACTGCTCCCAACTTGACGCGGAAGGCTCTTTAACGTTCATTTAATAATGACTGAATCTCCGTTCAAGGGCAATTCCTTCCGCCCGATATGGGCCGCCGCCCTGCTGCTGATCGGCACCGGCGTCGCCACCGCCCAGAAGCGCCCCGCCGCCGCCCACGATCCGATGGCCGGCTTCGACCAGTACGTGACCGCCGCCATGAAGCAGTGGAAGGTTCCCGGGCTCGCCATCGCGGCCGTCCGGGGCGACTCGGTCCTCATGATGAAGGGGTACGGGGTCCGGACCATCGGGGGCACCGAGCCGGTCGACGCCCAGACGATGTTCGCGATCGGGTCGTCCTCGAAGGCGTTTACCGGCGCCACCCTCGAGATGCTGTCCGACGAGGGCAAGCTCAACTTCGACAACCGGGTCACCGACTACCTGCCCTGGTTCGAGATGTACGACCCCTGGGTCACCCGGGAAATCCGGGTCCGCGACCTCCTGCTCCACCGGAGCGGCATGAGCCGGGGCGACAACATCTGGTACGCGACGACGCACTCCCGCGAGGACATCGTCCGCTCGATCCGGCGGCTCAAGCCGAGCACCAGCTTTCGGACCCGGTTCCAATACCAGAACCTGATGTTCATCACGGCCGGCGAGGTGGCCCACGCGATCACCGGCCGGAGCTGGGACGAGCTCGTGAAAACCCGGATCTTCGGGCCGCTCGGCATGACGTCCTCCAACACCTCAGTCAAGGACCTGGCGGGCCAGCCGAACGTCGCCACTCCGCACGCCGAACTCGACGGCGCGGTCAAGGCAGTCCCGTATCGGAACATCGACAACGCCGGAGCGGCCGGTTCGATCAACTCGAACGTCACCGACATGGCCAAGTGGCTCCGCCTCTGGGTCAACAACGGCGTCTTCGAAGGGAAACGGCTCCTGAGCGAAGCGATGGTCACCGACGCCACCGCGCCGCAATTCTCGATCGACGACCCCGAGATGAAGGCGCGGTTGATGTCGCCCCGGTTCCTGGGGTACGGCTATGGGTGGTTCGTCGAGGATTTCCGGGGCCAGCGGTGGGTGAACCACGGCGGCAACATTGACGGGATGGCCGCCATGGTCGGATTCCTTCCCGAGAGCAAGATCGGGGCGGTGATCCTCACCAACATGAACCAGTCTGATGTCACCCTTCCGCTGATGGCCCATCTGTTCGACCGCCTGCTCGGCGTTTCCCCGGCCAAGGACTACAACGCGGAGTACTACGCCGCGGAACAGGCATATCAGGCCAAAGAACGGGCCGCATTCAAACCGCCGGTCAAGGTCGAGGGCACCAAGCCCTCGCTCCCACTCGAGGCGTACGCCGGCGTCTACCGAGAGGACTTCATGGGCACCGCCACGGTCCGGTACGACCAGGGCAAGCTCACGATCCAGTACGACGCGAGTCGGATGATCGCACCGCTCGACCATTTCCACTACGATTCGTTCGTGGCGACGATGCCCGACGCCATCATGGGCAAGATGCCGGTGACATTCCGGATCGGCGCTACTGGGCAGGTCGAGGGGATGGCCTTCCCGCTCGGCACCACCGAGTGGGTCAAGCAGAAGTAAACCCAAGGAGACGATCATGACGCCGCACGACACCAGTTCGCTGCCGGGGCAGAAGCCGACCGAGGGCAAGTGGGGCCGGATGTTCTCGAACCACACGTTCGACATCACGATCGCCAAGGCCGAAGGGGTCTACCTCTACGACACCGCGGGCAATCGCTACATCGATGTGTCGGGCGGCGCGCTGGGCGCGAGCATCGGGTGGGGCGACCCGCGGGTCGTCAAGGCGATGCAAGACCAGGTGGCGAAATACACCTACGTCACCCCGGCCATGGCCAACGAGCCGCGGGCCGACGTGTGCGAACGGCTATCGCGCCTGATGCCCGGAACCCTCAACACCACCTATTTGGTGTCCGGCGGGTCCGAAGCCGTGGAAACGGCCGTCAAGATCGCCCGCCAGTACCACA
Organism: Gemmatimonadota bacterium; assembly: GCA_031375485.1. GTDB lineage: Bacteria > Gemmatimonadota > Gemmatimonadetes > Gemmatimonadales > GWC2-71-9 > SHZU01. The sequence continues at coordinate 19,654 of JANMHX010000385.1, read as the reverse complement.
TCGCCACCGGCAACCCCCGGAAGAACAAGGTGATCGGCACCTGGGACAGCTACCACGGCATGACCCTGGGCGCCCTCTCGGTCGCGGGCGGCGCCGGGTACCGCCACGCCTTCGACCCGATGCTGAACGGCTCCCCCCACATTCGGCATTGCCGCCGGCCCACCGACCGGCCGCTCGGCGTGACCGAGGAGGCTTGGGGACGAACCTGCGCGCTCGAACTGGAGGAGATGATCCACTATTGCGGCGCCGAGAACGTCGCTGGGTTCATCGCCACCCCGGTCGGCGCTGGGAAGGACTACGGGTTGGTGCCGCCTCAGTCGTACTGGACCACCATCCGGGAAATTTGCGACCGCTACAACGTGCTCTTGATTTCGGATGAGGTCGTCACCGGCTTTGGGCGGACCGGTGAGTGGTTCGCGATGAACCACTACGGCATCGTACCGGACATCATGGTCACCGCCAAAGGGATCTCGGGCCTGTACTTCCCGATGGGCGCCGCCACGGTCACCGACCGGGTCAACGAGCCGTTCACCAAGGGCACCTACTTCATTCACGGCCACACCCACATGGGGAATCCAGTGGGCTGCGCCACCACCCTGGCCGTACTGGACGTGATTGAGCAGGACGGGCTGGTCCAGAACAGCGCAGAGGTGGGCGCTCACCTGCACGCCCTGCTCCGGGAGCGGATCCTGCCCCATCGGCCGATCGCCGATGTCCGGGGCAAAGGCCTCCTCGCCGTTCTCGAACTGGTCCGGGACAAGGAGACGCTGGAGTTCCCGCCGGTGGAGGCGGAGCCGGAAATTCTGTTCCAGTCGATCGCGTATAAGAACGGGCTGTCGTTCTATACGGCGCTCTACGGACCAAGGCGGCCGAGCGCGATGAAACGGGGGGTGGCGCTCTTCATCACGCCGCCGCTCTGCATCACCAAGCCAGAGGTCGAGGACTTGGTGGAGCGGCTCGACCGGACGGTGCAGGAGTGGGACCAGCTGATCGACCGGTAGCCTGGCCCTCCGACGGCTGGATCCGGCGGGCGGCCTTGGCAGCCCGCCCGGGAAGGTCGATCTTTCCATCATGGTCCGCCGCCCCGCCGCACCCTTGATTGCCCCGTATTGGATTCGACCAGTCATTGCGGCTCGGCCATGAGTTCGGAGCGGCTCGCCGCGGCGGTCGCCGACCGCTATCGGATCGACCGGAAGCTCGGTCAAGGCGGGATGGCCACCGTGTACCTGGCCCAAGACCTCCGCCACAGCCGCTCGGTGGCGCTCAAGGTCCTGCGCCCCGACTTGGCCGCCGCGCTCGGCCCCGAACGGTTCCTCCGCGAAATTGCGATTACCGCTCAGCTCGAGCATCCTCACATCGTCCCCTTGCTCGACTCCGGCGAGGCCGCCGGATTTCTCTACTACACCATGCCGTTCGTGGCCGGCGAAACCCTGCGCCAGCGACTCGACCGCGAAAAGCAGCTCCCCCTCGACGACGCCATCGCGATCTGCGGCGAAGTGGCCGACGCGCTGAGTTATGCCCACGGCAAGGGCGTGCTCCATCGCGACATCAAGCCGGAGAACATTCTGCTCTCCGACGGACATGCGCGGGTCATGGATTTCGGGATTGCCCGGGCGGTGACGGCCGCCGGCGGCATGACGCTGACCGAAACCGGCATCGTCCTTGGGACGCCGGCGTACCTGAGCCCCGAGCAAGTGGCCGGCGACCGCGAGCTCGATGGCCGGAGCGATCTCTATGGCCTCGGCTGCGTGGTCCACGAGATGCTGGCGGGGCAGCCGCCCTTCCGGGGACCAACCATGGAGAGCCTGGCCCTCCAGCACCTCACCGCGCTCGCGCCGCCGGTCACCCAATTTCGGCCCTCGCTGCCGGAGGGAGTTGCTCCGGCTATTCAGCGAGCCCTGGCCAAGGCGCCGGCCGATCGATTCGAGTCCGTGGCCCGGTTCGCCGAAGCCCTGACCCGCGCTGGATCGGCCATCGAGAGCGGCGCTTCTCGGAGCAATGCCAAATCCGTGGGACGGTGGATCGCCGCGGCCGCCGGACTCACCCTCGTGGCCGGGGCCATCTGGTTGCTTCGACCGTCGACCGCGGCACCCGCGGACGCGCCGTCGGTGGCGGTGCTTCCGTTTCGGAACCTTGGGGCGCCTGATGACGAGTACTTCGCCGACGGGATTACCGAGGAGATCAGCGCCCGGCTGAGCAAGATCTCCGGGCTGGTCGTCATTTCCCGGGGGAGTGCCCGCCAGTACAAGAACTCAACCCGGGCCGTGCAGGACATTGCCCGCGAGCTTGGCGTCCGGTACGTGCTGGCGGGCACCGTCAGAACCGATCGACGAGCCGATGGAACCGGGCAAGTCCGGGTTGCCCCTCAGCTGATTCGAGTCGAGGGCACCGCCGACTTGCCGATGGATGCCTACACCAGCGGCCTGACCCCGGGCGAGATCTTCGCGACCCAGTCGCGGATCGCCGAGCGGGTGGCCGCGGCCCTCGATGTGACGCTGTTGTCCAGGGAACAACAAACCGTCCGGCGCGGAGCCACCGTCGACCCTCAGGCCTACGAGGCCTATCTGCTCGGCCGCTATCAGTTGAACCGGTCGACCAGCCGTGGCATCGAAGAGGCCAGCCGCTACTTCGAGCAAGCCGTGGCGCACGACTCGCTCTTTGCCCCGGCGCACGCCGGACTCGCCGATGCTCTGGCCCAGATCTCCTTCTTCCCCGACATGCGGCTCCCAATCGACGGCGCCTATGACCGGGCGGAAGCCGCGGCCCGACGCGCGATCGCGCTCGACAGCAGCCTCGCCGAGGCCCACGCCTCGCTCGGATTCATCCTCCTCAACGGGAAGCGGGACTGGATTGGCGCCGAGCGGGAACTCCGCCGAGCGATCGCGCTCGATTCCAACTCCGCCCCGGCCCATGCCAGCGTCAGCGATCTCCTGACCCTCCAGAAACGCTATCCGGAAGCGTTGGCCGCCATCGACCGGGCGCTCCATCTGGAGCCGACGTCACCAGGCGCCCGGTTTCAGCGCGGCGCCGTCCTGCTGCAGCTCGGCCGTTACGACGAGGCTATCGCCGAGGAACGAACGGCCCTGTCCCTCCAACCGGAATACATTCAGCCCCGCGTCTGGTTGGCGCAGATCGCCTTCCTTCGGGGCGACCTCGCCGGGATGGCCCGAGAGCTTGGAACGATTGCTCCATTCGGAACCGCCGCCGCGGACCTGAAGACCTTGAGCCAAGCGATCGCCGACTATGCCCGCGATCCGTCCAAGCGGCCGGCGGCGGTGACGGCCATCGGCAGCCTCACCTCAGTGAACCAGACCCTGAACGCCGTCCGCCAGTCCTGGATGTATTCCGCCATCGGCGCAACCGATAGCGCCTTGGCCACCTTTGAACGGGGCGTCCGCGGCCGGTCAACGCCAGGTCTTCGGTTTCTCCGAATGCCGGCCATCGTAAAAGCGATCGGCTCGACCCCGAAGTATCGAAGCTTGATGGAGGAGTTGGGTCTCGAACCGTAGGCACGGAGGTTTACCATGGGCTCTTCTGTCACCGCCGTTCGTCGCCGCGAGTTCCTGCTGGCTGCCGCCGGGGCCGCCGCGTTTCGATGGCCCCGCCTCGGCTGGCCGGCGGCGCCGGCGGATCTCATTCTCTACGACGGCGACGTGCATCTCGTCGATCGCGTCTTCCGCCGAGTCGAAGCCATCGCCATCGGCGGAGGCCGGGTGCTCGGGTCGGGAACGACCGCGGAGATGCGGCGTCTGGGAGGGCCCGGCACCGAATCGGTGAATCTGCGCGGCCGGACGCTCCTCCCCGGCTCGAACGACTCGCATCTCCACGCGCTCGGGTGGGGATTCAGCCAGCCGCCGTTCAACGTCGACGTGAGTTACCCGGCCGTCACGTCGATCGCCGATATCGTCGAGGCGGTTCGGAAGGCGGCGGCCGCCCGGCAGCCCGGCGAATGGATCCAGGGGCGCGGATGGGATCAACCGTATTTTGCCGAGAAACGGGCGCCGACCCGGCAGGATCTCGACCAAGCGGCTCCCAATAATCCGGTGGTCCTCACCGAGTTCTCAGGCCACGCGGTCTGGGCCAACACCCAGGCGCTCGCGGCCGCCGGCATTACCAGGGACACGGTTCCGCCTCCGGCCGGCGTCATCGTGAAGGACGCAGAGGGCGAACCGACGGGGGTCTTCTTCGAAGGTGCTGCCGGTTTGGTGCGGCGGGTCATTCCGCCCTACTCGACTGCCGAGCGGCTCCGGGGTTTCGAGAACGCCACCGCTCTGATGGCCTCCAACGGGATCACCAGCTTCACCGAACCCGGGATCGACGGCCAGGTCCTGGCGTTCTACGCCGAGATGGCGGCCGCCGGCCGCCTCAAGGCCCGCCTAACGGCGCTGCTGGCGGTCGGGCGCTCCACCGCGAGCGTGAAGGCCACGCTCGGTGCCTTCCAGCCGCCGACCGGGACCGATCCGCGTTGGCTTCGGGTAGCCGGCGTCAAACTCCACGCCGACGGCATCCCGACCGGCAACAAGACCGCCTGGCTGCATGAGCCGTATCAGGGTGGCGGCAACGGGGTCTTGGTGAGCGGCGAGGGCAGCGATGGGCAACGGGTGGCCGAGATGGAAGCGATGGTCCGGCTGGTTCACGACGCCGGCTGGCAGATCGGCACCCATGCCACCGGCGACCGGGCCATCGACACCGTCATCGAAGCCTACGACAAGGCCTTAGCCGCCGCACCGGATCGGAACCGCCGCCACTATCTCATCCACGCCGACATGGTGTTGCCCGCGACCCTTCGGCGGATGGCGGCCCTCGGCATCGGGGCCAACTTCAACTCGACCATCAAGTATTTGATTGCCGACGGCCAGATGGCGAGCATCGGCCCGACCCGGGCGCCCTACGAGTGGCCCTACCGGACCGCCCTCGACGCCGGCGTCCAGGTCGCCACCGGATCGGATGCCCCGGTCACCGACGGCAACTGGCGCCAAGGCATTTCCACCTGCGTGGTCCGGAAGGGCAAGCAAACCGGCGCCGTCTCCGGCCCCGAGGAGCGGATCAGCCTCAACGAAGCGATCTGGTCCCACACCGCCGCCGGCGCCTGGCAGGACCACGCCGAGGAATGGAAGGGCACCCTCGAGACCGGCAAGGCCGCCGACCTCTGCGTCCTCGACGGCGGAATTTCCCACCTCGACCCGGACCAAATCGGCTCGATGAAGGTCGACCTCACCGTCGTCGACGGCAAAGTGACCTACCATCGCTAGCCACCGAGCGCCGAGTGCCGAGTGCCGAGTGCCGAGCGCCGAGTGCTGACCCTCCGCTGGGGCATCCTGAGCACCGCCAACATCGGCCGGGCCGCCGTGATTCCCGCGATCCGGGCCTCCTCCAACGGCACCGTCGCGGCCGTGGCCAGCCGCTCGTCTTCGACCGCCCGCGACTTCGCCGCCGCGAACGCCATCCCGGCCCACTACGGTAGCTACGACGCCCTGCTCGCCGACCCCGATATCGACGCCGTGTACATCCCGCTCCCGAACAGTCTCCATCGGGAATGGACCATCAAGGCCGCCGAGCGGGGCAAACACGTCCTCTGTGAAAAGCCCCTGGCTCTGACGGCGGCCGAGTGTGACGACATGGCCGCGGCCGCCGCGGCCAACGGGGTCACCCTGATGGAGGCATTCATGTATCGCTTCCATCCCCGAATCGATCGGGTGGAGGCCTTGATCCGGGATGGCGCCGTGGGCCCGCTCCGGTCGATCCAGAGCGCCTTCACGTTCCGGCTCACCAAACCCGGCAACATCCGGCTCGATGCCGCCCTCGGTGGCGGCGCGTTGATGGACGTCGGCTGCTATTGCGTCAACGTGAGCCGGACCCTGGCCGGCCGGGAGCCGGTCGAGGTCCAAGCCTGGGCTACCTTCGGCCCGACCGGCGTCGATCTCGAACTGGCCGGCACGCTCCGGTTCGAGGGCGGTCTGGTCGCCCAGTTCGACTGTGCGCTGACCATGGAACGACGCGAGTATGTCGAAGTGGCCGGCACCGACGGATCGATCGAACTCCGCTCGGCGTTTCTCCCCGGCACCACCGACACGGTCGCGATCCAGCACCGGGGCCGGGAGCCGTCGATCGAGCACCCGGTGGCCGGGGACGACGAATACCGGCTGATGGTCGAACACTTTGCCGATTGCGCCCTGCAGCACCGCCCCGTTAGGTATCCCGCGAGCGAAGCGGCCGCCAACCTCCGCGTCATGGAAGCGCTCTACCGGTCGGCCCGCCACGGCGGGCACCCGATGACTCTCTGAATGAAAGCAGTCTGATGGCGTTGATTGGGATGCGCGAAGTCGGGATCGCCTTTGGCGGGCCGCCGATTCTGGACCGGACCAGTTTCAGCATCGATCGCGGGGAGCGAGTGGCGTTGCTGGGCCGGAACGGCACCGGCAAGACCACCCTGATGAAACTGCTCGACGGGACCATCCAGCCCGATTCCGGCGAAGTGATCCGCCAAACCGGCCTGACCAGCGGGCGCCTGGAGCAAGACATCCCGACCGGGATGAGCGGCACCGTGTTCGACGTGGCCGCCGGCGGCTTGGGCGACGCCGGCACCTTGTTGGTTCGCTACCACGATGCCAGTCACCGTCTGGCCACCCACGGCGACGACGCCGCACTCCGAGAACTCGATCGTCTACATCACGCCCTCGACCAGGCCGACGCCTGGCAACTCCAAAGCCGGGTCGAAACGGTCCTGTCGCATTTGGGCCTCGACCCCGAACAACCCTTTGCCACGGCGTCGGGAGGCCGCAAGCGCCAGGCCCTGCTGGCCCGCGCGTTGGTCAAGCAACCCGACCTCTTGTTGCTCGACGAGCCGACCAACCATTTCGACGTCGAAGCGATCGAGTGGATGGAGGATTACCTCATCAATCGCGGCGCCACGCTCTTGTTCGTGACCCACGACCGGGCCTTTCTCCGCCGGGTGGCCACCCGGATCATCGAGCTCGACCGCGGCCGGCTCCGCGATTGGGGCGCCGACTACGACACCTATCTCGAGCGGAAGGACGCCTCCCTGGCCAATGAAGAGCGCGAATGGGCGCTGTTCGACAAGAAGCTGGCCAAGGAGGAGGTGTGGATCCGGCAAGGTATTCAGGCCCGCCGGACCCGGAACGAAGGGCGGGTTCGGGCCCTGATCGATCTCCGGCGCGAACGCGGCGACCGGCGGGACCGGATCGGCTCCGTCTCGATGCAAGTCGACGAGGCCGAACGCTCCGGGAAACTGGTCGTCCAAACCAAGGCCGCGTCCGTGTCGCTCGGCGGGCGCCCCCTGGTCAAAGACCTGACCACCACGATCGCCCGCGGCGACCGGATCGGGATCATCGGACCAAACGGATCCGGCAAGACCACCCTGCTCCGGCTCCTGCTGGGCCAACTCGCCCCCGATACCGGCACCATCCGCCACGGCACCAACCTCGAGATCGTCTATTTCGACCAACTCCGCGAAGAACTCGACCCGGAACGGTCGGTCTTCGACAGTATTGCCGGCGGCGCGGACCACATCGAAATCAGCGGAAGCCGGCTCCATGTGCTCGGTTATCTCAAGAACTTTCTCTTTCCGCCCGACCGGGCCCGAACCCCGGTCAAGGCGCTGTCCGGTGGAGAGCGGAACCGGCTCCTGCTGGCCCGCTTGTTCACGAAATCGATGAACGTGCTGGCGCTCGACGAGCCGACCAACGACCTCGATATCGAAACTCTTGACCTGCTCGAGGAGGTCCTGTTGGGTTTCTCGGGAACGCTGCTCCTCGTCAGTCACGACCGCGCCTTCATCGACAACGTCGTCACCAGCACCCTCGTGATGGAGGGCCACGGAGTGGTCGGCGAGTTCGTGGGAGGCTACTCCGACTGGGTTCGCCAGAAAACGGCTCGCGTCGAATCCAAGGCGGCCCCGCCGAAGCGGGAGCCGGCTCCGCCACCGAAACCGGCCGGGAAGAAACGGAAATTGAGCTTCAAGGAAGCCCGCGAACTCGAAGAGCTTCCGGCCCGGATCGACGGACTCGAGCAGGAGCGGCAGGGGCTCTACGCGTCGTTGGCCGATCTCACGTTTCTCAAGAACGGCGCCGCCACCGCCGCGGCAAAGGCGCGCCTCGCGGCGGTCGATCGCGAACTGGCCGATGCAACCGGTCGGTGGGAGCGACTCGCGTCACTCGCCTGACCGAAGCGCCATCGCCGGAGCTACCTTGCCGGCGCGTCGGGCTGGAAGCCAAGCCGCGAGCCCTACCACCAGCGCCAACCCGAGCGGCACCGTCAGGAAGATCACCGCGTCGAATCCGGCGCCCGCGAGCACCCGGCGGAGCCCTAACGCCACGACCCCGGCCAGCAGCAATCCGATCCCGGCGCCCCACCCCACCAGCTTGAGACCATCGACCGCAAGCATCCGCACTACCGTCGAGGGGCTCGCGCCCAGGGCCAGGCGAATCCCGACCTCGCGATTCCGCTGCGCCACCGCATAGCTCACGGTTCCGTACAGGCCGACGACGGCCAGGATCATGGCCACCGCCGCCAGCCCGCTCAACAGCATGGCGCCTAACCGGACCGGGAGCATCGTGGTCCCAATATGACGCGCCGCGGTGGTGACGGAGGTCGGAATCAGTTCCCGGTCAAACGATTTGAGCGCCGCGAGGGCCGCCCCCGCGGTCAGATCGGCGTCGCCCGAGGTCCGGAGCAGGTACCACACCGCGGCTGCCCGTTGCCCCGCCAGAGGCGTGTAGATCACCGGTCGAGGTGGCTCCGTCAGGCTCCGGATCTTGGCGGTCCGCACCAGTCCCACCACCTCGACCAGTTGGTCCTGCATCAGGCGCCGGCCAATCGGATCCTGGCCCGGCCACAACCGCGCCGCCAAAGCCTCATTCACGATCGCGACCCGCGCCGTTCCGCCGTCATCGGCCCGAAAGTCCCGGCCTCGGACGAATTCGATACCGGCTGCCGCGAAGAATCCGGTATCGACGGCCGCTCGGTCGGCGTCGAGCGACACCCGTTCGGCGGCGCCGTTGTCTTCGGGATTTCGTACCGACGCGGTCTGGGTATTCATCAGGTTCAAATGGATATTGTCGATGACGCCGACGCCCACGACCCCGCCGAGGCGGCCGAAGCGGGCGGCGACCTCACGAATCGCGGTCAGGCGCTGCTCGACCGGATAGCGGTTGACCGGAAACGTCACCGCCACCACTGCGGTCGGACGTTGCCCGAAACCCGGATCGACCCGGCGAAGGCTCTGGACCCCCCGAATCAACAATCCCGTCGTGATCAAGAGCACCAGGCACGCAGCGACCTGGCCGATCACCAAGCCGTTGCGAAGCCGGCTCCGCCCTCGGCCCCCGCCGCCGGCCGACTCGTCCCGCAACGCCGTGATGAGGTCCGGCGCGGTCGCCTTGAGCGCCGGCGCCAAGCCGAAGACGAGCCCGCTGGCCAACGCGACGACGGCGCCGAACCCGAAGACCCAGAGATCCGGTGCGGCATCGAGCGCCACGGGAATCGGCAGCGGAAGCTCGATATTCGCAAGCAGCCTGGCAAACACCGCCGTCATCGCCAGGCCGCCCACGCCGCCCACGCTCCCGAGCAACAGACTCTCCATCATCAGGGCCAGGAGGACTCGGCCCCGGGTCGCCCCGATCGCGAGTTGGACCGCAATCTCCCGCCGCCGGTCAATGCCCCTGGCCAACAGAAACCCGGCCAGATTGGCGCAGATGACCAGCAGCAGGAGGCCCATCACGCCAAGCAATAGCCCCGAAAGCCGCCGGAGGTACGGGTCCGCATCGGGGAAGAGAATCGTGTTCTTGGTCGGGATCAGCCGAAACGCCGCCGTCTCCGACTCCCAGCTTCCGACCCGCCGGAGCCGAAGGTCCGCGGCCGCCCGGTCCGCCGCCCCATTCGCCCGGGCCTCGGTCACTCCGGCGCGAACCCTTGCCTTGCCGAACATCCCGTGGGCCTCGCGCGACTCGAGCAGATCCGTTTCACTCGGACTCAGGATGTTGACCATCATCATCGAGGCCGTCACATCCGGCCGGAGGGCGCGGACGTTGCCCTGGTACTCCGCCGCCGCCACCCCGATGATCGAATAGGGCCGGCCATTGAGCCGGATGCTCCGCCCGACGACCCCGGGATCGGCGTGGAAATTCCGCACCCAGTACCGGTGCCCCAGCACCACGACAGGATGACCGCCCGGCGCCAGGTCGTCCTCGGGACCGAGCAACCGCCCGAGAGCCGGCGGTAGGCCGACGATCCCGAAGTACGATCCCGTGACCAACTCCACGGCCACCGGCGCCGTCTCGGCACCTTCCCCGGCCTGGGCGCGGGCATACCGAACCCCGGCCACGGCCGCGAAGGCGTCCGTGGTGGCTCGCTCGAAGTCGCGGAGATCGGGATTGGTCAGGGGTTGGGTCCCGCCGCCGATCCGTTCGAACAGATCGTAGACCTCCTCGACGCCCGCGATCGGCCAGGGCCGCAGCACCACCGCGTTGATCACCGAGAACATCGATGTCATGGCCCCGATGCCCAGGGCCAGGGTGAGAATCGCAATCGCGGAGAACCCGGGGCTTTTGAGTAGCCTTCGGCTCGCGAACCGAAGTTCACGAAGGATGAGCGGCACCACAGGAAACCTCCGGGCAGCAGGGAGAGTCGAGTCAGGCGAGCGGGCTATCCGGGCCGACTCGGCCACCAGCGTCGTGGTCCTCGCGGGGTCGCCGAACTCGGCCAGCAGCGCCTCCGCCGCCCGGCCGGCGGCGAGCCCATCTTCGAAGTGGGCCACCAGTTCTTCGAAGACTTCGTCACGCCGGACCAGGTCGAGCCCGGCCAATCCGGCCACCCGCGCCACGGTCGCCGCGACGGCCGGAGGCAAACCCCGGCCTCGGGCTCGGTGTTCGAGCTCCAGGAGGTCGAGATCCGGTGCCATCTAGCGAGCCCGGCCCAGCAACCCAAGTTCGCCCATTGCGGCCACCAACCGGCGCCATTGGACCTGCCGCGTCTTGAGATAGGCCGCCCCCTTGGCCGTCACGGCGTAGTATTTCCGGCGCCGGCCCGAGGCAGCGGTACGCCAGGCTCCGCGAATCAGACTCTTCGCCTCGAGTCCGTAGAGCAGCGGATACAGCGTCGACTGCCCCATGGCGAGCACGCCGTCAGTCCGCTGGTCGAGGGCCTGGACCAGCTCGTAGCCGTACATCTCGCGTTGAGACAACAACCGAAGCACGGTGACGGGACCGGCGCCCCGAAGCAATTCGCGTTCGACCCGCATGGGCCATCCTTGATAGTATGTCACGCATAGTATGCAGACACAACCAACATCAGGCAAGACGGCGCCGGCGGCCCGGAGGTTTCAGTCCTCCGCGGCCGAGGTTGGCAACTCGATGAGGAGTGTTACTTGGCCCGGGCGATCAGGTTGATCAGGTGCCGCCCGACCTGCCAGTTCTCCTGGATCCCCGCGAACCGCTCCGCCCCGGGCCCCTCGGTGGGGGGGGCGGAAGAGCCCCAACGTCCGTATCTTCCTGACCCTGACCTCCTCGGAATCCTCGCCGATGCGCTCGTTGCTCTTCACTTGTCTAGCCGTTACGGCGCCGCTGGCGGCCCAAGCGCCCGCCGCCCTCACGGTCGAGGACTATGCTCGCGCCGAACGCACCCTCGGCACGACGCTGAACGCCCTGGTCTTCAAAGCCACCGTTCGTCCCACCTGGCTCGACGGCGACCGGTTCTGGTATCGGAACACCACGCCGACCGGAGCGGAGTACGTCCTGGTGGACCCGGCCAAGAAGACCCGCGTCGTCGTCGCGGCCGCCCCGGGGGACACCACCCCGCCCGCCCGAACCTCAGGGCTGTCGCCCGATGGAAAGCAGCAAGCATTCACCCGGACCAACAACCTCTGGGTCCGCGACCTGGTCAGCCAACGGGAACGGCAACTGACCACCGACGGGATTCCCGACTTCGGCTACGCCACCGACAATGCCGGCTGGACCAAGAGCGACCGGCCGGTCGTGCTGTGGTCGCCCGACTCGAAGCGGATCGCGACGTTCCAGCACGACGCCCGGGGCACCAGCATGATGTACCTCGTCAACACCGCTGTCGGCCAGCCCAAGCTCGAAGCCTGGAGATACCCGATGCCGGGCGATAGCGTGATCTTCCGAATCAGCCGGGTGATCATCGACCTCGAGACCGGCGCCGTGACTCGGCTCAAGATGCCGCCCGACGCTCACCGCTCCACCCTCTGCGATCATGTCGTGTGCCGGGGCACCGAGTGGACCGACGTCGAGTGGTACCCGGACGGCTCAGCACTGGCCTTCGTCTCGACCACCCGCGACCACAAACAGGCCAACCTCCGGATCGGCAACCCGGTCACCGGTGACGTTCGCGACGTCCTCGAAGAACGGGTGGCCACCCAGTATGAATCCGGTTTCGGACGCGCCAACTGGCAAGTCCTCCCGGCCACGAATGAAGTCATTTGGTTCTCGGAGCGCGACGACTGGGGCAATCTCTATCTCCACGATCTCACCACCGGCCTGCTCAAACAGCAGATCACCCGGGGCCCAGGCCCGGTGCTCGAGCTGATCCGGATCGACGAGAAGGCCCGGATACTCTATTACATCGCGACTGGCCGCGAGGCGGGCCGCGATCCCTACTACCGCCATCTCTACCGGATCGGCTTCGACGGCAAGCACCAGGAGTTGTTGACGCCCGAGAACGCCAACCACGACGTCACCCTCTCACCGGACGGACAGTTCTTCCTCGATACTTGGTCGACCCCGACCACCGCACCGGTGACGGTGCTCCGCGACGCCCGCGGCCGCCTGGTGCTGCCCCTCGAAACCGCCGACATCTCGCGACTTACCGCGTCCGGCTGGGTCCCCCCGATTCCGTTTACCGTCAAGGCCCGGGACGGACGAACCGACCTCTACGGCTTGATGTACCGGCCGCGGCGCTACGACTCGACCAAGCGCTACCCGGTCGTCAACTATCTCTATCCCGGTCCCCAGTCCGGCAGTGTTGGCACCCGGTCATTCCAAGCCGCCCGGGGCGACAAGCAGGCCATCGCGGAACTCGGTTTCATCGTCGTCGAGGTCGATGCGATGGGCACGCCGATGCGGTCGAAATCGTTTCACGACGCCTACTACGGCAACATGGGCGACAACGGCCTGCCCGATCAGATCGAAATGATCAAGCAACTGGGACGGCGCTACCCGTCGATGAACCTCGACCAGGTCGGGATCTGGGGCCATTCCGGCGGAGGCTTTGCCGCGGCCGGCGCCATTCTCCGCTACCCCGACTTCTACAAGGTGGCGGTGTCGCAAGCCGGCAATCACGACAACCGGACGTACGAGGATGACTGGGGCGAGCGCTATCAAGGCCTGCTGACCCGGAACCCGGACGGGACCACGAATTACGACAACCAGGCCAATCAGCTCTTGGCCAAAAACCTCAAAGGCAAGCTCTTGATTGCTCACGGTACCATGGACGACAACGTGCCGCCCAACAATACCATGGCCCTCGCGGACGCCCTGATCAAGGCCGACAAGAACTTCGAGTTGATCATGATGCCGAACCGCCGGCACGGCTTCGGCAACGAGCCCTACATGATGCGGCGCCGCTGGGATTTCTTCGTCAAACACCTCCTCGGCGCCGAGCCGCCGGAGGGCTACACGATCGGCGCGTCGAGGAATCTGGTACCGTGACGGCCCCGAAGAAACTCGATCGGTCGATCGTCGAAGGACCGATCGGCGCCGCCGTCTGGAAACTGGCGTGGCCGACCATGCTTCAGAACGTCATCGGCGGCCTCCAAGGGATGATCGATCACGTCATGGTCGGTCACTACGTCGGCTATGCCGGCAACGCCGCCATCGGCGTCTCCTGGCAGATCTTTCTCGTGGTGATGGTCTTCATCAGTTCGCTGTTTACGGGCATGGGGGTGCTGGTGGCCCGGTTCGTCGGCGGTGGCGATGTCGCCAAGGCCAATCGCACCGTCTATCAGGCGTTTCTGACGTCGACCGTCATTTCGTTCGCGATCCTGGCACCGTTAGGGTACTTCCTGGCTCCGAGCCTCCTCGAGTTCGTCCGGGCCACCCCGGCCGTCCGGGCCGAGGCCCTGCCCTACCTCCGGATCATGTTCGTCTTCAGTTTCGGGATGCTGACCTTCTTCATGCTCGGCGGCGCCCTTCGCTCCGCCGGCGATGCCAAGACGCCGCTTCAACTCGGCATCGCCCTCACCGTCTTGAACATCGTCTTCAACGTCATCTTGATCCGAGGGCTCGGACCGATCCCGGCGTTCGGCACCGCCGGCGCGGCGATGGGCACCGTCATCGCCGGGGGCCTGGTGGCCATCTTTGCCTTCCAGCGATTGATCAGCGGCAAGTGGGTGGTTGGATTCCCTCGGCACGAGGGGTTCCGGCCGGATTGGACCATCATCCGGTCGCTCTTCAAGATCGGGTTACCCACCGGATTCCAAGGCGTGGCCATGAATGTCGGCGGGGTGCTGCTCCTCCGATTCATTGGGTCGCTCGACCAGAGCGCCGAGGCCCAGGCCGCCTACGCCGTCGGGTACGGCCAGCTGTTCTCGCTGATAACCTGGACGTCCGTCGGACTCATGGGAGCCACCGCCGCTGTCGTGGGTCAAAACATTGGAGCCAAGCAACCCGAGCGGGCCATCGCCGCCGTCCACGGCGCCGCGCGGATCGGCCTGTCGGCCGCCGCGGTCCTGGCCGTGTTGTTCGTGGCAATACCCAAGGTGCTGCTCGGCGCGTTCGGCATGACCGACCCCGCGGCCGTGGCCATCGGGGTCCGCTTGCTCCAGTTTCTGAGCGTCTCCGGATTCTTCATTACGACGGCCCTGACCTACACCGGCGGCCTGCAGGGGGCCGCGGACACCAAGAGCCCGTTCTACATCTCGGTGCTGGCGCAGATCATCTTGCCGCTGAGCCTCCTGACGATCCTCGGCACGTTTCACAAACTCGAACCGACCGATATCTGGATCGCGATTCTGATCGGCCACGCCACCCGATGCACCTTGTCCGTGCTGCGATTCCGCCAAGCCCGGTGGCGATCCATCGCCGTCGACCTGACCACGAGGTAACCCAATGCTCGCGGCCGTCGCGCTGTTCCTGCTCCAGACGTCGGATCTGCTGATCAAGGGCGGCACCATCGTCGATGGCACCGGCGCTCCCCGCTACCGGGCCGACGTTGCCATCACCGGCGATCGGATTACCCGGATCGCGACGGACCTCGATCCCGCCACCGCCAAAGTGGTGGTCAATGCCACCGGATTGATCGTCGCGCCGGGGTTCATCGACAACCACGCCCATGTGGCCCCGACGATTGCCCAGTATCCGCTCCAGGAGAATTTCGTCCGCCAAGGGATCACGACCATCCTCGCGTCGCTCCACAGCACCGATCAGCCCTGGCCACTCGGCCCCTACTTGGCCGGTCTTCGCATGGCGCCCAACGTGGGATTCTTTGCCGGACACACTTGGATTCGAAAGCAGGTGATGGGTCTCGCCAACCGGGCCCCCACGGCCGCCGAACTCGATTCGATGCGAGCCATGGTTGACCGTTCGATGGCAGAGGGCGCGCTCGGCCTGGCGACCGGCCTCGAGTATGTCCCGGCGTTCTATGCGACCACCGACGAAGTCATCGCCCTGGCCAAGGTCGCGGCCCGGTGGGGCGGCCTCTACGTCACCCACGTCCGCGACGAGGGCCCCGGCGCCCTCGCGTCGATGGACGAGGTCATCCGGATTGCCCGCGAGGCCAAGATTCCCGCCCAGATCAACCATCACAAGGTGTCGGGCGCGGCCCAGTTCGGGCTCTCGAAGCAGACCCTCGCGATGGTGGACCGGGCTCGGGCCGAAGGCCTCGACCTGAAGGTCGACGCCTATCCGTATACGGCCTTCAGCACCTACTCGGACATCATGTTCCCACCGTGGTCGCTGGCCGGCGGGCCGGCGGAGTTTGCCCGGCGGATCGCCGATCCGGCCACCCGCGCCCGGATCGAAACCGGGATGAAGCGGATCTTCCCCGAGCAGGCCGGCGACGGGCCGAAGAGCCTCCAGTTCCGCACCCTTGAAAAACATCCCGAATACAACGGCCGGACCCTGGCCGAGTACCTCGTTGATCGGAAGCTCCCGCCGACGATCGAGGCAGCCGTCCCCGTGCTGATCGATTTGCAGCTCGAAGGCAGTTTCGAAGCGATCTATCACGCCATGGACGAGGCCGACGTGATTCGGATCCTTCAGTACCCGGCATCGATGCTCGAAACCGACGGCGACCCGGTCGGATTCGACCAGGGGTTCCCTCACCCCCGGACCTACGGCTCCTTCCCGCGGGTGCTCGCTCGCTATGTTCGGGAACTCAAGGTCTTGACGCTCGAAGACGCGATTCGGAAAATGACCTCGGCCCCGGCCGACCAGATCAACCAACCCGACCGGGGCCGGATCAAAGCGGGGGCGTTCGCCGATCTCGTCGTCTTCAACGCCGAAACCATCCAGGACCATGCCACCTTTACCGACCCCCATCGGTTCTCGTCCGGCATCGTGCACCTGTTCGTCAACGGCCGGCCGGTCATCCGCCGGGGCGCCCTGACCGGCGAACTCCCCGGTAGGCCCCTGACCGGGCCGGCCCGGCCGCGCTGAGCCCGCTCCCAAACGCCGCCCACCGCAGTACTTTTCAACCGAACCCTACCCCGAGCCCCCACGATGGCCATCACGCTCAAGGTCAACGGCCAAACCCGGACCGTCGACGCTCCCCCGGACATGCCCCTGTTGTGGGTCCTCAGAGACTTGCTCGATTTGCCCGGCACCAAGTTCGGATGCGGGGTCGGCCAATGCGGCGCCTGCACCGTTCACCTGAAGGGGGTCGCGATCAAGTCGTGCTCGATCCCGGTGTCGGCCGTGAAGGGCGCGGAGGTGACGACCATCGAAGGATTGTCGAGCACCGGGACCCACCCGCTCCAAGAGGCGTGGCAGGAAATCGACGTGCCTCAGTGCGGGTACTGCCAGGCCGGCCAGATCATGACCGCCGCCGCGCTCCTCACCACCAAGCCGAAGCCGACCGACGCCGATATCGATCAAGCCATGAACGGCAATCTCTGTCGCTGCGCGACCTACCTCAGGATCCGCAAAGCCATTCATCGAGCCGCCGGTACTGCGGCAGACCGGTAAGGACACGCCATGACGACGACCCAGACTCGCCGGAGCTTCCTCCGGGTGACGGCCCTGGCCGGCGGGGGACTCCTGCTCGGCTCCTACTACGAACCCCTGGCCCGGCGACACCGGCACGGCTCGGCGGAACTCTTCGAGCCGAACGCCTACATCCGGATCGCCGCCGACGGGACCATCACCATCATCGCCAAGAACCCCGAGGTCGGCCAAGGGGTCAAGACGATGCTCCCGATGCTGATTGCCGAGGAGCTCGACGTCGACTGGAAGGGCATCCACATCGAGCAGGCCGACGCCGACCAGGCGAAATACGGCCGCCAGTTTGCCGGCGGCAGCACCGCCACGCCGCTCCACTACGACGAGCTCCGCCGAGTGGGAGCCGCCGCCCGCCAGATGCTGGTCGGCGCGGCCGCCGCGACCTGGGGCGTGCCGGAATCCGAGTGCACGACGGCCTCGGCCATGGTCTCCCATGCGGCCAGCGGCCGGAAGCTCGCGTATCCCGACCTGGTGGCCAAAGCCGCGACGCTCCCGGCCCCCGACCTCAAGAGCGTCCGGCTCAAAGACCCGAAGACGTTCAAGCTGATCGGCACCTCGGTTCCGGGGATCGACAACCCGAAGATCGTGTCGGGCCAGCCGCTGTTCGGCATCGACGTCAAGGTTCCCGGAATGCTGTACGCGGTGTTCGCCAAATGCCCGGTGTTTGCGGGCAAGGTGGCGAGCGCGAATCTCGACGTCGTCAAGAAGCTCCCCGGCGTGCGGCACGCATTCGTCGTCGAAGGCGGCACCGCGCTGAACGGCCTCCTTGGAGGCGTCGCCATCGTCGCCGATCACTGGTGGGCCGCCGAGAGCGCCCGCCGGAAACTGGTGGTCACCTGGAATGAAGGCGCCACCGCCACCCAAACCTCTCAAGGCTTTGCGACCACTGCGGCGCAACTGAGCCGAGGGCCCGGGGCCAAGGTCCTCCAGAACGACGGTGACGTCGACGCCGCGTTTGCCGGCGCGGCGAAAGTCGTCGAGGCGGCGTACTTCTATCCCTTCATTGCCCACGCCCCCCTCGAGCCCCAGAACTGCACCGCCCATTTCAGCGGCGGCAAACTCGAGATCTGGGCCCCGACTCAGAACCCGCAGCCGGGCCGGGAGTTGGTGGCCACGACCCTCGGCATTCCGCAGACCGATATCACCATCCACATGACCCGTGGCGGCGGCGGCTTCGGTCGCCGGCTTGCCAACGACTATATGGTCGAAGCGGCCTGGATCGCCAAGGAAGTCGGCGTGCCGGTCAAGCTCCTCTGGACCCGCGAAGACGACATGAAGCACGACTTCTACCGCCCCGCCGGGTTCCATTTCCTGAAGGGCGGCGTCGACGCCGCCGGCAAACTGACCGCGTGGAAGAACCACTTCGTGACCTTCGGCGAAGGCGACCGGCTGGCCAGCAGCGCCGGACTCGCCCCGACGGAGTTTCCATCCCGGTTCGTCCCGAACTTCCGGCTCGAGCAATCGCTGATGCCCCTCGGGGTTCCCACCGGGCCGCTCCGGGCCCCGGGAAGCAACGCGCTGGCCTTCGTGTTCCACTCGTTCCTCGACGAGTTAGCTCACGCCTCCGGCCAAGACCCGGTCAAGTTCCGGTTGGACTTGCTGGGCCCGCCCCGGATGGTGGGGACCGCCCAAGGCGGATACGACGCCGGCCGGATGCGCGGCGTCCTGGAGCTGGTGGCTGAGAAGTCAGGCTGGGGCAAGCGGTCACCGGCGAAGGGCACCGGCATGGGCGTCGCGTTCCACTTCAGTCACCGCGGATACTTTGCCGAGGTCGTTGAAGTCGCCATGTCGGCCACGGACACCTTCCGGATCACCAAAGTCTGGGTCGGCGCCGACGTCGGAAGTCAGATCATTAATCCGAGCGGCGCGCTGAACCAGGTCGAGGGCTCGGTGCTCGACGGGATCAGCGAGGCGTTAGGCCAGGAGATTACCATCGACCGCGGCCGCGCCAAGCAGAACAATTTCTACGACTTCCCGCTGCTCCGGATGGTCCAAGCGCCGCCAGTCGAGGTCCATTTCAAACTCACCGACAACTCGCCGACCGGCATGGGCGAGCCGGCCTTACCCCCGGTCGTGCCGGCCCTCTGCAACGCGATCTTCGCGGCCTCCGGGCGACGCGTCCGCAGCCTGCCACTCTCGAAAGAAGGTCTCAAATGGGGATGATGAACCGCCCGGCCCGGGCCCTGGTACTCGCGCTCGCCTTGCTCGCCGGCGCCTGCGCCAAAGCCCCGACGTATGATGTCGTGCTTCAAGGCGGGCGCGTCATGGACCCGGCCTCCGGACTCGACTCGGTCCGGAGCATCGGGATCACCGCCGGCAAGATTGCCGCCATTTCTGCGAAGCCGCTCAAGGGCACCGAGGTCATCAATGTGGCCGGGCAGGTCGTGTCGCCGGGATTCATCGATCTCCACGCGCACGGCCAAACCACCGGCGACATGGAACTCCAGGCCCAGGACGGCGTGACC
>JANMHX010000313.1:0-9714 GCA_031375485.1 Gemmatimonadota bacterium | reverse complement strand
GTCGATGTCGACGAGCAGGGCCGGTCGTGGAACGTGGTGAGTGGGATCAAGCGGGTGCGGTACCGGAACGGGATGGCCACGCCCGGGTTCATGGAGCCGGGTCAGGTCTACCCGGTCAGGGTAAGCCTCAAGGCCACGGCTTACCGGTTCCTGCCGGGGCACCGGATCCGGCTCTGGATCACGAGCAGCGACTTCCCGATGTACGACCGAAATCTCAACACCGGGGGCGACAACGTCACTGAAACCACGTCGGTGAAGGCCACGAACACGGTGCACTACGGACCGAAGCAGGGGTCCGTGTTGGTGCTGCCGGTGCTGCCGGACTGAGTCCGATCGCGGCCCCGAGCGGCCCCGGGCCGCGCCATCCGGCCGACGGCGTCGCGGACTTCCTGTGGTGCGTCGCCGAGCGCCCGCCGGATCTCCGCCTCGCCGACGTTTGGATTTCCGCGGGCGGCCAGCTCGAGCGCCAAAGCGGCATAGGCGGTCGGCCCGAGGGTGTGGTTCGTTTGATGAGGGGTCGCGAGCGGATGGGTGAAGGCGACGCCCGCGGCCAAGCACGCGGCCCGGGCGGCAGCGGCGGCAGCAGGATCGCCGACCTTCCGGGCGGCCCAGGCGGCCCAACCGAGCGCGCGGAGCTCGGCCGTCCTCGGCCCGCCGTTGGCGAACGCCTTTGAGCCCTCGATCGCCTCCCGCGGCCGCGGATCCGACGGTGCGTAGGCTTCGAACACCGGCAGCGCCCGCTCGACTGAGCTGAGGGCCCACCGACCGATGGCGCGGAGATCCTCCAGCGTCAAAGCGATCGGCTCCGGATCGGGGCCGGCCGGCGTCACTTCAGCTCGAACTCCACGACGATGCCGCTCCGCTTCCCGCCGTTTCCCAGGGTGTGCGTCGCGGTCCCCGTGAACCAGCGAAAGTCGCCCGGCTCGAGTGCCTCCGTCCGCCGGCCGGCGCTCCCGGTGGTCTCCAACCGGATCGGCGTGGCAGCCACCAGGAGGTATGGCCGGGTGTGGGTGTGCTCGGCGGCCCGCGCCCCCGGCCCGAGCTCATAGCGATAGACCCGCATCCGGGGGTTCTCCCGCGTCGCGGCAATGACCGGTGGAGCCTCAGGGCCCTCGGGGCGGGCCAGTGCCTGCACGTCGATCACATCGAACAGCGAGGTGCCCGCGTTCCGAACCCGGTGAATCGTGGGCGTCGGCTCGTTGGTCCGCGCGGACACGTTGCCCGGAGCCGCCGGGCCCGGCGCCTGTTCCGGCTCGCCGAAGGGCTGGTTGACCGAGATCGATGAATCGAGCCGGACCGCCGCATCGTCGTGCGCGTGGAGGTGCATCAGAGAGGCCTGCCCCGGCGCGAGCTTGACCCGAAATACCTGGATCCACTGGTTCTGAAACACGGTCCGGTGGTTCGGCTCGCGCTCAACCGGCACCGGGGTGTCCTGGGCCCGGACCGGGCCGGCCACGCCGATCGTCGCACCAAAACTCACCACCACCGCCCATGGTCGGATCTTCATTGGCTACCTCAGGTTTGTTCTCCGTTGGCCGGGCTCGACACTCCACTCCCGGGCGGCGCGACGGATTCGCGGCTCGCCCAAAATACTCTGCGGCACCCGAGGTTGGCAGCGCCGGAGCGACTCGACCGCCACCCTCCGTGCCAAGCCGACACCCGCGGAACTGCCGGTCCGTAGGGGTATCAGTCCCTCATTTGGATACCCGATGCCCGCTCGAACGATCCCCGCGGCGGTCGCCTTGCTACTCGGTTGCGGCAGTGCGGCCGGCCCGACCGAATGGCTCGTGCTCGCGAACGCCAGCGCCCGCCTGGAGTTCCAGGCCACCGACCAATCCCGCGCCGCCGCCTGGCTCGAACTGGCCACCACGGGGCGGCAGGCTGTCGCCGCCTTCTTCCGCCAGCCCGCCGACGGGCCCTACACCGTCCGGGTCTATCCGGACCGGCCCGGCTTCGAAGCCCTCTGGCGCGCCAACGGCTTCCAGCCAGCGTGCTGGATGATCGGCCGGGCCACCAAGAGCCTCGTCGAGGTGCTCTCGCCTCGCTTGTGGGCCGGCGAGGGGTGCGGCCATTCCGAGGCGGAAACCGCCGTGATCCTCACCCACGAACTGACCCACGTGCTCCACGCCCAACGAAACCCGCTGCCCGAGGTGAACTACGCGACGGCACTCAAGTGGTTCAACGAGGGGATCGCCATCTATTTGGCCGGCCAGCTGACGGACGGGATGCGCGCCCGCGCGAGAGCCTGGGCCCAGAGCCCAAGCCCGGGCGGCCTCTCGGGGCTCGGCATCAGCGCCGACACCTACGCCGTTGGCGGGGCGCTGGTGGAACTCCTCGACCAACGATCGGGGCGCGGCGCCCTGTGGACCGCTTTGGAGGCGACGTCGACGGCGGATCTGCTCAGTGCCCTCGGCAGCACGGAAGCGGAGGTGCTGGCGGCGCTTGCTGGAGCGGCCGGCCGGGTTCGCCACTACTAGCCGGTGGGCGCGTCGATCCGAACGCTACGTTGGCCTCGTCAGTATGCGAACGTGCTGTTCCAGTCCGGATTGGCGCCGAACCGAGCCTCCAACGGGGCATAGAAGCGGCCGGTCCCACTTCGGTCGACCGTCAGAATGCCGGCCCCTGGTGCCGTCCCGAAACGGCCCGCGAAGACATGGAGCACCGGATCCCGGGTGACGGACAGGGCCGTGCCGTCCCACCGGTAGGATTTGAGCGGCTTCCAGGCGGTCGACCCTCCATCCGAGACCTCCCAGGTGTAGGACTCCCGGACGGCATCCTGGCCGAGCGAGGTGACCCGGTACCGGACCCGGATAAGATCATCGGTGTTGTTGTTGTCGATATCAGCGACGAAAAGCTGCCGGACGTCGCTTCCGAGAGTCGGGTTCAGGTTTTGCCACGGGCCTGCAGCGCTCGGGGAAATCGCCCATCGCCCGCCCTGGACCGAGAGCACATCGGTGACACCGTCGCCATTGAAGTCGCCGAACCGGAGGGCGCTCATTGGGAGGCTCGAGCTCTGGGCGTCACGCCATCCCTGGGAGGGTCCGTTCAGTGTGGTGACTTTCCATTGCCCGGTGGGCGTGCGCCAGAATGCGTGGGTCGTGCGCCGAGTCGCGCCCGGCCGAAGGTCGCGTTCGTTTGGATCGAACCGTCCAAACTGGACCTCGCTCAGCGGTGCGTATTGCTGACCGAGCCGGTACCAAGCCCCGGTGCCGCCACTGGAGATCATCCACGCCCCGCCCGTTTCGGTGAGCACGTCACACTTGTTGTCCCCGTCGAAGTAGCCGAATCGGAGCCGCTCGAGGCGCTCACTCCGGCGGGCCAAAAACCGCCAGGGAAACTCGCCGCCCCCGGAGAACCACCAGGAGACGCCGGTCGGCAAAAACAGATCGTCGATCCCGTCGCCGTCGAAGTCACAGACGGCGTACTTGCCGTACGAGTTGTATCCCAGGGAGTTGCCGGGGCCCAACTTGATGACATCAAGGTCTTGCCGATAGTGGAGCTTGACCGCATCGTCGCCCCGGTCGGCTTCCAGCCCGCGATGGGGAAAGACGTTGTGACTGATCTCGATGCCGCAGCGCGGCGAGCCCCGGATCGAGATGGCGTTCCCGGCACTGTACTGGAACGCGTTGTGAGAATAGGTCGTGCGGGCGCCGGCAAAGCCGTCGAAGCCGTTGTCGCCGGTGCCGTGGATGTCGAACGCATGGGTATGGACGGTGATGACGCCGTCGTAGTGGATACCGCCGTACCTCAACACCAAGTTCTCGGTCGCCTGGTACCCTCCCATCGTACCGCCCGCTGCGATCGAGTGCCGGTTGGAGGCGAAGACGTTACGGGAGATCTGCGCATGCGCCCCGAACGTAACCAGCACCCCGTAGCCGCCGGCATGGCCGTCGAACGTCGAGCGCGGTTGCTGGTTGTGGTGGATGTAGTTGCCTACGATCCGGACCTGATCCGGACTGCCGATCCGGCCCTGGGGCCCGTTGTACGGAGGCTCCTCGCAGGCACCCGGTAGCCGCCGGAGTTGCCACGCCTCGGCCAGCAACGGTGGCGTGAAATACTCGTTGGCGTCGTCCTGCACCCGGATCCCCTCCCCACCCCAGCCCGCGATCTCCATATTCGAGATTTCGACATCAGTGCACTTGTCGATCAGAATTCCTTTGTCCCCCACACTCTGGGGCCCGAAACTGGGCCCGTGGATTCGAAAGCCAGAGAGCCGGACATGGTCGGCCTGATCCGGAACCCCTACGAAACAGCGAACCAGAAGAAAGACCTGGTCTCCGGAGCGCCGATGCGGACCGAACCTGAGCAATGGCCCAGGAGCAGTCGAGGAGCGGGCTTCCGGAATGGCCGGCGGCTCTTCCTCTTCGCGGAGCACTTCCGTTGCCCGATCGGCGGCGGCGCCATCCGTTCCCCGCCTGGCTCGGGTGCCGTCGCGTGCCGTGTCCCGGCCCGCAGTCATCCGCCTCCTCGTTGCCACGTCACCCCGGTGACCGGCAGTGTCGCCCGACGGCCGCGCGAACCTGGCGACACTGGTGATGGTCACGCAGCGGCCGATGGTGATCGGCAGCTCCTCGATTGTCGAGAAATCGAGCACCACGGTTGGGCCGAGCACGATCGTGGTGTTCGGCCGCTGCGCCTTCTCGATGAACAGATCCCGCATCCGCCGGTGGTGGTCCAGGTCGAGCGCGGGATCGGCTTCCCGAATGGCCACGATCTCCGGCTGGGGTAAGCACTCGTCGACCGGCCTGAACCGCGAAGCGAGGAGCGGCCCGCCAAGATCGGAGCGGGGTGCTGAGGGGGGTCGGCCGATGCCGCTCGTCGCGAGAAGGCTTAAGGCAAGGAACGCGGGCACCACGGCGGTTTTCTTCATCAGGCGTTCACCAGCCTCCGGCTTGCGAGGATTGAGGGCCAACATCGTGGATGGCGTTGCAATGTGGCCCTGCAGCCCCTTGCCGGCCATGATCCGCCTCACCAATGAGATCGGAAATCCCGGTCCGGACCCGACACCTACGATCGGCACCGACCCCCGGAAGCCGGCGCTGGGCGGTAGCAGCCGGGGAGTTTCGGTGGGGCTCCGACGTCCGTTACCTTCTCCTCATGAAACGGATCGGCATCTACGGGTGGGGCGTGGTCGCGCCCAAATCCCCCGACATTGACACCTTCGCCGCCAATCTCGACTCTACCGATAGCTGGCTCGCCCCGTTCCACGGATTCGGCCCGAGCCCCTTCTTTGCCGGTACCCCCGACTTCGACTTCGGCCGCTACCGGGACTGGGTCTCCGACCGGTTCCCTCCCCGGAAGTTCAGCCAACTCGAAGAGAAGATGGACCCGACCACGCAGTTTGCGATTGGCGCGTTCATTCAGTCGCTCGGCCAGAACCCCGGCATCGAGGCCGAGCTTCGCCGGCTCGGCCAGGCCGCCCACGTCTATGTCGGGTGTGGGCTCGGCGCCGTCGGCACACTCTATGACACCTCGATCGATCTCTATCACGCCCAGCGCCGGTGGAACCGGTTCTGGGCCGACCCCGCCCGGAACCCTGCCCGCGCCGCGCATGAGGACCGCTCCGCCAATGACCCCGGGGCCCCGCCCGCCCCGGACAGGACCGAGTTCGAAGAGCGAGACCAACTGGAAGGCGCGTGGTGGGCGTACTGGGCCGCGAAGAGTCCCGGCCTGGCCCAGTACCTCGCCGAGTACGGTGAGATCGAATCCCTGAACGTCGAAGGCGACGTCGAATCCGGCAAGCTCCGGGTCATGAAAGAAAAAACCCGCCGCATGCTCCGGCTCCAAAAAGCCTGGAACGCGCCAAACCCGCCGTGGTCCTCGGTCTCGGCCAATGCGATCTGGAACATCCACAACACCCCGGCCGCCCAGATCTCGATGTTAGGTAAGATCACCGGGCTCGCTTTCGCGCCGGTGGGCGCCTGTTCGACCTTCAGCCTGGCGCTCAAGCTCGCCATGGACGCCATCCAGCGGGGCGAGGCCCGAGCGGTCGTGATCGGCGCCACCGATCCGCCGCCCCATCCCCTGATGGTCGGCGCGTTCTATCGGGGCCGCGTCCTCTCGGCGGACGGCGGGGTGTCGAAACCACTGCACGGACTCCGTGGCACCCACTTGGCCGGCGGCGCCACGATCTGGATCGTGGGCGACTACGACCATTTCCAGAGCTTGGGCTATACCCCCCTCGGCATGGAGCCGGTCTCGGTCGGCACCAGCTCGGACGCGCACCACATCATCACGCCGAGTTCCGACGGGCCTCTCGCGGCGATCCGGCCGGCGCTCGACGGCGCCGGCGCCGGGCCTTCGGACGTGGGCACTTGGGATCTCCACGCCACCGCCACCGCCGGTGACGATCTCGAGGTCGCGAACCTCCGCGAGGTCTTGCCGGCGAGTGTGCTGGTGACGGCGCGAAAGGGCACGTTCGGCCACGGCATGGGGGGCGCCGGCGGATGGGAACTCACAGCGCAGTATCTGGGGTATGCCCGGGGCAAGCTCTACCCGACCTCCCTCACCCGGGACGAGCTTCATCCTTCGATCGGCGACCGGCACCAGCTGTTCGTCTTCGATGAAGCAGCGGTGGCGCCCGACGGCTACGCCGGGAAACTCTCGATGGGCATCGGGGGCATCAACGCCTGCGTGCTCTCGCGGCCCTGGCCGGTTACCGCCCTCGCCAGCCTGGAATCCAGTTCAGCATCAGGGTGAGTGTCGAGGTTCCCTCTTCGGCCTTCAGGAAGACGAGCTGCTCGTCAGCAAGCCCCCCGTGGCGGTCGGCGACATGGACAACTTCTTCCTGAACCGTGGACTAACCAAGAAGTTTGCTGCGGATCATCCTGCGGCAAGTCGAGGTGAACGCGCCGCGGCCATGACCGGGACCCGCCGACCGCCACCGCAATGGCCACCACGGGGACGGTCGACAGGTCGGGCTCACGGAAGCGTCCAATAGACCCCTACCGTCGTGTTCTTGCTCGGCGCATCTCCGGCGATCCACGACCCGTTCGCCGCCATCCGGTGCGCCGTCGCGATGGTACCGGAAGTTCCGACCCCCGCCAGCAACTGCACGTTCGCGCTGCCATACGGTGCCGCAATCACGGCCGGGCTCTTCCCTTTCCCGTTGGTGCAGCCGTTCGCGAGGATCCGCCCGAGCGTGTCGATATCCACCGCTTCGCTGCAGCCCCCAGGCAGGCCATGACCGGTCCAGACACCGCCGCTCAGCGTCCAGTACTGTGCCGCGGAACCGGTGTAGCCGACCACGATTGTGCTGGTCGCATTGATCGCCCAGCCCCGGCTCCCGGCCGCGCCGAACGTCCCCACGGTCCACCCCCCTGCCCCATCGGGCAGCCAGGCCGAGGCCCGCCCGCCCACCTCACCGGTGGCGGCCCCAGTGGCGTTGACATCGAACAGCGGGTTGTCGCTTCCGGCCGGCGCGGGCAGCGCTAGCCGGGTCCAGCCGCCGCTCGCCGGCGCCCAGAGCCGCGGCTGCCGGTTGGTGCTGTTGCCTCCCGCCGGATACGCCTCAACCCCGCCCACGTAGACCGCAGCGCCGGTGGTCGGATCGGAAGCCACCCCTCGGGCTGCGTGGTAGGACGCCGCCGGATCTTTCGGCAGGACGGTGTACTGCCAGTTCCCGCCCACTTTCACCTGGACGAACGCGCCGGCGCAGCACACTCCGGTAAACCCGGCTACGGTCAGCCCGTCTTCACTGAGGTCGTAGGCGCGCCCCGGGGTGCCAAGCGTCACGACGCCCGAGCCGGCGCTGAAATGGAACGCGCCCGGAGCGCCGACCCGGCCGGCCAACTCACCAAGTGCGTTGGCCCCGAACGCCGACTCGGTCCCCGCCAGAATCAGCGCCGGCACCTGAGCGGGCCCCGCCCCGACGGCGAAGTTGGGTTGCACGATGGAGTCTGACTCGGAACAGCCGGCCACGGCGGCGAGCCCGGCAAGGGCAAGAAGACGGCGGATCATGGTGGTTCCTCGGGTGCGGGTGACGGACGGAGACGGGCGACCCTCCAAGTCACGGATGCCGGGGCGCCGATTGCGGGACCCGAAACGACCCGAGGGCGGATGGCATGCCATCCGCCCTCGCCATTCACCGGGTCCCGCCTAACGTTCATGGCACGCCGAGGGTCCACCGCACCCCGACCGAGCCGCTCTTGTACTCCGCCTGCCCGACGATCCACGCCCCCCCCGCCGACATCCGGCTCGCCGACGTCGTCCCCGTCTGCCCGAGCGCCCCCAGGAGGCGGACGTCCCCGGCGGAATAGGGCGGAAAGATCACGGCCGGCGTGTTCCGGTTCCCGTTGGCGCAGCCATTGGCGAGGATCCGGCCCCCGCCGTCCACGTCCACCGCCTCGGTGCACCCGCCGGGAAGCCCGTGGCCGGTCCAGCTGCCGCCGCCCACGGTCCAGTACTGCGCCGCGGTCCCGCCCCCGGCGGCCACGAATCCGACCGCGAGCGTGCCGGCCGCGTTGATGGCGCGGGCCCCGCTGCCCGAGCCACCGATCGTCGCCTGGGTCCAGACCGCCGGACCGTTAGGCGACCATATCGCAGCCCGGCCGCCTACCGACCCCACCGCCATGCCGGCGGCGTTGACGTCGAACAGCGGGCTGTCGGTGGTGCCCCCTGGCGCCGGGAGGGCCACCCGCGTCCATCCACCCGCGCCGTCCGGATACCAGAGTCGTGGTTTCCGGTTGAGGCTGTTCCCCTTCGCGGGGTAGAGTTCGAGCCCACCCACGACGACGGCGGCCCCGGTAACCGGATCGGACGCCACCGCCTGAGCCGCGTGTGACGTAGCCGCCGGATCCCGTGGCAGCACCGTGAACTGCCACCCGCCCCCGGCATTGACGTGAACGAATCCCCCGGCGCAGCAGACCCCCGTGAATCCCGCCACCGTCCGCCCGTCCTCACTGATGTCGAAGGCCCGCCCGGGCGTGCCGAGCGTGACGAGCCCGGAGCCCGCGCTCCAGTAGAATGCGCCAACCGGGCCGAGCCTTCCGGCCACCTCGCCACCCTGGTTGACGCCGAACGCCGACTCGGTTCCCGCAATCGGCTGGGCCTGGGTCACCTCGAATTTGGCCGTCCCGATGCCCTTCCGCCCGAGCCCGGTCGTCACCGCCACGTCGTAGAGCGACAGGGTCGCGTTGCTCTGGATATCGATCGTCGCCAGCAGCTCCGACGAGGTGACGAATTGGGTCGACCGGACCACGACCTTGGGATCGGTCGTCCCCCCCAGTTCCCACGAGGCCTGCGAGCCTTGATCGAAACCCGATCCGAGGATCGTTACCGCAAGCCCGAGGTCTCCCCGCCGGCCAAACGACGGGTCGGCGGCGGTGACCGACGGGCCGGCCGGCGCCTTGGCGAGGTCGGGCCGGATCGGCTCTTCCAGCTGGCTGCAGCCAAGGGACACGATCAGGCCGAAAACGGCGACGATGGAGAGACGCGGCATGGTAACTCCTGATCTGGAACGAGGAGGCCGAAGGGCCGATGTTTGAGTCACGGATGAGCCAGGGCGATTTGCGGCCGGGTCCGCCCAAGCCCGCTCAGAGTGTACCCCGCCCAATAATAGGGACTGCTGTACCGGCTGTCGGCGGCCAGGGACCGCTGCGTCGCTACCAACGCACCGGCCGCGTCCGCCGGTCCAAAACTGCGATAGAACCGGTCCGCAAACTCGGCAGCCCCGGCGTCGTCGATCCGCCACAGGGTCGCGACGACGTCCCTCGC
>JANMHX010000302.1:0-5220 GCA_031375485.1 Gemmatimonadota bacterium | reverse complement strand
CGAAGGGCAGGTCGTGGCCGCCAACCCGATGAACTACCACTTCGGACGGGTGACGGCGGACTTCGACTCCGCGGGCGCGATCGGGGATCTGACCATCGCCGTCGCCCCGGGGTTCGCCGACCCGTATGCCGAACCGCTCTGGGACGGGACCCTGGCGATTCGATTCTATGCCGAGACACCCGTGGTGCTCGAGCCGGCCGGCTCGGCCGACGTTTCGGTTCCGGCCGGCGGTCAGACCGCCGTCCGGTTTCCGCTCGGTCGGACCCCATGGCCGTTGGGTGACGGTTTCTTTCCGGTGGGCCAACTCCTGGTCGAGGTCAATGGCTCGGGCTGGGGCCGGGAGGTGCGGCTCCCCGAGCCGCTCCCGCCGATCATGCGATGAGCCGACTTATCGGCACCCTCGGAACCGCCTTCGTGCTTCGGACCATCCTCAGCCGTCGCACCCCTCCGCAGTAATTCGGTCGTCCTCGCCGTCATTTCGGTTACCACGCCCCGTCGGTTCGGTGCCAGATTGGCGGCGTGACCACCCCGACTCCACCCGCCGCCGCCGACCTGCTCCAGGCTCGCGCCGTGCTCGCCAGCCATTTCGGCTATTCGGACTTCCGGCCCAGTCAGAGCCGAGTGGTCAGCTCGGTGCTCAACGGCCGGGACACGTTGGCCGTGCTTCCAACCGGGGCCGGGAAGTCGGTGTGCTTTCAGGTGCCCGCCGTGGTTCGCCCCGGCGTCACCGTGGTGATCTCGCCGCTCCTCGCGCTCATGGAGGATCAGGTCGAAGCGGCCCGGGCCCGGGGTCTCCCCGCCCGAGCCCTCAACAGCATCCAAAGCAAATCAGCCCAGGCCCGGGTCAAGTCCGAACTGGCCGAGGGCGTTGTTCGGTTGCTCTACGCGGCGCCCGAGCGCGGCCCGCGATTGGTCGAGGAACTCGCGAGCGCCGGGGCTACCGTCGGCCTACTCGCCATCGACGAAGCTCATTGCATCGCCGAATGGGGCCCGGACTTCCGGCCGGCCTACTTGGCCCTTGGGCGATTCCGGCAGGCGCTTGGCAATCCTCCTACGGTGGCCCTGACCGGCAGCGCCACCGCTGAAGTCCGCGGCGTGATCGCCCGAACCCTCGGGCTCGGCGCCCGGGGGGGCTACGATCTCCATCTGGCCTCGTTTGATCGGCGGAATCTCTGGTTCGGGGTGGTGCCGGTTCGTTCCGAGCGAGATCGGTTGGAGCGACTCCTCGAGTTGCTCGGGCACGGCGATCGAGTCGCCATCGTGTACGGGCCCACCCGGAATGTGGTCGAAGCGCTGGCCCGCGTGGTTCGAGAGCGAGGCTTCCGGGCCGTGGCCTATCACGCCGGCCTCACCAAAGAGCGCCGGGCCGAAGTGCTGACCGGGTTTCTCGCCGATCGCTTCGAAGTCATTGTCGCCACCTGCGCGTTCGGCATGGGAATCGACAAGCCGAACGTCCGCCTGGTCGTCCACTGGACCATGCCGCCCACACCGGAGTCCTACTACCAGGAGGCGGGCCGGGCGGGGCGCGATGGCGGGTTTGCCCGCTGCATCGCGCTCCACCACCCGGGCGACACTGATCGGGCGGTACGCGAATTGGCCGTGACCTTTCCGCCCCGCAAGGTCGTCGAGGCCGCCTGGGCCGACCCCCGGGCGCTCCAGGGTCTCCCGAAAAATGTCGCCGCGTCGGTGGAGCGCCTCCGCCGAGAACTCCGCCCGGAGCGAGGGGCGGTTCGGTGGGACCGGGTGGTCCGGCGTGAGGGAGCCGCGCGAGCCCGGCTCGCGACGGTGCGGGAGTACGCCGGCAATCGGGCCTGCCGGCGGTCCGCCCTCCTCCGGTACTTCGGCGAGCGCTTGGTCCGCTGTTCGGGATGCGATGTCTGTGGCGAGCGAGCGGTGCCGGTCGCTGGTCTATCGGGGGAGGCGTCCGAGCGGGTCCGCCGCCTTCGCCTGGCGTTGGGTGCCTGCGGCAGTCCATGGCGGGGCCCGCTGCTCGACGCCCGGACCATCACTGCCCTCGCGGTCAACCCTCCCGGCACGCTCGACGAATTAGCCGGCCGGATCGGCGTCGGCGAACATCTCGCCGAGCGATTGGGCCCGGCCATCCTCGCGGCGCTTGGGGCGGTGGTGCCCGCCAGTTTGGAAAGGCCTGATCGGGAACCCTTCGATCGGCTCCGGGCGTGGCGCGCCGCGACCGCTCGGACCCGGGTGGTGCCGGCCTTCCGGGTGGTTCCGGAGACCGTCCTCCAACGCATCATCGAGCGGCGCCCCACCTCGCTCGGCGAACTTGCGGCGATTACCGGGGTCGGCCCCCGATTCCTGGGGAACTATGGCTCGGACATCCTGGCGCTGCTCGCCGCTGACTAAGCGGTTGGTTTGGTCATTTGCTTCACCAGCCAATCCACAACCAATCCGATGGTGGGCCGGTCAACGGCAAACGACTTGAGTTCGGTATACCGGCCGGGGTAGCCGTCCGGATCGGCGACGAACAGGTGATTGAGATTCGGAAGCACCTTGGCGGTGATGTGGCGGTTCCCGGCGGCCTTGAACGCCTTGACTAAGAGCGGAACCTGGTCCGGCGTCACCTGTTGGTCGTTGGCGCCGTTTAAGATCAAGACCGGCGTCGTGACCTGCCGGGCGGTGGCCAACGGCTCGTAGTCGGCAAAGAACTTGAGCCAGGGGTTGCCGGCCGTCATCGAGTCCACCCGCGGGGCCACGGCCTTGAGCGCCGAATCCCGTGCCGCCGCGCTGAGTGACGTGTCGTTCTTGATCGCGTTGCCGAGCTGGAAATTGAGAATCTGGCGGCCGGTGTACGCGGTGCCGGCCAGAAGCACGATCCCTTTGAGCGACGGCTCGTCTTTGGCCACCATCGGGGCGATCAATCCGCCTTCGCTGTGCCCGATCAACCCGAGCCGATTCCGGTCGATCTCCGGGCGGGTCCGGAGCCACGCGAGGCCGGCCTGGATGTCCTTGGCGAAGTCGGCGCTGGTGGCCGTCGCCGCATTACCGCCGGAGCTGCCGAAGCCCCGGTCATCCATCCGGAGCACCGCAATCCCTCGACGGGCCAATGAATCGGCAAATTCGCGAAACGGCCGGAAGCCCTTGAACAACGAGATCGCCTCGTCCCGATCCTGCGATCCCGATCCGGTAATCGTGATCACCGCCGGCACCGGCGCGGCGGCCGTGGCACCCGCGGGAATCGTGAGCGTCCCGGCCAACGTGTGCCCCATCGTCGTCGGCACGGTCACGTCGATCGCCCGGTATGGAGCGCCGGCCGGAGCGGAGTAGTCCGGCTTTGCCATCGCCATCCCGCCCGAACTCGGACTGGTTCGTTCAATGGTGGTGCGCTGAGCCGGGACGGCACCGCCGAGGATCCGGCCCTCGCGGTCAACCTTGAAACGCATCTCACCGCCCGCCATCGTCAGGACCATGGAATCGGCCCCCTGGGCGGCAACCCGCACCGGGAAGGTTTGACCGCCATTCACGAGGAATGCCGGGATCTCCGCCGGATCGCCCCCGACCAATTTGGCTCGCCGGAGAAAGACTTCGATCAGGGCAAACGAGGGATTGATGTAGGGCAGGGCGCCGGCCTTGGAGCCAAGGCGCTCGGTCCGGGATTGACCGCCGCCGGAAATGGCGGCAAAGGCCGAGTCATCGGTCATCGTGATCACGGCGCTCTGGCGGGGCGGGGCGCCGGCGGAGTCCGTCGCCATCCACATTCGGTTGTCCAGGGACCGGATCATGCCATCCGCTCCGATCGCCGCGCTGAATCGGAGCCGGATGGCGTTCGGCTTGAGCAAGATCTCGGATTCGATCCGAGTGGCCGTGAGGGTGAAGCGTTCCAAGCTGATCGTGTCCTTCCCGGCGCGGAGCACGAACATCGCTTCCTGGGCGGCGAGCGGAGCGGCGGCAAGGGCCAAGGAAACGGCCGGCATCACGGACCTGATCATGGTGCCCTTCGGGTTGGATGTGTGGAACCGGATACGGTGGAAACGGCGCCGGGGTTTCGAATCATGGCCGTCTCGCGATCATGGTGTCCGGGCGCCCCGGGGCGCGAATCGAAATCGGCGGCGTGCCGGCGCGCGGCGTCATTTCGATCCGGGTCGACTCCGCGACGTTGGTCAGGCGGAGCGTCGGAACCGCCCCGTCAACCAAGTTCAACGTCGCGACCGGTTCCCCGCTTTTCGACATCAAGAGAATTCCGGGCACCCCGCCCGGTGCGATCCCGACGTCGAGCCGCATCTGCCCGGTGCTGTCGTACATCGTCAAGCCGACCCCGTCGGCTGACACGCCAAACACCCCTCGGACCCGCCCGCTCTCGTCCCGGGCTTGCCACAGGCGCCCGTCCTGAACCGCCCCCGACTTTTCCATCAGGGCGTAGGCCAGGGACCCGACGGCCACGGCAAAGCTGAGCAGGGTGATGACTCGAAGCCGACCGAGGCGCTGCTCGATCGAGGCCAGTTGATCCATGAGGGTTCCTGAATGGGACGATTCAAGCTAATCAGGTGCTCCGGTTCCTGGCCCGAGGGTTGCTATATTCACGGCCTATGGATGACACTCTCTATTTTTCCGAGCACCACCAGCAGGTCCGCGAAATGGTCCGCGATTTCGCCAAGACGCATGTGGCTCCGATTGCCCGCGAACTCGACCGGACCTCAACGTTTCCGTGGCCGAACATCAAGAAGATGGGAGAACTCGGCCTCCTCGGGGTCCCCTGGTCGGAAGACCTCGGCGGCGCCGGGATGGATCAGATCTCCTACTACATCACGATCCACGAAATGGCCAAGGTCGACGCCTCGCATGGCTTGACCATCAGCGCCCATACCAATCTGGGCACCTCCCCGATCGTCGAGTTCGGCACCGAGACCCAACGCCGGCGCTATGTGCCGCTGCTCGCCTCCGGCGCCGTCATGGGTGGGTTCGGACTGACGGAACCCGGCGCCGGGAGCGATGCCGGGGGCACCGCCACGACCGCGGTGGACAAGGGCGATCACTTCCTCCTCAACGGCTCCAAGATCTTCATTACCCATGCCGGTGTCGGCGAGATTTTCTCGGTCACCGCTCGCACCGATCCGGGGACCGGGCATCGGGGCATCACCAGCTTCATCGTCACGAAGGACACCGTCGACCTCGACCTCTGCCGGACGTTAGGCGTTGGGCATGCCGCCGATCTGCCGAAGATTGCGGGGATCAACGCCGGAAAGAAGGAAGACAAGATGGGCT
>JANMHX010000270.1:0-2173 GCA_031375485.1 Gemmatimonadota bacterium | reverse complement strand
AACTCGGCACTCGGCACTCGGCCGAGTGCCGAGCGCCGAGCGCCGAGTGCCGAGCTCAATACCTCCAGCCGAACAGGTTCCAAGCGTTGAGGGTGAGGAAGAAGAGGGCGGCGATGGTCACGGCGCCGAGGTGGCGAAGCCGGGCGCCGGTCGTGCCTTCGGCCTTCCGCCACTGGGTCACGCCAATCCAGATCGCGCCCGCGGTCAGGAGGGCACCGAGGACCGGGAAGAGGAGGCCGATCTTGAGACCGGTGGGCGCCCCGCTCGGGAGGCCTTTTGACATCCCTGAAAGGACCACACCGAACGCCACCAGGAAAATCACCTGGAGCAGGGCCACGACGGCCATGACCCGGCGGCCGGAAGCAATCGTCGGGGCGGCGGCGGGCTCGGTGCCGCTCCGACGGCGGAAGAACCGGAGCCCGGCCGACAGCAGGATCCCAAGAAAGGTCAGGACACCCAGGCCCAACAGGATTTGGCTCCGCCGGGGGGACAGCAACCCAGTCTGCTTCTCGAGCACCATCATCGGCGCCATCGAAAGGAATCCGTGGGTGATGTTGCCCTGGGCGTCGGCCCGGAAGGCCACCCGGTCGCCGCTGACCGCATCACGGAACAGCATGCTGTCGACGCTGATCAGCCGGAGGGGGCCGAACGGCGTGCTCGTCACCAGCGCGCCGTCCTCGGCGGCGGTCACGTTGATCGTGCTCACCAGCCCCAGGACCTTCTGGAACGTCGAGTAGCTGGTCCGATTGAACAAGTATTCACCCACGTACCGGGCCGCCCCTGCTTTGGCCTCGGGGGTCGGCGTGATGACGGCCAAATCCTCGGGGTAATAGTGGTCCAGGAAGGCGTCAACGAACGCCTTGAAGCTGATCGCACCACCGGTGTTGGTGTTGGTCGACATAAAGAGGCCGACGTTCTCGCTTGGGATCAGCGCCAGGTCGGAGTGGAACCAGTTGGTGTCGCCGCCGTGACCGAACATCCGAAGGCCGTGGCTGGATTGTTCGTAGAAACCATGGGCGAACCCCGGCAGCCGGTCGTCGTGGCCCTGGAGACGCGAGTGCATCAGCCGGGCGGTCGAGTCGGCCAGGATCCGGACCTCCCCGAGCGCACCGTTGCCGAGATGCGCCAGCATGAACTTGGCCATATCGGTGGCCGATGCGCTGACCGAACCGGCCGGCGGAGCGCCGGTAATGATCTCCCATTTCTTCGGCTCGAAGCGTCCTTGATCCCATTGGTAGCCGACCGACATGTCGGCGGCAAACCGATCGGGCAAGGGCTGGCGGGTCGTGGTTTGGGTCATTCCCAACGGGGTGAGGATCCGCTGCTCGATGTAGTCGTCGAAGCTCAGGCCGGACACCCGCTCGACGATGTACCCCGCGACGGCCGTCGCGTAGTTCGAGTAGGATGAGAAGGTACCAGGCGCCCGGACCCGCGCCGGCATGTGGGCCGGGAGCCATTCCTTCATCGAGGTCATGTGGGCCGGATCTTCCGTGAACAAATCCCGGCCATCCTCTTCGAAGCCCGGCGTGTGGGTCAGGATGGCTTTGAGGGTAATCGGCTCCGGATAGGTGGCCGGGATCTTGAAATCGAGATACTCGTTGACGTCCCGGTTCAGATCGAGCTTGCCCTGCTCGACCAGTTGCATGACGGCGGTCCAGGTAAAGAGCTTCGAGATCGAGCCGATCCGAAACTGGGTCTTGGCGGGGTCCACCGGTTTCTTCGCGGCGACATCGGCGTACCCATAGCCCTTGGCGAAGAAGAGGGCGCCATTCTTGACGACCGATACCGTCACCCCGGCGATGTGCTTGTCCCGAAGCCAGGCGGCCATCGTCCCGTCGATAAACGCCTCCACCTCGGCGGAGTCGCGAAGGCCGCGGACCTGGGCGGCCGCTGGGCCCACCAGGCCTGCGGCTAAAAACAAGAGAGCGAGGATAGCGCGCACTGGAGCCTCCGAATTGTCAGTATTCGATTTTGTATACAAAGAGAACAGGCCTTTACGTTGCCTCCAACTCAAAGGTTTCGCAAGCTACCGGGGCGGTCCGAGGGGGTTGGGCTTACAGCGCGAGGCCGGGCGAACGATGGTATAGATGATGGAGGTGACTTGCCATGCCGCTGCCGTCTTCTCGAGCTGTAAGCTGTCGATGGCGCAGGGACTCCAGACCGTGCCCAGGTG
>JANMHX010000223.1:0-16499 GCA_031375485.1 Gemmatimonadota bacterium | reverse complement strand
GGCGGAGCGACACCACGGCACTGCTCGGCGCGCTTGAACGGCTCCGGCGCTACGAGGTGGCGGGGTTCTCGGTGCGGGACTCGGCGGTGAGGCGGATGGCGGCCGGTCCGGCGGTGGCTCGGGCCCTGGCCCGGGTTCGGACGGCGGCCGCGGCGCGACGCGTGAGCCGGCCGTGGGCCACCCTCGCCGACACGACCCTGTACGCCGAGGGGCTCGATGCCGATTCGGCGACGGGCACCGTCTACCTGGCAAGCGTTAGGCACCGGACGATCTATCAGGTGGCCCGGGGTGGGGCGCCTCGCGATTTAGGTCTGGCCCGGTGGCCCCGGGTCGGCGCGATCCTCGGGGTCCGGTTCGACCCGGTGCGCCGAGTGTTGTGGGCCACGACCGCCGGGCTCCCGGCCATGGCGGGGTACCAACCGGCCGACTCCTCGCTCGCGGCGCTGCTCCAAATCCGGCCCGGCGACGGGACCATCACGGCCCGCTACGACCTCCCGCCCGGCGAGGGGCATGTCCTCGGCGACCTGGCCATCGGACCCGCCGGCGATGTCTTCGTGACCGATTCGCGCTCGCCGGTGGTCTATCGCTTGGCGCCCGGGGCGGACTCGCTGACGGCGTTCCGCCACCCGTTGTTCCGGTCGCTGCAGGGCGCGGCCCCGACGCCCGATGGGAAGGCCGTCTTCTTGGCCGACTATTCCCATGGCCTCCTCCGCTGGACCCTCGGCACCGGTGCGGTCACCCGGCTCGCCGCGCCCGAGGGGTCGACCTCGTTGGGTGTCGACGGGATCGTCCTCGACGGTACTCGAATCTTCGGGATTCAGAACGGGGCGGCGCCGGCCCGGGTGGTCCGGTTCGATCTCGAGCCGTCCGGCGAGCGGATTCGATCGGTCACGACCGTGGACCGGCACCTGCCCCTGGCCGACGAACCGACGATCGCCACCCGGCTCGGACCGCTGTTGCTCTACGTCGCCAACAGCCAATGGGAGAAGTACGACGACCGCGGTGGTCGGGTGCCGGGCACGACGTTGGCCCCCACGGTCGTACTGAGCCTCAGGATTCGGTAACCGCCGGCCGCGACATCGGGCGGACCCGGCGAGGGAGCGTGAGCGTTGCCACCGTGCCGCCGCCGGGCCGCTCGGTGAGTTCGAGCCCCGCGGCTTCGCCGTAGAGACGGGCCAGTCGGGCGCGGAGATTCGCCAACCCAACCCCTCCGCCGACTTTGCCCGGTTGCCCGCGCGGACCGGCGCCATTGTCTTCCACTGTGAGCACCACGGTATCGCCGACCGGTTCGGCGGTGATGATCAGCCGGCCGGGACCCGGGCGCGGACCAATGCCGTGCAGGATGGCGTTCTCGACGAGCGGCTGGAGCCCAAACGCCGGAACCAACACCGGCTCCAACTCGGCGATGTTCCACTCGACGGTCAATCGGTCGGCAAACCGAACCTGCTCGATTTCCAAGTACCGGGTCGTGACTTCGAGCTCCTGCTGCAGGGTCACTTCCTGGGTCTCGCCGGCCTTGAGGGTGGCCCGGAGCAGGTCCGCCAATCGCACCACGGTGCGCTCTGCCTCGGGCGGGTCTTTGCCGATCAACGTCACCACCGAGTTGAGCGCGTTGAACAAGAAGTGCGGATTGAGTTGCGACTGAAGGGCCCGGAGCTGGGCCACGGCCAAGTCCTGGCCCAACCTGGCGGTGAGCGCATACCACCGGAACGACACTTGGACCAGCACGATGGCCCAGAAGATCACGGTAAAGAGATCGCCGTACTGCCGGACGCCGATCAGCAGCATGCTGTCGAGCCCGCGCCGCTCACTCATGCCGAACGCCAGGCTGACGGCGTTCACGATCAAAATCTGCCCCGCGATGACGACGACGTACAACGGCAGATGGGCGGCGAAGGCTCTCCCGATGACCCCTCGTTGAAACGGAAACCGGCTCCCCACCGCCCCAATCAGGAGCGACCAACCGCCCCAAGCCAGCCACATCAACAACTGGGACGCGAACGACTCGAAGAGGGTGAGATCTGGGTTCAGGCGGGACGGCACCAACCAGAGGCCCACGGTCGCCACCAGCGCCGGCACGACCCAGAAGGCAAAGAAAACCAACCGGGCCCGCGGTTCCGCCTTCACGCCTCGCCCGCGATGCGGCGGGCCAGCACCTCCCGATGGCTCCGGCTGACCCGGAGTTTGGATCCGTCCTTCAAGATCATGATCTGGTCGCCGCCGAACCACGGCTGCAGTTCCTTCATGGCGTTGAGATCGACGATGAACCGGCGGTGGATTCGGACGAACCGCGCGGGATCG
Organism: Gemmatimonadota bacterium; assembly: GCA_031375485.1. GTDB lineage: Bacteria > Gemmatimonadota > Gemmatimonadetes > Gemmatimonadales > GWC2-71-9 > SHZU01. The sequence continues at coordinate 14,198 of JANMHX010000223.1, read as the reverse complement.
AGGCGCGACTCGAGACTCGACAGCGATTCCCGGAGGGTGTGTTTTTCCCGGCCGGTATGCAGGACGACGTAGTTCCCCGCGGACTCGACCAGAAACACCTCCGCGAGGGGGATCATCACGGTTCGGTGATCCTTCTTGACCACCAGGCGGTCGGGGAATTTTCGGGGCTCGGCACTCGGCACTCGGCGCTCGGCACTCGGGGCGGCGGCTTCGATCAGGGCGGCGAATCGGCGGCCCTCGGTCATGAGGGTTTCGGTGGCGAGGACGGCGACGAGCCGGCGCCAGGCCGCCTGGAACCGTTCGGCATCGAACGGTTTGAGCAGGTAGTCGACGGCGGCCACCTCGAAGGCCCGAACGGCGTGGTCGTCGTGGGCGGTGGCAAAGATGGTGGGCGGCATCCGGCCCGGACCCACGGCTTCGATGACTTGGAAACCGGAGCGGCCCGGCATCTGGATATCGAGGATGACGGCCTCCGGCGCCCAACCCCGGATCTGCTCGACCGCCGCGTCGCCGTCGCCGACTTCCCGGATCTCGGCCTCTGGCGCCACCACCCGAACCAGGCCGGACACCCGCTCCCGGGCGAGGGGCTCATCGTCCACAACCAGCACCCGAGCAATCATCCCGGCAATCTGCCGTCCCCCGGGACCGGAGCCAAGCCCGGGGACACCAATCGCACCAATCCGGGGCCGAGCCGTCACCGGCTTCCGGCCAGCCGGATTCAGGGCCGTCGTGACCTGTTTGTGACGAAACCAAGACCCCCGAGGGGCCTGAGGGGGCGTCGTGACCCAATCGTTGCGTGGATGTGCCGAATCAGAGACCTGCGCTGACGACGTTTCCGGCCGTTCGAGGAACCTCATTCAACGCCGAGTCGAGACGATGAAAATCTGGTTGGCCCTATCCCTCGTGGTGTCACCGCTTGCCGCCCAGTCGACCGGACGGGTCGTCGGTCGAGTCGTCGACGCCGAACAGGGCGCTCCGATCGCCGGCGCGGTGGTCGAACTCGTTGGTCTGGCCGCTCCCCGCCGAACCACCACCACCATCGACGGCCGGTACGCCTTTGCCGAGGTGCCAACCGGCGAAGTGGGCGTTCGGGTCCGGATGATCGGCTATGGACCGAAACTGGTGACGGGCGTGAAGGTACCCGCCTCCGGTGCGGTGACCCAAGATATCTCGCTCAACGCCGAGACCGTCCAGCTCGAAGAACTGAATGTGACCGCTGCCGCCGAGCGGGGCTCGGTGGCGGACGCGCTCAATGAACAGAAGAACTCGGTCGGCGTCATGAACGCCGTGACCGCGGAGCAGATTGCCAAGAGCCCCGACGGCGATGCGGCCGCCGCGGTCCAGCGCGTCAGCGGCGTCACGGTCCAGGACGGCAAATATGTGTTCGTCCGCGGCCTCGGCGAGCGGTACACCACGACCTCGCTCAACGGGGTCCGGATTCCGAGCCCCGAGCCGGAACGGAAGGTGGTACCGCTCGACATGTTCCCGTCCGGCCTGCTCCAGAGCATCACGACCTCCAAGACCTTTACCCCCGACTTGCCCGGCGATTTCAGCGGCGCCCAAGTCAACATCAAGACCCGCGAGTTCCCGGCAAACCGCCAGTTCGTGTTGTCGACCTCGACCGGCTACAACAGCCGGGCCACGAGCAAGACGATCCTCCGGGCCCCGAACGAGGGCCTGGAATGGCTGGCCTTCGGCTCCCGCGACCGGCGGCTTCCCGCCTTGGTCAAGGCCGCCGGGACCTTCGAGCCGTCGCCGTCACAGAGTCAGGTGAACGCGATCGTCGGATCGTTCCGAAATGCCTGGAGCGCCCCGACCGGATCCGGGCTCCCCAACTCGTCCCTCAGCTTCTCGCTCGGTGGGAATGACCCGATCATCGGCCAAAAAATCGGGTACCTGTTCTCAGGCACTTATTCATACGGCCAGGAAATCCAGGACCAGCAGCGGCGGGCCTACGCCCAGCCCGGGAGTCAGGCCGGCATCGTGAGCGAGATCGACCGCTTCGAGGGCGCCACGGGCCGGGCCTCCGTGCTGTTGGGCGGCTTGGTCAACCTCAGCACCAACATCGGATCCAGCACCAAGATTTCGCTCAACACCTCCTACAACCGAACCGCCGATAACGACGCCCGCCTCGAAACCGGCGAGAGTGAAAACCTCGGCGGGGCCTTCCGGATCAACCGGCTTCGCTATGTCGAACGGAAGGTGCTCTCCAATCAGCTCCAGGGCGAGCACCGCCTCGGCGCCAAGCACTCCGTCGACTGGACCGTGGCCCGTTCGGAGGTCAATCGGAACGAACCCGACCGCTCCGAAATCGTCTACTCCCTCGACACCGACCCCACCGGTAACCGGCTGCCGGCCGCCTGGTTCAGCGCATCGAACGAGGGAGCGGTCAGGACCTTTGCCGCGCTCAACGAGAAGAACATCGAGGGCCAGGCCAACTACAGCCTGACGATCGGGAAGCCGGCCCGGCCGCACCAACTCCGGTTCGGCGGAATGTACCGGTCCACCGAACGCACGGCCGACAACGATTCCTACAGCATCGCTTCGACCCTGCCCCGCGCCGCCCGCGAGCTCGAGCCGGAAGCGATCTTCGACGGCCGGTTCAGCGGACTCGGGCAGCCGTTCTTCCGCGTCACCCCGTTGTCGGCCGGCGGCAGCAAACCTGCCGACGACAGGCTGACCGCGGGTTACGCGATGTTCCAGCTCTACCTGACCGGCAAACTCGAACTGTTAGGCGGGGCCCGGGTCGAACACTCCGAGGTCACGGTGTTGACCCAGCCGACGGTTGGGGCTTCGGTGACGACGAGTCCGACGTATACCGACGTGCTGCCATCCTTGGCCCTGAACTACCGAATCAATGACAACCACACGCTCCGGTTCGCCGCCACCCAGACCCTGTCTCGCCCCGAGTATCGGGAGCTCGCGCCGGTCCAATATCGCGAAGTGATCGGCGGGGAGAACATTCTCGGCAATGCCGCGCTGAAGCGGGCGTTGATCCAGAACTACGATGCTCGTTGGGAGTGGTACCCAAACCCGGCCGAGGTCGTCAGCATCGGTCTCTTCGCGAAGCGGTTCAAGGATCCGATCGAGCGGGTCTACCAGGCCACCTCCGGCACCCGGGTGGTGAGCTTCCTGAACGCCGAAGCCGGGCAAAACTACGGCGTCGAATTCGAAGCCCGGAAGAACCTCCGGTTCCTGGCGGCCAAGCTGATCAATTTCTCGGCCCATCTGAACACCACGGTGATGCACAGCCGGATCCGGATCGGCGAGGGGATTGCCAGCAAACTCAACGACGAGCGGGCCATGGTCGGCCAGGCGCCCTACGTCATCAATGGCGGCTTGACCTACACCTCCACGGGCGGCGCGCTGTCGGCCACCATGCTCTACAACGTCGTGGGCCGCCGGATCGTCAACTCCGCCGAGGCCCCGTTGCCCGACGTGTACGAGAAGGCGCGGCACTTGGTCGATCTCTCGGTTCGGTTCCCAGTGCTGACCGGCGTCAAGGGCAAGGTCGATGTCCGGAATCTTCTCGACACGCCGTTTGAGATTGAGCAAGGTACGGTCACGCGGGAGTATTACCGGACGGGGCGGATCTTTACGGTCGGGCTGTCGTGGAGTCCATAAGGGCTCGGCACTCGGCACTCGGCACTCGGCACTCGGCGCTCGGCGGAATGTGACCTGGGTGTGACGGAACTGACGCGAGATGGGGATGACGGCGCGGTAGATAGTGGGGCGGGCATTCTTAAACCAAGGAACGGGTTCATGTTGACAGGGTTTCGATCCAAGATTGGCCTGGTGGCCATCACGGCGCTCATCGGTGCGGGCTGCGGCGAGGATACGCCGGTGGAACCGACCAATCCGAATCCGCCGAGCGGGGTGACGGTGACGGCGGTATCAGCGGTTGCGGCTCGAGTGTCGTTCACGGGGGTGGCCGGGGCGACCGGGTACCTCGTTGAGCGGGCAGATGGCGCCACTGGCGGGACCTTTGCGCAGGTGGGGACGCCCGCCGCTCCACCGTTTGACGATACCGGGCTCAACCCGACGGCTACCTACCGGTACCGGGTGACCACCGTGTCCGGCAGCAAGACGTCGGCACCGAGTTCCGAGGCAAGCGTCACCCTGCCGGATCGGGCCTTGACCGTGGTGAACGCCGACATCACGACGAGCACGACCTGGACCCGGGACAAGAAGTACCGGCTCTCCGGCTTCATCCACGTCGGGAACGGCGCCACCCTCACGATCGAATCCGGCACGATCATCGAAGGCGACTTCAACATCGTCGGTTCGTCGCTCTTCATCCTTCGCGGCGCCAAGATCGACGCCCAGGGGACCGCGGCCGCGCCGATCGTCTTCACCTCCTCGCAACCGGTTGGCCAACGGCGGGCCGGTGACTGGGGCGGACTGATCCTCCTGGGCAACGGCATCATCAACCGCTCGGCGCCGGTCATCCTCGAGGGCACCGGTACCAACACCGTCACCAACCCAGCCATCGACTACGCCGGCGGCACCAACAACGCCGACAACAGCGGGAAACTCCGCTACGTTCGGGTCGAGTTCGCCGGCTTCGCGACCGCACCGGACGCCGAGCTCAACTCGTTCACGCTGGCCGCGGTCGGGAGCGGCACTGAAATCGACTATGTCCAGTCGCTCAACGGCCTCGACGACTCGTTCGAGTGGTTCGGCGGCGCGGTGGATGCCAAGCATATTGTGTCGTACAACTCCGGCGACGACCACTTCGATATCTCCGAGGGCTACGTCGGCCGGATCCAGTACGCGATTGCCTTCCAGCAGATCCTGGTCGTGCCCCGCCCCCAGGCCGGGAACGTCTCGCAGGACCCGCAGGGGATCGAGAATGACGGGTGTAACGGCGCCAACTGCACTTCGGGCCAGAACTCGCTGCCCTACACGGTGCCGCTGATTGCCAACTTCACCTTGATCGGTCCGCCGGCGGGCATCAACACCCAGGGCTCCGGCACGATCGGGATGATGCTCCGGCGGGGAACCGGCGGTTACTACGTGAACGGGATCGTGTCCCGCTGGGCCCGGGCGGCCATCAGCCTCCGGGATCAGCCGACCTTGGACCGGATCACCGGGACCCAACTGGCTCTCAGCAATCTCTTGTTGACGGAAAACGGCGTCGTCTTCCAGCCCCAGTCGGGCGCCACCATTCAGGGCACGGTCGACGTCAACGCCAACGCCATCGAGGCGAACGCGGCCACCAGTACTAGCCTGTTCACCGGCTTGCCCGCGACCCCGACCCTCGGAACCCTCGATTGGTCGCTGAGCACGGCATCGGTGGCCCGGACCGGCGGCTTGGCTACCTTCACTGGTGCCCTTGCCACCAAGGCCGGTACTTTCGTCACCGGCACGTCGTACCGCGGCGCCGCCGACCCGAGCGGCCCCAAGTGGTGGCAGGGCTGGACTAATTACGCGGAGAACTAAGCCGGATGCCGAGTGCCAAGCGTCGAGCCCCGCTCCTGTTGTTGGCTGCCTTGGCACTCCCGCCGGTCCAGATCGTCGATAGCATTTTTCCTCCCGAAGTCGAATTGGCGCGGTTCCGGGCATCATTGCGCGGAACCGCGCCAACCGCTTTTTCAGGCGGCGCGTCGAGCCGGATCGAACTGGTCCGCCGGTTCGTCGTCGCGGTCGAGACGAACGACACCCTGGCGCTCAACCGGTTGCTGCTCAGCAAGGCCGAGTTCGCCTACCTCTACTTCCCAGCCAGCGAGTACAGCCGGCCCCCGTACCGACAGAAGCCCGGGTTGGTGTGGTTTCGGATGACCGAGACCAGCCAAAAGGGCATCGGCCGGGTGCTCGCCCGCGACGGCGGCAAGCCCCTCGGCGCCACCGGGCACCGGTGCCCAAGCCTGGCCAAGACGGCGGGCTCGATCAAGCTCTGGACTGAATGTCGGCTCTTGGTGCGTCGGGAAGGGCAGACGATCGAGCGGCATCTCTTCGGCTCGATCATCGAACGGAATGGGCGGTTTAAGTTTCTGACGTATTCGTCGGAGTATTGAGCTCGGCACTCGGCGCTCGGCGCTCGGCACTCGGCGGGGGGGCTAGCGGATCCGGAGGACGTCTTCGAGGGGGCCGGCGTGGCCGGGGGCGAGGAGGATTGCGAGGTCGGCCACGGCCCTTCGTTCCCGGGGCCAGGCGAGGGTGGTCAGGGCCGCTTCGATCCCGAGCCAACGATAGGCATCGTGTTCATTCGATAGGATGACGACCGCTTCGGGGGCAACGACGCCGGCGAACGCGGGGATCAGGGCCACTTCGTCGGTCCGGTGCAGGTAGAAGTACTCGGCGCGACTGAGATTGTAGAGGCGGTCAGCGACCAGACCGGTTTCCTCGAGCAGTTCTCGCTCCGCGGCCTCGACGGCGCGCTCACCGGATTCGATGTGACCGTGGACCGATTCCCAGGCGCCGGTGCACCGGACCGTTGCGCTCCGGCGGAGGAGCAGGGTCTCCATCCGGCCCGACACCCACCGGACCGGATAGATGTCGATGTAGCGAATCGGGGCGGCGGAGGTCAGACGGGCCGGCGGCGGCCAAGGAGGCTCTCGAGCCGGGCCGCGAGCGCCCGGGCCCGAAATGGCTTGGTGAGAAAGTCGTCGGCGCCGAGCTCGAGGACCCGCACTTCGTTGTCCTCGTCGCCTTTGGCGGTGAGCACGATGACCGGCAAGTTCCGGGTGGCCTCGCGAGACCGAACCTGGGACAGGACCGTGTAGCCGTCGACCCCGGGGAGGTTGAGGTCGAGGATCACCAAATCCGGCGCCGCCCGGTCGATCTCCGCGAGAGCCTCCGCCCCGTCCCGGGCCTCGACGATGGTGTAGCCTTGGCGTTCGAGCAGGTCCCGCATCACCCGCCGCAGCTGGTCTTCGTCGTCGACCAGCAAGACCACCGAGCCCTTCCGGGTCAACTCGAATTTGGCCGTCGGGAGGTCGGTGTCATCGAGCAACTCGAACGCCTGGGAAAAATGGTCGAGACCCGACGGCGGGAGAATCACGGCCCGGAGGGTCTGGGGCGTGTGTCGCGGCCGAGGCTCGGCCAATGGCGGCGGCGGAGCAACGGGGGCCGGGGCCGCGGCCGGGGTGGCCGCGAAATCGTCCCGCGGCGGATCAGTCACCCGGAGGGCCTCTTCCAAGGAGGTGGCCCCGGAGAGCACCTGGATCATCGCGCTCTCGAACAGCGACCGCATCCCGGCGTTCCGGGCCGCTGCGGCGATCTGATCGGCGGTGGCGCCCGAACTCACCAGCCGCTCGATGGTCGGGTTCATCACCAACATCTCGACGATCGCGAACCGGCCGAGGTAGCCGGTCTGGGCACATTCCGGACACCCGACCGCCTTGAAACGAGGCGCGCCCCCCTTGATGTGTTTGACCAACCGTCCCGGCAGGGGATCGGTGTCGGGGATCCGGCAGGCGGCGCAGAGCCGCCGCATCAGCCGTTGCGCCACGACCCCGCGGAGGGCGGCCCCGATCTTGTACGACTCCATCCCGATGTCGACCAACCGGGTCACCGTGTTCGGCGCGTCGTTGGTATGGAGGGTCGAGAGGACCAAGTGGCCGGTCAACGAGGCTTGGACCGCGATCTGCGCGGTCTCTTGATCGCGGATTTCGCCGATCAAGATGACATCGGGGTCCTGCCGGAGGATCGAGCGAAGGGCGGCGGGAAACGTCATCCCGGCCTTCTCGTTGATCTGGACTTGGACGATCTTCTCGCCGAGCCGGTACTCGACCGGGTCCTCGACCGTGACGATGTTGACCCCGGTGGCCTGGACCGTCCGGAGCGCCGCGTAGAGCGTGGTGGTCTTCCCCGATCCGGTCGGCCCGGTGACCAGGAGAATCCCTTCCTTACTGTCGAGGAGTTTCTGGAAGGTGGCCCGCTCGGTGGCGTCGAAGCCGAGATTATCGAGATTGAGGAGCGTGGCCCGGGTGTTGAGAATCCGAATCACGACCTTCTCGCCTAACGAGGCCGGCAACGTCGAGACTCGGAGATCGACCGGGTTGCCATTGACCGCCACCCGGCACCGCCCGTCCTGGGGCCGCAACCGGTCGGCAATATCCATCCCTGACATGATCTTGATCCGGGAGATCAGCGGAATGCCCGCGGACCGCGGAATCTTCATCACTTCGCGGAGCACCCCGTCGATCCGATACCGAACCGCCACCCCGCCTTCACCGGGTTCGATGTGCACGTCGCTGGCCCGGCTGGTGATCCCGTCCGCCAACAGCGTGTCGACCAGCTTGACGATCGGACGGGCCCGGGCCTGATCGGCCCCGCTCCCGGTATCATCGGGCTCGTCCCGAAGCTGGGTGACCTCGTGCTCTTCTTTGATGCCGTCCAACAGCCGCTCGACCAGATCGTCGGGACGATAGACCTCTTCGAGCTTCTCCCGGATTTTCGTCGGCGAGCAGAGCGACAACCGGACTTCGAGTCCGGTGGCGAAGGCCAGCATCTTCTCGGCGTCCATGTCGAACGGATTGGCCGTGGCGATGTCGACCCAGCTGTCGGTGGCCCGGAGCGGAATCACGCTGAAACGGCGGGCCAGCTGTTCGGGCACCTGTTCGATGACTCGGCGATCGACCTGGTTGAGATCCGCCACCGGAAGCCGGAACCGAGTCGACACCGCCTGCAGCACGGCATCATCGCCCAGCACCCGTTGATCGAGCAGCTGCTGCCAGAGCGACCCGCCCTCGCCGGCCCGCTTCCGCAAATCGGCCACGACCTCCGGAGTTACCAGAGTGCCCAGGGCCGACACCAACCATTCATCGGAAAAATGGGTCACAGCACTCGCCACTTCAGAGGATCATGCACGATCAAGACTCCCGAATTATAGAGGGGTAACCCCAATCCCTGCTAGATGATAGACCACCAAGACCGGGTGAAGTCGAGCGAAACCGACCACCCTGACTGGGCCCGAAACCCTCGCCCCACCTCCAGGCGGAGGACCCGTTCGAAGGCCTCGAGCGCCACTCCCAGTATCGGCCGGAGGCCCGAGGACCCAACCCAGGGGACCCCGGCCACCGGTCCGCCGGCACTCCCCACGGCGACCATCGGGCCAATCGCCATTCGGGGGGCGGTTCGGCCAAAGGGACCCAGGGGAATCGACGGCCCCGGCACCGTCACCAGCCAGTCCGCCGCGACCAGCACCATCCGGCGCCCCCCGAAGGCCCGGAACGGCTCGCCCGGTAAGGTGCCGGGCCCGCCAAGAACGAACGACCGCCGCCGGGGCAACTTTGGGGTCCCAATCCCGGCCGTGGCCGAGAGATCGAGGGTGCCCCAGCCAACCCGACTTACCCACCGGCCGTCGACCGAGAGCCGGCCGAAATCACCCGACCCGACGCCAACTTCGGCCCGGGCCGCCACCGAATAGCCCAACCCGGCGGCCCCGAACCGGCGGTCCGACACGGTCAGGTGGCCGAAGCTGTACCCCGGGCCCCCCAGGGCCGGGTTGACCCGATATGCGCCCCGGGCCGGCCGAGCCCGAGCCTCGAGCGACCCACCCCAATCCCGTCCGAACTCCGCGACCATTCGGGTCGTCGGCCCGATCGGCCAGGTCGTTTCAATGCCGACCCGGTCCCGGAGCAGGTAGTCACCCCAGTCCCGCCCGGCCTCCTGGGCCGCCAAGGAGTTGACCAGGGTACTGGCTGCTGGACGGTCGGCAACGTCGACCACCGACCGCTCGGCCGCCACCCGGACCGGGAGACCGCCGATCGACCGGGCAATCTCGACCCGCCCCGTCACCCGGCCGTCAATTGTGGCCACCCCGCCCGCCAAGGCTAGCCGGCCCACGGCTTCCGTCTGCCAGGCCAGGCCGGCCCCGATCCGGAGCCCCTCTACCCGATTAATGCGTAAAACGTCGCTGACCCGGGTCACCGAGAGCCGCCATGCCGGAAGTCCGCTGGCCAATCGGCGACCGAGGGCCCGGCCGGCCGCGGCCCGAACCTCGCCCAACACCTGCTCCGACCGCCAGCTCGCCGCCGAGTCGACCGGGCGAAGCATCGGACCGGTCCACTGGCCCCCGCCCGGCCTGGTCAGCCCACCGATGGCCGGCCCGGCCCACGTTACCACCACCGCCGAGTCGTTCAGCTGGACGTCGTCGATCTGCCACCGGCCGCGAATGATGCCCCGCACCGGAAAGTCGACCGCCGCCGACCGGCGCCGGATCTCGATTTCTTGGGCATACGGCAACCAGTAGCGGCCCTCCACCAGCGACCGTTCCAGCCGAACCGCGATATCCTCGAGATCCGCGTCCCGATAGGCGGCTGGGGTAAACGACAGACTCGATCGCACCACCTGGGCCCGGACAAGATCGAGTTGGAGCGTGCCGATCGCCAGCGGCTGGCGGCGGTCTTTGGGGCGGAACTCGAGCGCGGCAACGACCACCCGGCCGGCGGGTCCCGTGATGGCCACCGTGTCGGTAATCCGGTAGTCATAGACCGCAGGTCCGCCCGGCGCGAGCGGATGGACCACGTCCGCCACCTCGTCGCCCTCCCCGATCCGAATCATCGGTCCAAAGTCATTGGACACGATCCCGAGGTGATCGCGATGATAGGCGAGGTCGACCGGAAAGAAGGTCGAGTCCCGCCACGCCCGAATCACCTGCTTGCTCCGATCCGGCCTTTCCCAATACACTTCCACGTCGAGTTCGTCCGCCTTGAGTACTCTCGGCGGCATCCCGACCACGAACCCGATCTCGGCGAGAAACAACACGACACCATGGGCCCGCGCGCGGTACGAAATCAGGGTCGAATCAGCGGCCGCCACGGCCCGCTCGGCAACGGCCCGTCGGACCAGGTGCCGGGTGGACGAGTCGTTCCATTCCTGGGCCGAGGCGGTGCTGACCCCGAGCAACGCCGGCAGGACGATCCAGATTCGCATGGTGGGGGAAACATAGTCCGCCGCCTGGTGCTGGCCGCACTGGTGGCGGCAGGCTGCGGCGGGCCCCAAAGAGTTACCCCGGGCATTTCCCCCCGGGGCGAGGCGCCCCCGCCCCCGCCGGCGGCCGGGAGTGACGCGGTGTTCATCCTGGAATCCGGCGGGACCGCCCCGGACGACACCGTCGTGGTCATCCCACCGGGTCGAGGCCGGATCATCCTGGTCCGGCGCGGAGCACCCGACAACAGCCTGTTCGCCCGGATTGCCATCCCGTCCGATAGTGCCCGAACCGACTCGATCCGGATCACGATCCACCCCCGGCCCGGCCTCTATGGCATCGACCTCGAGTCGACTGGACCGCTCCCCGCCGGACTGTCGCTCACCGTCAGCTACGCGATCCACTTCGTCGCCCCCGCCGGGGCCCGCGACCGGTACGGCAGCGACCTGGGCTTTGAGCGAGCTCTCTACATCGCCCAGGCGACCGCGGCCGGCCGGATCGAGTTTCTGCCCACCAGCCGCCCGGGCTCCGATTTGGTGGCGGCGACCATTCCCGGCCCGGGACGCTACCTGGTCGCGGCCCCCAAGGCCCGATGACCTGGCGGCTCCGAGGCATCGGTCACGCCCAAGAGATCGTGGTCGGGCCTGCCGGCCCGGTGGTCGTGGGCCGGGCACCCGACACCGACGCGGTCATTGCCGACGTCACCGTCTCGCGCCGCCATGCCGAACTGACCGCCTCGCCGCTCGGCGTGGCCATCCGTGACCTGGGGAGTTCGAACGGCACCAGCATCAACGGGACCCGGGTGCCGGTCGGCCGGGCGATGGCGGGCGACACGATCGTGTTCGGCAAGGTGGCCTTCCGGATCCACGCCGACCATGAACTCCCCACCCCGCCCACCGATCTTCCGCCCGAGGGAGCGATCGTCCGGAAGATCACGTTAGGCGCGAGCCCCGACACCAACCTCGAGTCGGCTCAATTGGCGCGGATCCTCGACCTCGCCAAGCGGCTCTCGGGTGAGATCGATCCCGAACGCCTGACCGCGGCCATCGTCGACCTGACCTTCGATCTGCTGCCGGTCGACCGAGTGGCCCTGCTCCTGATCGACGAGGCCTCCGGCGAACTGATCCCGGCCAGTTCCAAAACCCGGCTCGACCACGGCGCCGGTACCCAGGTGCCCCGATCGATCGCCACGCGCGCGGTGCTCGACCGGGCGCCGATCCTGACCGAGAGCGCGGTGGATGACGAGCGGTTTCGGAGCGGTTCGGTCATGCTGCAGAGCGTTCGGGGCGCGATCTGCACCCCCCTGATGGCCTCGAAGGACCAATGCCTCGGCGTCCTGTACGTCGACACTCTGACCGCCACCCGTCCGTTCCGGGAAGACGAGGCCTCGATGCTCTACGCCTTTGGCGGCCTCGCGGCCGTGACCTTGAGCAAACTCGCCTACGCCGAGACGATGCGCCGCGACGCCCAGGTCCGGGCCAACTTCGAGCGGTTCTTTGCGCCGGGCGTAGCGCTTCGAATCGCCAAGGAAAAAGGGGCCATCGGGTTGGCCGGCGAGCGCCGGGCCGTCACGGTGCTGTTCAGCGACATCCGCGGTTTCACCGCCATGGCGGAAACGATGGCGCCGGAGGCGTTAGGGTCGCTCTTGACGGAGTACTTCAGCGAAATGGTCGACATCGTCTTCGACCACGGGGGGACGCTCGACAAGTTCATCGGGGATGCCATCATGGCCGTGTGGGGCGCTCCGCTCGCGGCCCCCGGCGATGCCGACCGGGCCCTGGAGGCCGCTCTGGCCATGCAGCGGCGAATGCGGCAGCTCAATACCCGGTGGGAAGCGGCGGGGCAAGCGCCGTTGTCGATCGGCATCGGCATCAACTACGGCGACGTGTTCGCCGGCTATCTCGGGAGCGAACGCCGGCTCGAGTACAGCGTCATCGGCGACGCCGTCAATGTCGCTTCCCGGCTTTGTGACGATGCCGCGCCCGGCGAAATCCGGCTGGCCGAGCCCTTTGTCCGCCAACTCACCAGCCCGCCCGAGCTGACCCGGCTGCCCGACATCGAACTCAAGCACCGGCAGAACCGGGTGGTCGTGTTCAGCCTGTGAACCGGTAGGGCCGTCCCGCCTGCTCCAGCAGGTCGAGCACCTTTCGGACCGGGAGCCCCATGACACTGAAGAAATCGCCCTCGATCCGGTCGACCAACGCGGCCCCATACCCCTGAATGCCGTACGCCCCGGCTTTGTCCATCGGTTCCCCCGTGGCCACGTAGGCGGCCAGCCACTCGCGGGTGGCCGGCCGGAAATACACCGCCGTGACGTCGGCCGCTTCGTACTCGCGGCCCCGCGCCACCAGACACACCGACGTGATCACCTCGTGGCGATTGCCCTGGAGCCGGTCCAGCATCCGGACCGCATCGGCGGCGTCCGTCGGCTTCTCGAGAATCACCCCGTCGATCACCACGATCGTATCAGCGCCGAGCACGAACTCGCCGGGCACCGCCCGAGCTTTGTCCCGGGCCAGCCGGCGGGAATACGCCGCCGGCGCCTCATGGGGCAACGGGATCTCCTGCACATCGCTGGCCGAAATCACCACCGGAATCCCGAGCATCTCGAGCAACTGCTTGCGACGGGGCGACTTCGACGCCAGGACCAGGGGTGCCTCAGTCATGGTTCCGCTCCAGCATCAGCGTCACCGGCCCGTCGTTGGAAATCTCCACCAGCATCTCGGCCCCGAATTGTCCGGTGGCGACCGTCGCGCCCCGGCGGCGGAGTTCGCCGCAGAAATGCTCGTAGAGGGGAATCGCATGTTCGGGCCTCGAGGCATCGATGAACGACGGCCTCCGCCCCTTGGCGGCGTCGCCATAGAGGGTAAACTGCGATATCACCAACAACCCGCCCCCGACCTCCGTCAACCCGAGATTCATCTTGCCAAGGGCGTCGGGAAACAACCGAAGCCCAAGGACCTTCTCCGCCATCCACGCCGACTCCGCGGCGGTGTCGGCATGCGTAAAGCCCACCAGGAGACAAAACCCCCGGTCGACCGCTCCGACCTCCTGGCCCTCGATCAGCACCCGGGCCCGCGCCACCCGCTGGAGCAGGACTCTCATGACGGGGGCCGGGCCGCCAGCGCCTCGGCCGCCTTGAACAACGCCTCCCGAGCCGCCGCGTCGAACACCCGGCCGTTGGCAATCACCACGTCGATCTTCGCCACGTTCCCGATCGCGGTCAGCGGATTGGCCGAGAGCAGCACCAAGTCGGCCACCCGGCCCGGCCCAATGCTGCCTAACGAGTCGGCCACGCCTAGGAACCGGGCCGGCTCGATCG
>JANMHX010000149.1:0-4360 GCA_031375485.1 Gemmatimonadota bacterium | reverse complement strand
TCGGACAAGGTCGACGCCCTCTGGGTCGACTCGGAGGAGATCCATTCCGAGGTGGAGCAGTATCTCGAGCAGGTCGATCCCGACCTCAAGGGCCGCGCTCACCTCTACACCGAGGCGATTCCGCTGTTCGACAAGTTCGGGATCGAAGCGGAGATCAAGTCGCTCTTCAAGCCCCGAGTTGAACTCCCGACCGGCGGATCGCTGGTGATTCAACCGACCGAAGCACTGGTCTCGATCGACGTCAACACCGGCCGTTATACCGGGAAGAAGGACCCCGAGCGGACCATCCTCAAGACCAACCTCGAGGCGGCCCGCGAAATCGCCCGGCAGCTTCGGCTCCGCGACCTGGGTGGGATCATCGTCTGCGATTTCATCGACATGGAGACCAAAGGCAACCGCGATCGGGTCCTCCAGGAACTCCGGGGCCATCTGGTTCGCGACCGGGCCCGGACCAAGGCACTGGCCGTCTCCGACCTCGGTCTCGTCGAAATGACCCGGCAGCGGGTCCGGCCGTCGCTCTGGGCCTCGATGACCACCGAATGCCTGCTGTGCCTCGGAACCGGACGGGTCTTTACCCCGGAGGTCGTGGCCCGCCGAATCGAACGCTCGCTTCGCCGGTGCGCCCTGGAGCGGCGGGAGAAGATCGTGTGTGTTCGAATGCACCCGGAAGTGGCGCTCTACCTCAAGGAGGAAGAGCCGAAATTGATGGTGGCGGTCGAAAAAGCGACCAACCTATCCATCGAACTTCGGGACGACCCGACGATGCACCAGGACGAGTTCCGGCTGATGTCCCGGCCCGGCGGCAGGGACATCACGGAGCTCTACGCCGTGGCCTGACCGGGCTCTTGCCCTATCCCGTTCTGCTGCTTATCATTACGGGCTTTCTCAAAACCCTGGAAACAGTGATGTACGCGATTTTTCGCTCCAAAGGTCAGCAGTACAAAGCCCAGCAGGGGGAAACCGTTCGGTTACCCCTGATGGACGAGGCCGAGCCCGGAGCCAAGTTGACCTTCAGTGAAGTCCTTCTCACCTCGGATGGCAGCACCATCCAGGCTGGGCAGCCCTTTGTCCCCAACGCGGCCGTCGAAGCCGAAGTGATCGGCGAGGCGAAGGGTGACAAACTCTACGTCTTCAAGTTCAAGCGGCGGAAGAACTACCGCCGCAAGACCGGGCATCGGCAGAAGTACACCGACGTTCGCATCACCGCCGTGAAGGTAGGCTGATATGGCTCACAAGAAGGGTGTCGGCTCGTCCAAGAACGGCCGGACCAGCAATCCCCAGTACCTCGGCGTCAAGCGGTACGGCGGCGAGCAAGTCATCGCGGGCAACATCATCGTCCGGCAGCGGGGAACCAAGTTTCACCCCGGCCGGAACGTCAAGCGGGCCAATGACGATACCCTCTTCGCACTGATCGACGGCAAGGTCACGTTCGAGTGGAAATCGAAGGGCAAGCAAAAGATCTCGGTTTACCCCTAAGGGCGCGGATCGGGAGGCTGGAGTCAACAGGGCGCCCCCTCGGGCGCCCTTTGTCATTTTGAAACTTGGGCCGCCAATCCGACGTTAAGCCCGCCATCCCTGTTTCCGCTTCCCGAGGAGGATCTACGATGGCTACTGTGTTTGATCGATTTCGCGATGAGCTCGACCAGTTCGGCGATCGCTTGAAAGAAGCCGTCGAGTCGAGCAAGCTGCATCTGGAGCGTTCGAGCTTGATCGGCGTTCGAAGCAAGGTGGCCTACAAGTTGGGAATGGCGGTCTACAAGAAGGAACGGGGCGGCGAGGTCAACCAGGGTCAGGTCGACGCACTCTTTGCCCAAATGGACGATGTCACCGCGAAGATCGCGGGGATCGACCGTGAGCTGGATGGGTTGGACGGCGAAACGGTGCGGGTCGACGAAAAACCGGCCCCCCCGGCGGCCACGGCCGAAGCCGAAGTGGCCAAGCCCTAGCCGGTCCAGCATCCCACCAAGCAACAGCCCGCTGCCAATCCACGGGCTGTCGCGCGTTCGGCGAACCCGGGTCGATCTATCGAACCGGCGGCAGCGTGCGATACCGGTCCCGTAACTCATGCTCCCGAGTGCGGAGTGAGGTATCCTGACCCCGAATGAACACCCGCTCCGCGGCGCTCGAGAACTCAAACGGATCACCCGACCACACCACCACATTGGCCACCTTACCGGCGGCCAGCGATCCGTACTGAGTCAGTCCGAACGCTTCGGCCGGCCAGGTGGTGATCATCTTCAGGGCGTCGTCCCATTTCACCCCGTTGCGGACCGCGTTGCCGGCGGCATACCGCAAGCTCCGCTCTCCCCCCGCGTCGCCTTGCGCAATGACCACTTTCACGCCGGCATCCCGGAGCAAGGTCACGTTGTCCAGTCGGGCCCCGAGGCCGTCAAAACTCGGAATGTCCCGGTTGGGTTCCATGATCACGGGGACCCCGGCGGCGGCGATGGCCGGGGCCACCTGCCAGCCCTCGATGGCCCCGGACAAGATGAGTTTGAGGCGGTAGTCGCGGCCGATCTTCAGGGCGTTGGTGATGTCGATCCGCCGGTTGGCCGTGATGACGACCGGCATGGTGCCCCGGAGCGCCGGCAACAGGGCCTCGAGTTCGGCAGCCGGAGCGCTGAAGGCCTGGGTGGCGCGTCGCTTGTACTCGAGCCGGCGCCGGTCGTACTCGACGGCGTCGGCAAACAGACGCTTGAGTCGGGCGATCGTGCCGGCGCGGGCGCCCCCTCCCGCGCCTTTGCTGCCGTCGCTTAAGTCGATCAATAGGGCGGCCGGCGACCGGACGATCATCTGGTCCACCGTTTCGCCGGCAAAATCGACCACCACGGCGGTGCCAGGAATGAACGACCCGTCCGGCGTGTAGACGCCGGTTGTGACACCGCCCGTCCGGGCCACGGCGATCGAGAAGGCTGCCGGGTCGATGCCGTCGGTCAGATTGAATGACGGATTGACCTCGCCGCTGACCGAACGCTCGCCATAGCCACCGAGTCCCGCGACGCCGGTTCCCGCATTCGCCCCGGCATGGATCAGCCCGGGTGTGACCCACTTGCCGGTGGCATCAACGATGGTCGCTCCAGCCGGGACGGTCACGTTCGGACCCACCGCGGTGATCTTGCCGTTGACGATCACGACCGTGCCGCGCTCGATCCTGGGGCCGGCTCCCGGAAAAACGGTGCCGCCCGTGATGGCGATCGTCTGGGCCGCCATCGGCGCCACGAGGGCGTGGGCCGCCAGCACTACACCGAACATCCATCGGTCGTTCATCGTCCCACCCCCGGTTCGGTCTGGCCCAAGTTGAAGTCGGTCTTGTACTGGCGGGTCTTATCGAGGCGGTCAAAGACCAGCCAGCCTTCGTTCCAGACCTTTTCGGCTTTTGAATACACCGAGAACGGGTCGCCGGACCAGAGCACGACGTCGGCCATCTTGCCCGGCTCCAAGGTGCCGGTGAGTTGATCGATCCCTAAGGCCCACGCCGGGTTGGCGGTAACCCACCGGATCGCCTGGTCCCGGCTGACCGGGATCCCGGCCCGGTTGCCGGCATACATCGCCTTCGCGGCGTCTTGGTTCATCCGCTGAATCCCATCGGGGCTGTCCGTATGGAGGATGCCGCGGGCGCCCGCGGCGGTCACCATGGCCAAGTTCTCGAGGATCTGGTCAAAGGCCTCCATCTTGAACCCGCCCCAGTCGGACCAGATCGAGGCGGCCGTGCCCGCTTTGGCGAGGAGGTCGGCCACTTTGTAGGCCTCGATTCCATGGTGAAACGACCGGATCTTGAAGCCGAACTCCTGGGCCAAGTCGAGCATTTGGACCATTTCGTCCGCCCGGTAGCAGTGGTTCTGCACGAAGATCTCGCCTCGAAGCACGCCGGCGAGGGTCTCGAGCTTGAGGTCTCGGGCCGGCGGATCGCCCTTCCGGTCCTTGAGCCACTTGTCCCACCGCTGGCGGTATTGCTCCGCTTGGATGTAGCCCGCCCGGTAGCCGGCCATGTTGCCCATGGCGGTCGAGGGGCCGCGGCTTTGGTACACTCGTTTCGGGTTCTCGCCGCAGGCCATTTTGAGGCCATACGGCGCGCCCGGGAATTTCATTTCCTGGACCGCTCGCGCGGGAATCAGTCGCACGACCACCGAGCGACCGCCAAATAAATTTGCCGAGCCGGGAAGGATCTGCGCCGTGGTCACGCCCCCGGCCACTGCGAGCGGGATTTGCGGATCGTGCGGCCAAAAGGAATGCTCGGCCCAGACCTCCGCCGTGTTGGGGCTGGTGGCCTCGTTGCCATCGGACTGCGCCGACGTGCCGGGCGCGGGATACACCCCGATATGGCTATGGGTGTCGATGAGGCCGGGGGTGACGTACTTCC
>JANMHX010000144.1:0-6120 GCA_031375485.1 Gemmatimonadota bacterium | reverse complement strand
GCGAGCCACCCCGAGCGACTCGGCCACCCGCGACGTGGGTGCGACCAGCAGGGGGCCCAGGATTCCGCCCACGGTTCCGCCCATGACCACCGTGGCGATCGCCCGGCCCCGCTCGGCCCGCGGGTGGACCTCAGCGGCCACGAACCGGGCCAGCTGCACGGCGGTGTTGGCCGCGCCCATCAGGACCAGGCCGCCGATGAACCCCGCGAAGGTTCCCGCCACCACGGAGGCCGCGGCGATGGCGGCACCCACCATACCGACACTGAGCCCGGTCGCGATGGTCCGCCGCCGGCCAATGCGGTCCAGCAGCCGGCCCCACAGAAAGGCGAAGCAGGCGCCGCCGGTCCAGTAGAACGCCGCCGGCACGCCGGCCCAGCTGGGCCTCCCGGAGAGCGCG
The DNA here is from genome assembly GCA_031375485.1 of Gemmatimonadota bacterium. Lineage (GTDB taxonomy): Bacteria > Gemmatimonadota > Gemmatimonadetes > Gemmatimonadales > GWC2-71-9 > SHZU01. The sequence goes on along the minus strand of JANMHX010000144.1, from coordinate 5,723 downwards.
GCGCCGACGATCGGGGTGACCGTCGAGGACACGAGAAAGCCGGCCGACCCAAATGACTGGGTGGCGAACAGGGTCCATTTGATTCGGCGGCGGAAGGGCACGAGCGAATCTAATTCCGGGCGCCGTCCGCTGGCAGCGCCCGCTCGGCCCTGGTAGACTCCGTCTCATGAACCTTCCCCCTTGTGCCGTTGCGGTGCTGCTGGCCGCCCCCCTCAGCGCCCAGTCGCGTTCGGCCGATTGGCCGATCTACGGTGGGAACTCCACCAATACCCGGTACTCGACCCTGCGCCAGATTACCCCGGCCAATGTCGATCAGCTCCAGGTGGCGTGGACCTACGAGACGCACGATGAGTTTCCGGGTTCGGAGATGCAGTCGAACCCGATCGTCGTTGACGGCGTGCTCTTCGCCACCACGCCGAAACTCCGGGTCGTGGCGCTCGACGCGGCCACCGGCCGCGAGATCTGGAGTTTCGATCCCAACCTGATCGACCCGCGGCCCGGCCGGTACCGCCACCGGGGCGTGACCGTGTACCGGGACCGGGTGTTCGTGACCCATCGCAACAATCTCTGGGCGCTCGACAAACGGACCGGGCAACCGATTGCGGATTTCGGCGACCGCGGCCGAGTCGATCTCCGGCAGGGACTGGGCCGGCCGTTCGAATCCCTCTCGGTCAGCGCGAGCACGCCCGGGGTAATCTTCGAGGATCTCTACATTCTCGGGAGCAGCGTCAGCGAGAGCCTGCCTTCGTCGCCCGGTGACATTCGGGCCTACGACACCAAGACTGGCGCCCTCCGGTGGACCTTTCACACCATTCCCCGTCCTGGCGAGTACGGCTACGACACGTGGCCGGCGGACGCCTATCGAGTGGCCGGCGGCGCCAACGCGTGGTCCGGCCTAACGGTCGACCCACGGCTGGGTTTGGTCTTCGGCGCGACGGGGTCGGCGGCCTTTGATTTCTACGGCGCCAACCGGCACGGCGACAACCTCTTTGCCAATAGCGTCTTGGCGCTCGATGCCCGGACCGGCCGGCGGGTCTGGCATTTTCAGACCGTGAAACACGACCTCTGGGATATGGATCTGCCGGCGCCGCCGAGTCTGGTGACGGTGAGACGGAACGGCCGGTTGATTGACGCGGTCGCCCAAATCACCAAGACCGGATTCGTGTTTCTGTTCGAGCGCCGCAGCGGGAAGCCCCTGTTCCCGATTGAGTACCGCCCGGTCGGCGCGTCACGTCTGGCCGGCGAGCGAGCCAGCGAAACCCAGCCGGTGCCGCTCAAGCCGCCTCCGTTCGTTCGCCAGACGCTCACCGAGTCGACCTTGACGAACCGCACGCCTGAGGCGAACGCGTCGGCACTGGCCACGTTCCGCCGGTACGGCGCGGCGGGCATGTTCCAACCGCCGAGTGAGGAGGGCGTGATCGTGTATCCAGGGTATGACGGCGGCGGCGAGTGGGGCGGCGCGGCGTTCGATCCCGCCACCGGATTGCTGTACGTCAACGCCAACGAGATGGCGTGGCTCCTCAAGATGATTCCCCGGGACGACAAGTCCCTCTATCAAAACAACTGCGCCAGCTGCCATCAATCCGATCTCCGGGGCACGCCGGGGCAGTTTCCCTCGTTGATCGGCATCGGGACCCGGCGAACCCGGGACGAACTGGTGACCATGGTGCGGCAGGGCACCGGCCGGATGCCGGGGTTCGGCGAAGTGCTCGAGGGCGGAGCGATCAACGATTTGGTGAACTTCTTGATCACGGGCCGGGACGCGGCCGACACCAAAGCCAGCAACCCGCTCTGGCTCGACTATCGGAATGACGGATACAACATCTTCCTCGACCACGAAGGGTATCCGGCGGTGGCCCCGCCGTGGGGTACGCTGAACGCCATTGATCTCAACCGGGGCACGATCCGGTGGCGGATTCCGTTCGGCGAGTATCCGGCGCTGGCGGCCCAGGGCGTCACCAATACCGGGACCGACAACTACGGCGGCCCGGTGGTGACGGCCAACGGGCTCCTGTTCATCGGGGCGACGACGTATGACAAGAAGTTCCACGTCTACGACAAACTGACGGGAAAGCTGCTGTGGGAAACGACGCTGCCCGCGTCGGGGAATGCGACGCCGTCTCTCTACGTCGTCAACGGACGGCAGTACGTCGTGATTGCCTGTGGAGGCGGGAAGAATGGCGCGCCGTCAGGCGGAACGATCGTGGCGTTCGCCCTGCCCGACGGGGGCCGCCGCTAGCTCAGCTCAGCCAGCACCTCGCCGATGCCGGGCCAGGCATCGCCGTTGTAGAGCGCGATGGTCTGGAGGTACCGGCGGCCGTCGTCTCCGTGGGCTTTGACGAGGGCGATCGCCGCGGACTTGACCGTGGCGGCGTCGGTATAGGGCGGCTTCAGGTCATCGGGAATACTGGCGCCTTCATGGGCGACGTGGGTGGCTTCCAGAAACGCCACCTGAATGGCCGGCTCGACTTCCACGTACAAGGTTTGGAGCAATCCGAGTTCGTCCTGGGGCGTCTCGAGGTTGGCGCGGACGATTTCCCGGGCGAGTTGCGCCGGAGTCCATTTGCGGAGAGTTTCGCGGCGGAAGCCGCCGCCTCGCGACACGATGCGTTGGATGTAGCCCTCGCGCGACTGGCGATGAGTGGCGATATCATGGGTCACCAAAGCCAGCCGGCGGTCGGCCGGCAGCGAGCGGTACGGCGAGACGGGTGGCATGGCGGGGAAATTACTCGGGTGCCACGCCGCCACCAATGGAGCCGCAGCTTAGTCCGGAACCCGGCGCTTTCGGACCTGGTGGACCACCACGGCGGCCGCCGCCGCGAGACCGGCGATCAACCCGGTTTTGGCGGCTTTCTTCGTGACGGCCACCGCGAGTTGAGTTTTCCGGCGAACCGATTTCCGGCCCTCCGCGACGAGCACTCGGGTCTCCGCTTCCTGGTAGAGGGCCCGAACGGCTTTGATCCCACGGTTCTTGAGTTTCTTCGCTGCGCCAGCCATGGTGTGCTCCTCTAGACGGCAGCCGGGAACCGCGTTGCCTCGGCCAATGTGAAGTAGATCCCGTCGGGGTCCTCGTACAGTGCCACCCAGAGGTCGAAGCGCCGCTCGGGCGGCGTGATGCACGAGACCCCGGCACCGAGCAGCCGCTGGTGGGTCGCATCCAACCCCTCGACGTAGAAGCCGATCCGGGCGCAGCCAGCCGCCATCATCGGGTGATGGCCCGCGGTTCCGACATGGGCCCGGTGGAGGGCCAACGTCGGGGTGCCGGTATCCAGTTCGATCGAACTATCGTCTTCGCTCCGAATCGGGATGCCGAGCAGGTCGTGATAGAACCGCCGCGACCGGTCCAAGTCGGTGACGAACAGAATCGTGTAGCGGAGTTTCATCGGTGCCTCTGCGGCTCTGAGATCACCTTAAGTATCTGGGGAGCCGGGCCAAGCGGTCATGGAACGGAGGTGAAGGTTTCCTCAGGCTACTCGCCTCGCAGCGCCGTGAGCGGGTCCACCCGGGTGGCCCGGCGGGCTGGGAGGTAGGCAGCCAGAAGAGCCACCAACCCCAGCAGGACCGGAACCGCCCCGAAGGTCAGCGGATCGGTGCCGGTGGTCTGATAGAGGAGGCCCGTCATCAGGGTGGTGAGGCCGACGGCGCCGGTGAGTCCAAGGGCGATGCCGAGGCCGGTCAGCAGCAAGCCGCGGCCCACCAGCATCGCCACCACTCTGGATGGTTCGGCGCCGAGCGCGACGCGGACGCCGATCTCCCGGGTCCGTTCCACCACCGCGAAGGAGAGGACCCCGTAGAGCCCGAGAACCGCGAGCAAGAGTGCGGCGGTTGCGAAGGCCGCCAGCAGGGCGGCGTTGAACCGGGGCCGGGCTATCGCTTCCGACCGAGCCTCGGCCATGGGGCGAACGACGGGCACCGGTAGATTGGCGTCCTCGGCCCAGACCGCCCGCCGAATCTCGGCGCCGATGTTCGGGACCTCCCGATCGGCTCGGACCACCATGGTCATGGCCGGCCAGACGATCTGCCGAGTCGACAGGAACATGATCGGTAGCGGGGCGGCCTCGACCGTGACGTCGCGAATGTCACCCACCACGCCGATGACCGTTCGTGGCTTGCCATCGGTCCCGCCCCAGAACAACCGTTTGCCGATCGGATCCTGCCCCGGCCAAAGGCGGCCGGCCAACGTCGTGGAAATCACCGCCACCGGCACGCCGTCGAAACTATCTCCCTCGCCGAAGTCACGCCCTTTAAGGACGGGCACGCCGGCGGATTCGAAGTATCCGGGGGAGACGATCCGCCATCCGGCCTGGAGGAAGCCCGCCGGATACTCGGCGGCGCGCTCTTCGGGGGTCACGTTGTTGACCAAGTTCATCCCGCTGTAAGGATTGACGATTGTGGCGCCGGCGCTCTCAACGCCGGGAATCGCTTCGATCCGGGCCGCGACCGCGTGGTAGAACCGGGCCACCTTCCATTCTTCGGGATACTGCGTCGGAGATAACTGGAGCGGGACGGTCCAGACGTGCTTGGTCGCGAGGCCGGTGTCGGTCTGTTGGAGGCGGACCAAGCTCTGAACCATCAAACCGCCGCCAATCAGGAGCGTGACGGCGAGCGCCACTTGCGCCACCACGAGGCCCTCGCGAAGCCGGTGCCGCCCGGCGGAGGAACCGCTCCGGCCGGCTCGCTTCAGGGTGGAATGGACATCGGTGTTCGACGCCTGCAGCGCCGGCAAGATTCCGGCTCCGATGCTCGCCAGGACTGCCACCACCAGGGCAAAGCCGAGCACCCGGGCATTGATGGCGACCGCTTCGAGGCGGGGGATCAGCCCGACGGGCACGCTCCGCAGAGCCGCGAGGGCCCAAACCACGGCCACCAGTCCGACGAGCGCTCCGAGCAGGGACAGCACGGCGCTTTCGGTCAGGAATTGCCGAATCAGCCGACCTTGCCCGGCGCCGAGGGCCAACCGGATGGAGAGGTCCGTCTGTCGGGCTGAGGCTCGGGCCAGCAGCAAATTGGCCACGTTGGTGCACGCCAAAAGGAGCAGGATGCCGACGGCACCCGCGAGCAAGACGCTGGATTGCCGAAAACTCGGGCCGACGATCCAGGCATCGAGCGGTTGGAGCCGAACTCCCCAACCGGCGACCACCGGGTAGGTGACCCCGTTCTGCGCGGCGATCCGCGCCAAGTCGGCCTGGGCCTGTTCGATGGTGGCGCCGGGCCGAAGCCGCCCGATCAGGTCGAGCCAGTGGTCGTCCCGGTCGCTACGGGGGCTTGGCGCCAACGGCATCCACGCGTCGGCCTGGAGAAAACGGAAGGTCGACGGCACGACACCGATGACGGTAAACGGCTGGCCCTTCAGCGTGATCGCGCGGCCGACGATCGACGAATCGCCGCCGAAGACCCGCTGCCAGAGTCCGTGCCCCAGCACGACGACCGCGGCCGCTCCGTCGGGGCGGTCTTCATCGGCGGTAAAGATCCGTCCGATCGCGGCGCCGATACCGAGGGTGGAAAACAACGAATGGGTGGCCGCGACGGCGGTGATCCGTTCCGGCTCGGCGCCGCCCGTCAGACTGACTTGGTCAACCCGATAGGCCGCCAGCGCGGCGAGGGTTTGGTTCCGGTCGCGGAAATCGAGGTAGTTGGGTTCCGACGCCGAGAAGTCGGCTCCCTCGGGGTTGGTTTCTTGACCATGGATCAGTCGATCCGGCTCGGCGAAGGGCAGGGGGGCC
>JANMHX010000126.1:0-8423 GCA_031375485.1 Gemmatimonadota bacterium | reverse complement strand
GCGAGTCGAGCGACGTCAGCCACACGTCTCGGCCGCCGGGCCCACCGACCGTGCGCACCAACATCGATCGGCCATTCGGGGCAAACAGCACCTCCCAGATTTCCAGCATGGGCAGGGCCAGCAAGGAATCCGCTTTCGTGTTGCCGTCCGGGCTGATGAAGCGGGCGTCCACGTGACGGCCGATTTGCCGGGTATACGCGATGCGGTGCGCATCCATGCTCCACACTGGCCGGCTGGCCGAGCCGTCGAACGAAAGGCGGGTCAAGGTCCCCTGAGTCCGGTCCAACAGCCAGATGTTATTGTCCAGCCTAACGGCAAGGCGCCGACCGTCGGGCGACAGTTGCGGATCCCCGAAATCCCCGAGCCTCGGGTGGAGTCGTTCGAATCGGCCAGATCGGTCAACCAGGACGAGCGCCTGCGACCCGGAGCCCGGAATGACCATCGTACCATTTCGGGACACGGCCATGACGGCTCCACCAATCTCGACCTTGACCTGCTCGTCGAGCGCGACCGGATCTCCCACAACCGAGAGCGAGTTCACGTCGAATGGCACCGCGCGAAGGCGTCCCTCCGGATCCAGGTACACGAGGTGACCACTCGCGACGAACCGTGGATCGCTCCCCATGATGTCCAGCGCCTTGACGGCACGAGTCCGCGGGTCCATCACCCCCAGCCTGCTGGTGGCCTGGCGTCGAATTCCAAAGAGCACCCCCCGGTCGCCCGGCAAGCCGTGCGGATAGTCGAACCGCTCACCAGCCGCACTCCCGAGCAACGTGGTCACCTGACCGTTGGGCGCGCATTGGTGGAGGCCGGTGCCATCCGCGAATACGATCATGTCGCTCTCCAGCCACGTCGCCACGGTGAGCCCACCGGACTCGCACACCGTCTCCGGCGCTCCACCTGCCAACGCGACTTTCACGATGCGGGTCCCCAGGGAGAACCCTACCGAGCGGCCGTCTGGGGAGAAGAACGGCCGGTATCCATTGTCGCTTCCCGGAATGGGGATGGGGTCCGCTTTGTCCATCTCGCGCAGATACAGCCGTCGCACCGCACTGGAGTCCCGGCCATTGTAGACCAGCTTGGTACCGTCTGGTGAGAGCACCGGGCTCGTCGCGATGTCGCCCGCCCACGCCGCGTTGTCGGGCAGCATGAGATTGAGGCGGTATAAGGGCGCCGGCGTGGACTCATCCATCGGCCGGAACTGCTCGTAGCCGATAAAACCGACTGCCGCGGCCACGAGGGCCCAGGGGAGCCATCCGGCCACCGGCCGCCGGCGCACCCCCGAGCGGGACAACGCGGTGGCAGAGGCGAATGCCGGATTCCCCAGAGCCGCCGCAAACTCCGCCGCGCTGGCAAAGCGGTCCGCCGGCAGCTTCTGTAGCGCCTGGAGCACGGCGGCCTCGACGTGCGGTGGAATCGTCTTCCGCGCGGCGGTCAGTGGCGCCGGCTCGCCGGTCATGACCTTCGCGACGATCGATTGGAGCGTGGGACCCGCGAACGGGGGCTCCCCAATGAGCAGCTCGTACAACACGCAGCCGAGGGCATACACATCGCTACGGGCCGTGACCTCCCGGTCCCCCATCGCTTGTTCCGGACTCATGTACTGCGGCGTGCCGAGCGACATCCCGGTCTCGGTTATCCGGTTGCCACCGGCCTTGCTGGCCGCCAGCGCGATGCCGAAGTCGGCCACCATGGCGCGGCCATCCTGCAAGAGGATATTCTCGGGTTTGATGTCGCGATGGATGACGCCGCGACGGTGGGCGTAGTCGAGCGCTCCCGCCACTTCGACGGCAAGGCGTACCGCCTCGTCGACCGGAAGCTGTTTTTCGCGCCTCAGTCGATCTCGGAGCGATTCCCCCTCGACGAACGGCATGACGTACCACAGCTGATCCGTGGTCTCCCCGGAGTCGATCAGGCCGAGGATGTGGGGATGCTGCAGACTGGCGGTGGTCTTGATTTCCTGGAGGAATCGCTCGGCGCCGATGACGGCCGCCAACTCGGGCCGAAGGACCTTCACGGCGACTTTCCGGTCGTGTTTCAGGTCCTCCGCCAGGTACACCGTGGCCATGCCGCCCGCACCGAGCTCCCGCTGGATCGTGTAGCGATCAGCGAGGGCCGTCGCGAGTCGTGCCTGGGGGTCGGTCATGGCAGGTTCGTTGAAGATCGGACGGCCAAGGTACCCGCCACCATCGCGGTTCGATTCAGACATCCCATCAGCGACCCGCCCACGCCTCGGCGGCAATCTCCCCGATGGCCTGTCCGACGATGCCCTGGATGTCGGCACCCTTGGCCACGTGGGTGTTGTTGATGTAGATGGTGAACGCCAGGCGCCGCCCATCCTTGGTGTCGATATAGCCGGCGAGCCCCTTGCCGTTGACCATCGCGCCCGGTCCGACCCGATCCGCCTCACCGAAGGTTCCGGTCTTGGCGTGGACCTGGCCCGCCGCCGGTGACTGGACCTGAATCGCCGCCAGCGTCCCATCCTGTCCCAGCACCGGCAACGCCTTGAAGAACGACTGGAACTCGCCCTGGCCGGCCATGTACCGGAGCAGCGACACCATGAAATCCGGCGCAAAATGAGCCTCCGCTCCAGCGCCATCACCCTGGGACTGCCCGGTCAAGTCGAGACCCGCCTTGACCTCCCACTCGCGGACTTTCCGGAACCCAGCGGCGGTGGTCCCTTCCTTGGCCAAGAGTCCGCCTAACACGTACGGCATCATCGAGGCATGGAGGTTCTGGCTGACTTTGAGCAGGACCTTGATCACTTCGGTCATCGGCGCCGATACGTACTCGGCCACTTGATGGTCGCCGACATAGTGCGACGAGAGTTGGTCGTGGTCGACCCGCTGCTCCGCCAGCCGCGGCCGAGCGGCAATCCCCGCCTCCTGGAGCAAATCGGCCAGGGTAAACTCGGCGAACCGGCTCGGCTGCGGCACCCGATACCCCACCATCCCTTTGCCGCCGGCCGGAATGACGCCTTTGAGCACCACCACTCGGCTCCCGTCGCTCGCGCTCGTGTCGCTCGCCACGTCAGCGGTGAACTCAGCGCCGCTCGGACCGGTCACGACCTGATTGATGAAATGAGCGTAGGACGACGCCACCGTCGGACGGAGCGTGGCCGGCGCCCCCTCCCGGTCGCCGGGGACGACCACCACGTCGATCAAATTGTCGTTCAACACCATCGGCGAGATCACGACATTGGTGCCGCCTTCGCGGTCGCCTTCGGGAAAGAGCGAGATGTCGACGATGACCCGGCCGACAATCCGCCGAACTCCGGTGGCCTTGACCTGGCTCACCAGACTCCGGAACGGCGCCAGCGGATCGCCGTCGACCAAGTCCTCGGGCATGTTGCCGTAGGAATGATCCTCGTTGGTGAACGCCAGCGTCCCGTCGGGCCGGAGCCGGCCGGACAGATTGGGGTCACCGCTCGCGACCAGCACCAGGTCGCCCTCGAGCACGCCGTTCACGATCGGGCCGGTTCGGTAGATCCGGGTATGAAATCGATAGTCCGCACCGAGCAGCTGAATGGCGGAGGCCGCGGTGGGTACCTTCGTGGTCGACCCCGGGACGAAGAATTTGTCGGCGTTGTGACGGTAGACCGGCTTTCCAGTCGCGAGGTCGACGAACGCCATCCCGAAGTACGAGCGCCGGAACTCGGGCCGGGCCATGATCGCCTCGATCCGGCGGGCCAGCGGTTGGGCGGTCGTCGGCGCGGCGGCGCCCCCCACCAAGAGAAGGAGCGCGACCGGAGCGCGGTGGGGCAATGTGAACACGACGGGGTTCTCCAGAGAGGGGCATCGAAAGGATAGAGGGGCCGGTGGCGGAACGGAAGAAACCCGCGTTACCTTATGACCGCGTCTCCCGCCAACCAACGATCATGAGGTGTCCGTGCTGCCTGTGAACCGAGGGGCCCTCGCCGGCCTGATCGTCGCCCTGGGGTGTGGGGCCGAGCCGAAGACACCGCCGTCCGCCACACCCGATCCCGCGATCGCGATCAAGGCGCGCGGCGATTCGTTGGAACTGCCGGGCACCTGGACCGCCCCGCCCGGCGACCGCCTGGCCCATTCCATCGCGGGGTTCGCCAAGACGCTTTGCTCAGCGGTGTTCATCACCGGACTCGATCCGGCCGACGCCGCCGAATCCGTCGGCTACTTCACCGGCCCCTACGCCGACCGGAAGCAGGTCAAAGACACGGTGGTCGACCGGGCGACCTCCACCGTCCGGCTGACGACCCTCTCCGGCACCACCCGAGTGGCCCGGAAGTACGGCAGTCAGGGCTGCATCGCCTTGCCGATCGGTGCCGACTCGGTGTTCTTCACGCCGTCGATCGTCGCGTCCACCCTGCCCCCGGCCGAGACGACCCCGTGGCCGATGGGCGATGGGGTCGCGCCGGCGCCCTGGCCCGCGGAGATCGACTCGGTTCGGTTTGCCGCCGCCATGGACACCGCCTTCGGTTCGCCCCAGGCGATGACGTTAGGGCTGGTGGTCACCTACCGGGGCCGGATCATCGCCGAGCGGTATGGGACCGGGATCGGCATCCACACGCCGCTCGAGAGTTGGTCGATGGGTAAGAGCCTGACCGGCACCCTGATGGCCACGTTGATCAACCGGGGCGCCTACGAACTGATGCAGCCCGCGCCAATTCCCGAATGGCAAGCCGCCGGCGACCCCCGTCAGGCCATTCGCATCGCCGACTTGATGCGGATGTCGAGTGGACTCCGGCTCCTGAGCCCGAACGATCCCGGGTTCGTCGACTCCGCGGGGTACCCCGACCACCTGTATCTCTACACCGGCACCGTCAACAGTTTCCAATACGCCGCCACTCGGCCGCAACAATGGAAGCCGAACACCGTAGGCCGGTACCGAAACACCGACCCGGTGCTGACCAATTACTTGACCCGGCTGGCGGTCGAAAAACTCGGGGAGAACTACCACGCTTTCCCGCGGCGGGCGCTCTTCGACAAGATCGGGATCCGCGACGCCGTCATGGAAACCGATCCCTACGGCAACTTCTTGACCCAGGGGTACGAATTTCTCTCGGCCCGCGATTGGGCCCGGCTGGCCAACCTCTACCTGCAGGACGGGATCTGGAACGGCCAGCGGCTCCTGCCGGCGGGCTACGTCGACTATGTCCGGACTCCGGCCCCTGCGTGGGTGGCCGACGGCAATCCGGTCTACGGCGGCGGCTTTTTCTGGGTCAACGGCGACGGCGGGTGGTCGCTGCCCAAGGAGGCGTACGCGATGCTCGGCGCCGGCGGCCAAAGCGCCACGATCGTCCCGTCACGTCAATTGGTGATCGTCCGGCTCGGGAAATACAAAGGGGCCCGGGAAGCAGACCGGGCCCTCGATCGGGCGTTCGGCCTCATGATGGAGGCCTTCCGGAATTGATCCGAGCTACTCCTTGCTCTTGAGCTCTCGATCATGCTCGCGAAGGAAGGACCGGATCTCGTCGGCCATATCGAGCAGTTTGTCCCACTGCTCCTTGTAGAGGGTGACCGGGAAGCGGCCCAATCCATAGAGCGAGAGCCCGCCCTTCTCGCTCACCTTGAGATAGACGGCCCGTTTGGATTTGTCTTTGAGCGAGGCGTTCTCCGCCCGGAGGCGCTCGAGTTCGGCTTTCAGATCTTCGTCGGACATAGTGGCCTTCATTGGAGATGGAGCACGTGAGGAACCCGGCTCCGAAGATAAATCGCCCGGCGTCCTACTGCCCGCCCGACGGGGCAATCCGGCGAGCCCGGTCCCACAACTGCGGCACGCCCAACGCCGCCGAGAGAGCCTCGAACTCGGGTCGAGGGCCGGTCCACCGTAACTCATCCACGGACCGACAGACCGGGGCGTCGTCCCGGAGCGTGGCCAAGGTGCGGAACAGCACCGCCTGGGGCCGGTCGGCTTCCAGCGCGGCGGATAGCCGGGCGGCGCCTCGCACCGGAACGTCCCAGTCGGCGGGGTCGGCCGGAATCGCCTCGAGGTGTTCGTAGCGAGCCAGCACCGCCGAGGCCGATTTCGCACCCCAGCCCCGAATCCCCGGGAAGCCATCGGCGGCATCGCCGACCAACGCCAAATAGTCGGGAATCGACCCGGGCCCGACCCCGAACTTGGCCACCACGCCGGCTTCATTCCGGATCTCCCGGTTCCGGCGATCGAACTGCACCACCCGATCGCCGGCGACGCACTGGCCGAGGTCCTTATCGGGCGTGCAGATCAGCACTTGGTCAACCCGGGCGTCGGCCGCCGCAACGCGGGCCCCCGCCGCCAGTCCATCATCGGCTTCGAATTCCTCCATGGCCCACACCACGACACCCATCGCCCGGAGGCTCTCCTCCAGCGGATGAAACTGCCGATGGAGGTTCGGCTCGATCCCGTCACCGGTCTTGTAGCCCGGCCAGAGCCCGTTCCGGAACGACTCGACCACATGGTCGGTGGCCACCGCCAGATGGGTGGCGCCGTCCTGCAGCATGCCTAACATCGACCCTAAGACCCCGATCACGGCTCCTACCTCGTGGCCATCGCGGTCGGCCGAGGGCGGCAACGCAAAGAAGTGGCGGTACAGCTCATAGGTACCGTCGACCAAATGGATTCGCATTAAGGGCTCGGCACTCGGCACTCGGGGCTCGGCACTCGGCGGGCGAGCGGACCGACCGGCTCGGGGAGCGGGGCTGCGGTCAACCCGGAGAGCAACCCGGCCCCGATCAGGAAGGACGCGCGGAACCTCACGTCGAGGCCAGGTAGTCGGGATAGGCGGGCTGATACACCATGGCGGCAACGAGTTGCTCCGGCAGCGACCCCTCCCCGACCGTGGCGTTCCCTTCCCGGCGGGCCACTTCGATGACCGCCGCCGCAATCGCCGCCGACACCGTCCGAATCTCCCCGAGCGGCGGGTAGAGGGTTCCCCGATCGAGGGCCTCCTGGCTGACCGACGCCGCGAGGGTATCGGCGGCGGCCAGGAACATCGGGTCGGTAATCCGCCGCGCCCCGCAAGCAATGGCGCCCAATCCCAACCCCGGAAAGATATAGGCGTTGTTCCCCTGCCCCGGATGATGGTCGCGGCCCAGCCAGTTCACCGGGGCAAAGGGGCTGCCGCTCGCGAAGACCGCCCGCCCGTCGCTCCATTGATAGGCCTGCTCCGCCGTGCACTCAGCCTTCGAGGTCGGATTCGAGAGGGCCAGTACGATCGGCCGCTGGTTGAGCTCCGCCATGGTCCGAACCACCGGTTCGGTGAACGCCCCGCCTTGAGCGGACAATCCGAGGATCGCGGTTGGCTTGAGCAACGTCACGGCATCGAGGAGCGTCGTGGCGGGGGCGTGGTCGTGCGCGTAGGGCCGCTTGTGGACCGCGAGGTCGGATCGCCCGCGCACCACCAGACCCTTGGAGTCGACGAACCAACACCGGCGCCGGGCCTCCTCGACCGAAAGGCCGTCCCGGACCAGCGCGGCGACGATCAGGTCGGCGATGCCCGTCGCCGCCGAGCCGGCGCCGAGAAACAGCAACCGCTGGTCCGCGAGCGAGCGCCCGGTGATCCGGCCCGCTGCCCACAGACCGGCCAACGTCACCGCCGCCGTCCCTTGGATGTCATCGTTGAAGCTGGCGAGCCGGTCCCGGTATCGGGCCAGGAGCCCAAGGGCGTTCTCGGTCGCGAAGTCTTCGAACTGGAGAATCGCGTTCGGGAACATCTCCGATACCGCCACGACGAACTCCTCGACCAATGCCGCATACTCTGCGCCCCGGACCCGCCGGCGCACCAACCCCGTATAGAGCGGGTCGTGCAAGAGCTCCTCGTTGTCGGTGCCCACGTCGAGCATGATCGGGAGGCACCGGTCCGGCGGCACTCCCGCGCACGCCGTGTAGAGCGACAGCTTGCCGATCGGAATCCCCATCCCATAGGCGCCCAGGTCACCGAGTCCAAGTATCCGTTCGCCGTCCGTCACAACGATGATGGCCGGGTCCCGATCCGGCCAGTTCGCCAGGACATCGCGGACTCGGCCCTGGTCCTCCACCGTGACGTACAGGCCCCGGGGCCGGCGATAGATATGACCGAAGCTCCGGCAAGCTTCCCCGACCGTCGGCGTGTACACCACCGGCATCATCTCGGCGATATGGTCGATCAACACTCGATAGAACAAAGTGTCGCTTCGATCTTGGAGCGCGGTCAAGAAGACGTACTGCTCCAGGGGATTGGGCTTGCCGCGAAAATTGCGGAGCACCCGCGCCATCTGCTGCTCGATCGAGAACACCCGGGGCGGGAGCAGACCTCGCAGGCCCAACGCATCGCGCTCGGCGGGGCTGAAGGCGGTGCCCTTGGTCACATGGGGGTCATGCAGAAGCGCCTGACCGCGAAGGCCGGGCGGAAGACGGTTCGCCATACCGAAACGTAATCGGCCCAACCGCCCTGGTGTTGACTTCCGACAACAGAATCCCTATCGTAG
>JANMHX010000119.1:0-3077 GCA_031375485.1 Gemmatimonadota bacterium | reverse complement strand
ATCGACAAACAGGGCCGGATCCGGTATGAGGGCTACGGGGAGTTCCATGTCGGCGACCAGTGGCACCAGGAATGGGCCCGCCGGATCGAATCCCTCCTGACCGAGTAGATTACCCCGATGAAGTCGTTCCTCGTTGTCATGACGCTGGCCGGCCTCGGCGCCGGCTGCGCCGACCGGTCAAATCCCTTGCCCGGCCTGATGCGCCTCGTGGTCGAGCCGGCCGGCCAGGCCTTTGACCTGGTGCTTTACCCCGCCACCGGCGCCCGAATCAACTCCCGGCTCAAACCGACCATCGAACTCGAAGGCGGTGGCCGCTTGACCCTCGATTCGCCCTCGATGACCCCGGACAGTGCCTACTTTGCCGCCCCCCCGAGAGTTCGCCTGGCCCGAGGTCAGGGCCGGATCGAAGGCACCCTCCGAGTGGGGGTTTGCCCCCCAGGGCTCAACGCCTGCCAGGCGATAGCCCTCCCCGTTTCCGAGCCGGTGCCCGCCACGTGAAGGTGGTTGCGGCAAAGGACCTCGCGAAGACCTACTCGATCAACAGCCGCCCGGTCTCGGCCCTGCGGGGTGTTTCACTCGAGATCGATCAGGGCGAATACGTCGCCATTACCGGGCCCTCGGGCAGCGGCAAATCAACCCTGCTTCAGCTCCTCGGCGGGCTCGACCAACCAACCAGCGGGTCGCTCGAACTGATGGGGACCGCCGTCGAGCAGCTTTCCGATTCGGAACTCACCACCCTCCGGCTCACCAAAGTCGGGTTCATCTTTCAGCGCTTCCACCTGATGCCGGTCCTCACCGCCCGCGAAAACGTCGAACTCCCCATGGCGGAGGCCGGTGCGTCCCGCGCCGACCGCTCCGCTCGGGCCCGCGAACTCCTCGCCTACGTCGGTCTCTCCGACCGGATCGACCACCGCGCTACCCAGCTCTCGGGCGGGGAAATGCAGCGAGTGGCCATTGCCCGGGCCCTCGCCAACCATCCGGCCCTCATTCTGGCCGACGAACCCACCGGCGAACTCGATGCCGTCACCGGCGACCAGATTCTCGGCCTCTTCGACCAGCTGCATCGGGACGGCGTGACCGTGGTCGTCGTCACCCACGACGAACGGCTGGCCGGCCGGGCCGCCCGCCGGGTGTCGCTGCTCGACGGCCGAGTCGCCAAGGATGAGCGTGCCCCGCGCTGACTTCCGGACGGTCATGACGCTGGCGTTCCGTCATCTCTTCGTCAAACCCGGCCGGGCGATGGTGCTCTGGTTCGGGTTCGCGGTCGGTGCCGGCGTCATGATGGTGCTCCTCTCGGTCGGCGAGGCGATGCTGATCCAATCGCGTGACGTCAACCTGGTCGGCGGCGGGCAAGTGACCGTGCTGCCGGAAGGCATCGACCTCGAGGGCCTCCGGACCGGCTCGATGGGCGGGCTGTTCTTCGGGATCGACCGGGCCCGGTTTCTGGAGCGGCAGTTGGTCGGCGGCAAACGACTCGACGACGTCATCCGCGCCACCTCCCCGGTCATCGAGCACAAGCTGGTGTACCTCGAGCGGGGCGGCCAACTGCTGACGCTCCGCGCCGGCGGCGAACTGCCGTCGGGAGCTCGGGCCGTCGGGGCCGGCCTCAACGTGGTGGCGGGATCCTGGGACGACAGTCCGGACGACCACCGCTTTGCGCAGCCCACGCCCGAGCAACTGTACCACGAGCTCGACCGGTTCCACCCTCCGGTTCAAGATTCGACTTGGGCCGAGTGGCACTACTTCAACGTGGCGCCAAGCCCCGACGAGTGGTGGTACATCACCTATATGGTTGGAAGTTCGGGCCAGCTCTTGGTGACCCGGCACCGAGCCGGCCGTCCCCCGGCCCGCTTCGAGTCGGTCGCCCCGCTTTCTGCGGTCCGCTACGACACCGCCTCCGCTGACATCGCCATCGGTCGCCACACGGTCACCCAACGCGACGGCCGCTACCGGATTCAAGGGAGCGCGTCGGGGCCGTCGGGCGCGGTTCGGTTCGATTTTACCGTCGTGCCTGAGCCTAACGCCTACTTCCCGCCGGTTGAACTGAAGAGCGACCGGGTCCTGTCGGGCTACGTGGTTCCGGTCCTCCGCGGCACCGCCACCGGCACCCTGTGCGAGGACACCGAGTGCCGGGAACTCACCGACGTCGCGGCCTATCACGATCACAATTGGGGGGTCTGGCGGCAAACGACCTGGAACTGGGGCCAGGCTCGAGGAACCCGGATGAGTCTGGTCTACGGCGGGGTCCTTACCAACGACAGCGCGAGCTCCCCATCCGGGTCACCCTACTTCCTGGCCGCGGTTGACTCACAGGGCGTCCGGCAAATCCTCCGGTTCAGTTCGATCGACTATCGGGACGGCGCCTTCTCTCTGATTGCCGTCCGGGAGCCGGACACCCTCCGCCTCGACGTCACGGTCCGGAATACTCAAACCACCCCGATCGGCACCGGCTCGGCCCGGCTCTCATTCCTTCAGATGCGCGGCCAGTTCACCGCCCGGGGCCGGCTGCTCGGCGCCGCCGTCGCCGACTCCGGCTTCGGCTTCTTCGAGACCTTTACTGCGGGTACCCCGCCGCCGCCTTGACCTCATCGATTTGTTCGATGTGCCGCAAACAATGCCGGACCAAGAAGTACCCCCACTGCAACCCGTTCAACGGCCCGAGCGCCGGATGCGGCGCCGCGAACATCGTCAAGTCGTGCTCCGTCGTCTTGATGAAGTCAATCGTCGCCTGCCGGCTCTCCTCGAACACCGCCATCATCTCATCCGGCGTACTCCACCGCCCCGTCGGCAGGACAAAGTCCGGCGCCGGAACCTTCCGCTCCCGGGTCAAGAGCCGCGCATCGACCCGCTCCATCGCCCCCACCGTCTGCGCCAGCAGCTCAGGTGCCGTCGGCTCCCGAACCAACTTCCCCCGGATCAACTTCCCCGACCCCGTCTCCGCCACGGTCACATGCTCCGCCGTCTCCGCAATCGACCACCCGCCCCCCGGAGGCTTGAAATGAAACTGCCCCCCTGTCACCCCCCGAACCGCCCCCGCAAACGCCCCCCCCGACTCCCCCAACATCAAAACCAGCTGC
>JANMHX010000067.1:0-24838 GCA_031375485.1 Gemmatimonadota bacterium | reverse complement strand
CGAGTGCCGAGATCAGTTCGCGAAAACGAAATAGTCGTAGACTGCCCGGGCGGCTTGGGCTATCGTGGCTTCGAGGTCGGGGCCTTGGATCTTGCTTGATTTCTTGACGTAGGCGGCGATGGCGACGTGGGTGCCGTCGGGCAGATCGATGATGCCGATGTCGTTGACCGTGCCGGCGTAGGTGCCGGTCTTGTGGGCCACCCGGGTGCCGGGGGGGAGCATGCCCTTGATCCGGGCGGCGCCGGTTTCGCAGCGGTACATGATGTCGAAGAGCAGGGCGGTGTTCGTCTTGTTCAAGACCTCACCCTTCCACACTTTGGTCAGGAGGGCCAGCATGCCCTTGGGGCTGCCGTGATCCCGCGGGTCCTGGGCATAGTAGTAGGCCGCTGAGTCCCGCCGCGCCTTGGAGAGCGCGCCCATCTGGGACTCCCACTTCGTTCTCGAAAACTTCCCGTCGGTCCAGATGTCGGTAATGCCGTAGGGGTGGGCAATGATCTCGGCGGTGGGCCGGTCAACCCGGACATCGGTGATGCCGATGTCCCGGAGCCGCTGGGTGACCGCCGCGCCTCCGCCCGCGAGTTTGAGCATCCAGTCCGTGGAGTTGTTCTCCGACAAGATCAGCATCGTCTCGAGCATGTTCCGCACTGAGAGCGCAAACCCCGGTTTCCGAAACAGCAGGAATGCCTCGCTCCCGATATGGAGATCGGTGGTATCCCAGGCGATCATCCGGTCGAGATCGAGCTTCCCTTGCTCCACGAGGGTGAGTGCCTGCACCGCGATCGGCACCTTGTAGGTGCTGGCAAGCGGAAACGCCTCATCCGCATTGTGAAAGAACGTCCGCCCCGACTCGAGATGGATCGCCGCGATCCCGAGCACCCCGCCCGAAAGCGGCGCGATCCGGTTCATTTCTCCATGCAACGCCGCCTCACCCCGCTGCGCCGCGACCGGCCCCGCCAACCCGCCCAGCACCAAGACCCCAAGAACTGCCCGCATATCAACGCTCCAAAGTTGAAAGAGAATTCACCGCCCGACCCCGAGCGCCGAGTGCCGAGCGCCGAGTGCCGAGCACCGGCAGTACGACATACGACGCCCGCCCCGCCTCATGATACACC
This sequence comes from Gemmatimonadota bacterium, assembly GCA_031375485.1. Taxonomy (GTDB): domain Bacteria; phylum Gemmatimonadota; class Gemmatimonadetes; order Gemmatimonadales; family GWC2-71-9; genus SHZU01. The sequence goes on along the minus strand of JANMHX010000067.1, from coordinate 23,726 downwards.
GTCTGATCCGCGACGACCCCGGTCGCTTCTTTCCCGATCGGCCCGCCGGTCTGCATGTTCCGGTCGAATTTCGGGAACGCGTGCGACGCGATTTCCAGCCGGACCCGCCAGCCCCGGCCGAGCCGAATGCACGTCGACCAATTGTCGATCTGGTATGGCTCGACGGCCCCCGGCTCGAGGAACACCTCGCGGTCGCGCCCGTGCCGGAACCGCGCTCGGACGATCCCGTCGTTCAACCGGAGCACGAACCCATCGGGGCGGACGGCCAAGACCTTGGTGGCCCAGTCGGTGTCCTTGGCCGATGAGGCGGCGAACAGGGTCACGCTGAGCGGGCCGCAGACCTCCATTGGCGCCGGGAGCGCCGCGGTCGTGTAGATCAGGACGTCGGGCCGCTTTTCAACCTCGCGGTAATCGTCCGGGCCGCCGACCTGGGAGAAGGCGTCGTCGGTGACGAAGGGATAAGGGTTCATCGGATCGGCCCGATACCGGTCGGGCGGTGAGGCGCCGGGAGGAATCGTGTCGAGCCGGCCGTCGCCCCGGCTCGAATTGGCCTTCCCGCCGCTCGTGAGGTAGTAGCGGACGTACCGGGTGCGGGCCAGGGGCCATTCCGCTTCGTCCCGCCATCGGTTCTCCCCCATCACGAAGACCCGAACCTTGGCGTCCCGCTCGGCGCCGTTCGGGATTTCCTTGAGCCAACGGTCGAACCAGCGATGATTGAGGCTGTCGAGATTGACGACCGCATGGGGGCCGAAGTCGATGGCGCCGAGCTTCCGGCCCTGGTTGATCCGGTGGCCCCAAGGTCCGATCATCAAGAACTGGTTGGCTTTGTCCCGGGTAATGGCGTAGTTCTCGGTGGTGCCCACCAGGACGTCATCGTACCAGCCGCTGATGTGAAGCATCGGGATGGCCACGTCCTTGAGCGCTCCCTGGAAGCTCTGCGCTTCCCAGTAGCTGTCCCGGGTCGGGTGATCGAGCCAGTCGCGCCAGGCGGTCAGGGTTCGGCCTAACAGACGGTCGGCTTCGTAGAGCGGGAGATGGCTGTACGCGCCCCGGAGATCGTGCTGGGAAATGTCCTGCATCGTCTTGCCCGAGATGGCCGCCAGCCAGGAGAGCGTCGTGATGCCGTAGGCGCCGAACTGAACCGGGAAGTTGCGATCGGGGTCCGGCGGTGTGACGCTCGGAATCAGGGCCTTGAGGGCGGGCGGTTTCGTGATGGCCGCGTACATCTGGACCCACCCGAGGTACGAACCGCCCATCATGCCGACCCGGCCGTTGGACCACGACTGGCGGGCCAGCCACTCGATGGTGTCGTAGCCGTCGTTCGCCTCGGTCACCAATGGATAGAAGGTGCCCTCCGACTCCCCCCGGCCGCGGACGTCCTGGACCACGTAGGCGTAGCCGCGCGACGCCCAAAGTTTGCCCGCCGCCACGAAACCCGCGCCGCCGTTGTCATACGGGGTCCGGACCAAGATGATCGGCACTCGCTCGGCGGAACTGGGCCGGTAGACGTCGGCGGAGAGCGCCACGCCGTCCCGCATCGGGACCCGGACATCGTATTCCATCGTGATCCGGCTCGGGGCCGCGACCTGCAGCAACAGAACCAACGTGGTCACCATGTCGCTACCGCTTGGCCGGCTGGCCGGGTTTGGTGGTCGTTCTGGCAATGAACGCGCGGATGTCGTCGTTCGAGGTCGCGAGGTCCTGCTGCCGGAGATACATCATGTGGCCGGATCGATAGCCCTTGAAAGTCATCCGGTCCTGGAACCGGCCCGACGGGTCCATGTTCCACATGGTGTACTTGGCGTCGAAGTAGGGGGTGCCGCCGTCGAAGTAGCCCGACTGCACCATCACGTGGAGGTAGGGGTTCGAGCCCATCGCCTCCTGCAGGTTCGCGCCGGTCTGGTCGCCGGTGCGGTTCCAGGGACTCACCGGGCCGAAGAGCCAGTACTGGAGATCGGTCTTCCAGCCGAGCTGCTCCCGGAGGTAGTAGTTGATCGCCGGAGCGAAGGCGTGATTCCACGAGGTGAGGGCCGGGTCGAAATCCGGCGACTCGCCCGAGTCTTCGCGGTCGAGACCCCGGTAGCGCGAATCGAGTCGTCCCACGGTCAGGCCCCGATCCCGGAGCAGTTCCTTCCAGAAGAACGACGTCGAGACCGCCATCGAGTGCTGCCGGACCACGTCTTCTTTGAGGCCGCTGTATCGGGCCACCTGTTTGATCAAAGCGCTCCGGCGCGAGGGGTCGAGGGAGCCCGCGCGGGTCAGGGCGGGGACCAACTCGTCCACCGTGAATTTCTCCACTTCCGGGAGGAGCTGGTCGAGATCCTTGCTTTGGAGGTCGGGCGCGAGGGCCTTGTGATACCACGCCGTGGCCGCGTAGTAGGGCAGCGTAAGGGCCGAACCCACCGGACCATCCCGCGCGACGCCGAGGGGCGTGGGTGAGACCAGCACGACGCCGTTCAAATACATCCAATGCGACTCCTGAAGCCGCGCGGCCAGGCCGGAGACCCGGTTGGTTCCGTAGCTCTCGCCGATCAAGTACTTCGGGCTGGTCCACCGGCCCTGCCGGCTGACGAAGGCATCGAGCCAGCGCGCCAGGTAGGCGATGTCCTCATTCACGCCGAAGAATTGTTCTCGTTTTTGGTCGCCGATGATTCGGGAGAAGCCGGTGTTGACCGGATCGATGTAGACGATGTCGGCCACATCGAGGATCGAGTGGGGGTTGTCTTGGACGCCATAGGGCTGAACCGGAAAGCCCTCGTCGTCGATCCGGAGCAGCTTCGGGCCGGTGTAGGCCACATGCATCCAGACCGAGGCCGAGCCGGGGCCGCCGTTGAACGACATCACGAAGGGCCGGGTCGACTTGTCGGCGACATCGGTCCGCTCGTAGTAGGTGTAGAAAAGTGTTGCGATCGGGGCCCCCTTCTCGTCCCACACCGGCTGGGTCCCGACGGTGACGCGATAGGGCACCCGCTGGCCCTTGATGGTGGCCACCGCGTCGCGGCGGGTGGCCGTGTCGGTCGGGAACTTGACGGCGCCGGCTGCAGGGGCCGGAGTGGTTGGCGCGGCCGGCCGGTCCTGAGCCACGAGGGGGGCCGCGGCCAGCCAGCCGAGGACGAGGATCGTCTTCTGCATCGAATGTTCCGGTGAAAGTCTGTCCGATTGTACCGGCTCAAACGGATCGGGGCAATGGACCGCGCCCCCGGCTAGATTACCGCCCGTCCAAACCCGGTTTCTCATGCGCCTGACTGAGCTCGAAACACCCGTTCCCCTCGTCGATCTCGACGTGCTCGATCGCAATCTCGATCGGATGGCGACCTATGCCAAAGCGCACGGCCTGGGGCTTCGGCCCCACGTCAAGACTCACAAGTCGCCGCGCCTGTCGTCCGAGCAGCTCCGGCGGGGCGCGGTCGGGCTGACCTGCGCGACGACGCACGAGGCGGAAGTGATGGCCGACCTGACCGACGACGTCTTGGTTGCTTATCCGCCGGTCGGCTCGGCTCGGCTGGCCAGGCTGATGGCGCTGCCGTCGCATGTCCGCCTCATGGTGGCGCTCGACTCCTCCGAGGCCATCGAAGGCCTGGCGGCGGCAGCGCGGACCGTCAATCGACCGGTTCGGGTCTTGATCGAATGCGACCTCGGCATGCACCGGGTCGGCGTCAGCACGATCGAGGAGGGCATCCGGCTCGCCAAGCTGGTCCGGTCGCTTCCGCCGCTCGAATTTGCCGGTGTCAACTTCTACCCCGGTCACATTCGGGGGGCCCGGGCCGAGCAGCAGGAACCGATGGCCAAGCTGAACGCCGATTCCAAGGCGTGGCTGGCGGGGTTCGAGGCGGCCGGCGTCAAACCCGGGATCGTGAGCGGCGGCTCGACGCCGACGGCGTTCCAGTCCCATGAGGTCCATGGTCTGACGGAAATCCGGCCCGGCACCTACATCTACAACGACCGGGAAATCGTCTCCACCGGCGCGGCGGCCCGCGAGGACTGTGCGTTCACGATTCTGGCCACCATCGTCAGCACCTCGGTGCCCGGCCAGGCGGTCTGCGACGCCGGCGCCAAAGCGTTAGGCCGCGAGCCGCTCCGCGTCGGTAGCGGGGCCGGGTTCGGAGAGCTGGTCGATCATCCCGAGGTCACCGTCAAAGGCATGTCCGAAGAGCACGGGATCCTCGATCTGAGCCAGAGCACCTGGAAGCCCAAAGTCGGCGACCTGGTCCGGATCATTCCGAATCACGTCTGCATCGTGACCCATCTCAATGATTTCATCCACGGGGTCCGGGGCGACCGGGTCGAAACCGTGTGGCCCGTCGCGGCCCGCGGGCGGATGGCGAAAGCGTAACCATGTTGGGTTTAGCCGGTATCGCGGTGCGGTTTGCCGACACCACGATCTTGAAGGACGTCTCGTTCCAGATGCAGGAGGGCGAGCGGTGGGGCATCATCGGCCGCAACGGGATCGGGAAAACCTCGCTGTTTGAAGTGATCACCGGCGACCTCACGCCGGCCGAAGGCGTCGTGACGAAGTCCCAGGGCATCAAGGTGGCGGTGCTCGATCAGCACCGGACCTTCGAGGGCGCCGACACGGTCTGGGAAGCGGCGGCGGGGGCGTACAAGGAGCTCCGGCGGCTCGAGGTCAAGCTCGCCGAGGATGCCATCGCCATGAGCGAAGCCGGCGACAACCTGTCCCAGGAATTGCTCGACCAGTACGGCCACGATCTCGAGCGGTTCGAGCACGAGGGCGGCTACGAAGTGACCGCCCGCGTCGACGCGATTCTGGACGGCCTGGGCTTCGACCCGGTCGCGGCCCGCGAACAACTGGTCATAACGCTGTCAGGCGGCGAACGGGGCCGGATCGCCCTCGCCGCCCAACTCGCGGCCAAGGCCGATCTGCTGTTGCTCGACGAACCGACCAACCACTTGGACATTCACGGGATCGAGTGGCTGGAAGGCCATCTCAAGAGTTCCGGTGTGACGACGCTGATCATCAGCCACGATCGCGCCTTTCTCGACGCGGTGGCCGATCACATCCTCCATCTCGAGAACCGAACCGCCACGGCGTACACCGGCAACTACCGCACCTTCGGCGAGCAGCGGGCCCATGTTCGGCTGTCAGCCCAGCGGGCCTTCGACAAGCAAGCCAAGATCGTGGCCAAGGAAGAAGACTACATCCGCCGGAACAAGGCGGGCCAACTCGCGCTCCAGGCCAAAGGCCGGGAACGCCGGTTGTCCCGGCTGCCTCGGCTAAGCGCCCCGCCCGATGATGCCTCCGTCATGGCGGTCCGATTCGAGGCCCAGTCGCGGGGCGGCGATCAGGTCCTGAGCACCGACCGGCTCGGCGTCGACATCGGTGGCCGGACCCTGCTCCACGACTTCACCACCTCGGTCCGGCGCGGGGACGTGATCGGACTCGTGGGCCCGAACGGCACCGGCAAGTCGACCCTGTTGTCGGTGTTGCTGGGCCAGCGCGAACCGACTCGCGGTACCGCCAAGGTTGGGGACTCGATCGTGGTCGGTTACTATCGCCAGGACCTGGCCGATGTACCCCGTGACAAATCGCTGTTCGACCTGATCCACGATCTCCGCCCGACCTGGAACCGGGGGCAGGTCCAGGATCACCTCGGCCGGGTCGGCTTCTCCGGCGATTCGGTCAAGCGGAAACCGGAAAGCCTCTCCGGCGGCGAGCTCGCCCGGGTGGCCATGGGGCGGCTGATGCTGACCCAGGCGAACCTGCTGGTGTTCGACGAACCCACCAACCATCTCGATGTCGAGACCATCGAGGGCTTGGAAGACGCGATCGACGCCTTCGACGCCACCGTGTTGCTGGTGAGTCACGATCGAGCCCTGCTTCGGGGACTCACCACCCGGACCTGGGTCCTCAACGACGGGGTCATCGAGGATTTCGCGGGTGGATTCGAAGAGTGGGAAGAGAAGGAACGGGACCAGCGGCGCGCCACCGCGGCATCCAACAACGCCGCGAAAGCCGCGACCCGGGAGCGGGAGAAGCTGGCCCGCGCCAAGGGCTCGGAGAAACCCAAAGGGCCGAAGCCGGCCACCGCGGCCAAACGGGCCCTGGACGCCGCCGAGCAGCGGGTCCAATCCGCCGAGGCCACGGTCGCCAAGCTGACGGCCGCCTTGGACGACCCCGGACTCTACGGGTCCGCCGACGGCGCCCGGAAGTCCAAGGAACTCGGCCGGTCGCTCGAAGCCGCCAAGCGGGAACTCGAGTCGGCGATGGCCGACTGGGAACGATCGTCGGCCGAACTGGAGCGGCTCGGGTCCGCTACTTGACCGCCGGCCGGCCCAGTTGTTCGAACGTCTCGGTCCCGATCCGGTACTTCGGCCAGTCGCGGTAGTCGAAATGCCACCACTCGGCCTCGTAGACGCTGAAGCCCTCCGCCACCATCGCGTCCCGGAGCAGGTCCCGGTACCATCGCTGGCGTGAGGTGCCGCCGGGATAGAAGGGGTAGGACCGGTTCGAAAACTCATCGTACGTGCCGGTCGTCTGGATCGGCTTCCCGGTCTTCAGTTCGTACAGCGTCAGGTCAACGGCGGCGCCCCGGTTGTGCCGGGATCCCTTGGAGGGGTCCGCGACGAACGCGTGGTTCGCCGCGTCCGTCCCGTCCCAAAACATCTTGGTCACATACCACGGCCGGTATCCGTCGTGGATCAGGAGACCATAGCCTAACGTGGCGAGTTTCCGGTGGGCCCGGATGAGGGCCTCCGCGGCGGGTTTCTGCAGGAACGCACGGGCCTGGTCGTAGAACCGGCTGGACATGAAGTTGGTGGTGTCGGCGTAGCGAATGTCGAGCTTGAGCGACCGATCGAGCGAGATCAGCTCGACGAGCTCCGAGGGCCGGAAATCACCCGACTCCTTCGGCGGCGAGGCCGCGAGCGCGGCGCGCTTCAGTTCGTCGATCGGTTTGGTCGGGGTGGCCTTGAAGACCGAGCCGTCCTCCGGCCCGACGGCCCGGCGCTTCCAGGTCACGTTGGCCGCCCGGACCTCGGTGGCACGCCCGGCCCCGTCGCGGCGGAACACCAGGTCCTCGCCGGGGTAGAGCCCGTACTCGGGGAACCGCCAGGTCGAGTCGTTGACGGCGGTGAGCGGGTACGACGTGAACCACTCGATCAGGGCGTTGAGCTTGCCCTCGCGCTCGGTGATGAACAGGACGTTGTGGTCCCAGCCGTACTCCCCGATCAAGCCCCGCCAGGCGGTCGGCGGCTCGGCTGGGATGGCGGGGCGGGGCGCCCTGGTGAGAGTGTCCGCGCCGAAGATCAACCGGTTACCGGCCAGGATCACCCGGGGCCCGAAGGCGAACTCGTCGTCGACAACCAGGGTGTCCGCGGCGACCTGCTTCAGCGTCATCCGCGATTCGCCATCCCGCTCCCAGGCGTTGAGTTTGGGGCCCTCGGGGGTCAGGTCGAACGACGTGCGGGCGTTGGTCCACCGGCCCGCGAACCGGGCGGCGATCGGGTCCGTCACCGGCAGGGTGGTCTCGAGGGTGCGCAACGGCCGGCCTCGTTTCCGATCCAGCAACAATCCGAGGGCCGCGGCTCGGATCCGGGCCAGCACCTGGTTCACGCCGTCCTTCGTGGCCACCAACGCCACCGCCAGCTGTTCATCGGGCATCGCCACGAACTCGGTGGCGAATCCGTAGATGGCCCCGTTGTGGGCCACCGCGAAGGTCGAATCGTTTCGGAGGATGCCGAAGCCGAGCCCGAAGCCCGAGGTCGTGCCCGCGGGGACGAATTGCGGTTCCCACATCTTCTCGAGGGTTTCCGGCTTGAGCACCTGGTGCGATCCGGCCCGGCCCCGGTTGAAGAGCACCTGGGCAAACCGGGCCAGGTCGTGCACGGTGGAATACATGCTGCCTGCGGGTGACATGCCGAGCTGGAACGTTGGCGCCCCGAAGGTCCGCTCATCGAAGGTCCACATCCACGCCTTCGCCAGGCGACGGGTCAGGGCCGAGTCCGGTTCGAATCCGCTCGACCGGAGGCCCATCGGGTCGAGGACCGCCTGCTTGAGGTGTCGCGGGAACGGCTCGCCCGACAGGGTCTCGAGCACGTAGCCCACCGTGCCGACGCCGGCGTTCGAGTATTTGGTCCGTTGGCCCGGTGGATAGAACAGGGTCGTCCGATTGAGGCTCGCGACCATGTGGCCAAGGACCGGGTCGCTCGGATCGAAGTAATTGCCGACCGGGGGCTCGCGGGTCAGGCCGGCCCGGTGCGACATCAGGTGGCGGAGGGTGATCGTGCCGCCGAATGGATTGACCGGCCGGAAGTCCGGGAGGTAGGTGGTCACCGGTTGGTCGATGTCGAGCTTGCCCTGTTCGGCCAACTGCATGATCCCGATGTCGGTAAACAGCTTCGAGACCGATCCGATCCGGTAAACGGTATTGGCGGTGGCGGCCGTGCCCGACGGCGCATCGGCCGAACCGAAGCCTCGGGCCCAGACGGTCCGGCCCCCGTCGACCAGAGCCATCGAGATGGCCGGGATCTGTTTGTCCTCCATCTCGTGCTCAATCAAGGCCGTCAACCGAAGCGCGATCTCGGCGTACTCCGGTCCGGCGGGAATCGAATCGGGGTCGGCGGCCGGTTGGGCGCAGCCGGTCGCCGCGAGGAGCAAAATCACTAGCCGCTTCATGGGGTCGGTCTCGCTCGGAAGGGTTCGGGAGCCGGAGTCGGCTTTGAAACCGCAGCGCCTGCTCCACCGTCAAAATCTAGTAGATTCCGATCCATGGAGGTCCAAGTGTTCGGGGTCAAGAAGCACATCGCGACTCGCGCCGCGCTCCGGTTTTTCGCCGAGCGTCGAGTCAAGACCCATTTCGTCGATTTTGCCGTTCGCGGCCCGTCCAAGGGTGAACTGACTCGGTTCGCGCAGAAGTTTGGGGTTTCCGCCTTGATCGACGCCACCTCGAAACGTTTCCTCGAGCTCGGCTGGGGCGTGGCCCGCTATGGCGAGCAAACGTGGCTCGATAAACTGGTCGACGAGCCGCTGGTGTTGAAACTCCCCTTGGTCCGGTACCAGCAGCACCTCACGGTGGGCCCGGCCGAACCGATCTGGAAAACCTGGGCCTGAAGGGCCGATTGTCATGACGCCACACCGCCGCAAACCAGCCGCCGAGGCCGAGTCTCGCGGGCAGAGCCAGCGGCCCGATCGGGTCCTCGAGGTATACGAGAAGCTCCGTGACCTGCTGGTGCGGGGCCGGTTAGCGCCTGGGGCGCGGCTGGTCGAGGCCCAAATCGTGAGCCGGCTCGGGGTGAGTCGCACCTCGGTGCGCGGAGCGCTCCAACGGCTCCAGCAGGAAGGCTTCGTCCGGGGCGGGACGACCGGCCTCAAGGGCCGGATCGCGGTGGCGCCTCTCACCAGCGCCGATGCCGTCGAGCTGTTTCAGGTGGTGGCCGAGATCGAAGGGCTGGCCGCGGAAAACGCCTCCCAGGTGGCGCCCACCCCGCGCCGGAGTTTGGTGGCCGATCTCAACCGGGTCAATGAGGAGTACCGGCGGCTGGCGGCTGCCGCCCGTCCGGACGGGGACCGGCTGTTCGCGCTCGACACGAACTTCCATTGGTTGTACGTCCAAGCGGGTGCCGGACCCCGGCTCCTTGGCCTCCACCTGGCGATCAAGCCCCAAATCGAGCGGTACGTCCGGATCTACCAAACCGTGCTGACCGAAGCGATCCAGACCTCGGTCGTCGAGCATGCCGCGGTGGTGGCAGAGATCGCGACTGGGTCGGGGCGGGGCGCTCAGGACGCGGTTCGCACCAACTGGCGGAACGCCGCGGCCCGGCTCCGGCTGGTGATCGATGCGCGGGGTGAATCGGGGTCTTGGTAGTTGCCCTTGAGGGCAACGCCGGATAGAATTTATGCCTCACATAAGTGTATACAAAACTGAAGCCGGAAAACCTGTGGTTCTTGCTCGAATGTCCCTGAACCTGGAGAAGCGTATGAGGTGGAAACGGTTCCTCGGTATTGCCGCCACCCTGGCGACCTTGTTGGTCGGCCGGGCCGCCGCCCAAGAGGTGTCGGGCGTGGTGTTGGAAGGCCGATCCGGCCGACCCTTGGAAGGGGCTCGCGTCTCGGCAAACTCCAAGGACGTCCGGACGGATGCCCGCGGGCGGTTCACCCTGAGCGGTCTCTCGGGCACGGACGTCTCGATTCGGGTCAGCATGATCGGCTTCCGGCCGATCACGGTCACGGCGCCGGTTGGCAAGACCGACATTCGGATTACGATCAGCGAGCAGGCGGTCAATCTCGCCGAAATCGTCGTCACCGGTACCCCGGAAGCGATCGAGAAGCGGTCGCTCGGCAACTCGATGTCCACGGTCCATGCGGCCGACCAGCAGGCCTTTGCGCCGGCGCCCGACATCTCGAACCTGATCAACAGCCGGGCGCCCGGTGTGGTGGTGATTCCGGGCACGGGCCAGGTCGGTTCCGGACCTCAGGTCCGGATTCGCGGCGTCAATAGCTTCAGCTTGAACGGCAACCCGCTCATCTACATCGACGGGGCCCGGGTCAACAACGACGTGTCGCAGGGTATCTCGGTTCAGGGATTCGGGTCCGGCATCAGTTCCCGCCTCAACGACATCGACCCCGATCAGATCGAGAGTATTGAAATCATCAAGGGGCCGGCCGCCGCCACGCTCTACGGCACCGAGGCGACCAACGGCGTCATTCAAATCATCACCAAGCGCGGCAAAGCGGGCCAGCGGCCGGTGATCGGGATGTCGATCCGCCAGGGCACCAATTGGTTCATGAACCCGGAAGGCCGGATCGTCAAGCCGCTCAACGGGATCAGCACCACCAACGGTGCCGCCTGCGGGGTGCCCTCAGCGACCTGCGTTCTCACGGCCTGGAACCCGGTTCGCCAAGAGGATTCGCTGTTCAACTTGGGGCTCGTCGACCGGCCGCTGTTCGAGAACGGCTACATGATGGGCTATGGCGTGACCGTCAGCGGCGGCACCGACGCCGTCCGGTATCACTTGGGGTCGAGTTTCGACGCCGATAACGGGATCGAGCCGACCAACGATCTCCGCCGCCTGTCCACCAACGCCAATGTGTCGATCGCGGGCGGAGACAAGTACGACATCAACATGAGCTTCGGGTTCGTCAAGAGCAAAGTGAACCAGGCCTTCGAGGCCGGCTCCGGCGGGATCTGGTTCTCGACCATCTTCGGTGACCCGGCCCTGATCAACACGCCGCGCCGCGGTTTCAACGGGGCGCCGCCGGAGTTCCAATGGGGCTCCCGGCAGGCGGTCCTCTCGGTGAACCGGTTTACGACCAGCGTCACGATCAACCACCGGCCCACCACGTGGCTGTCCCAGAAGCTCACGGTTGGGCTCGACCAAACCGACCAGGCGGCCGAACAGCTCAATCGGTTCCTGAAGCCGGAATGGGTCCAGTTCAATCCCGGCATCAATGCCCTCGGTGGCAAGTTCAAGAACCGCCGGACGGTGAACTACACCTCGTTCGACTACAGCGCCACGGCGCGGGCCAAGCTGACCTCGGCGATCAACTCATCCACCTCCTTCGGCGCCCAATATTTCAAACGGCGCACCGACGACCTCACCGCCAACGGCACGCAGTTCGTGGCCCCGGGCCTCGAAACCGTCTTGGCCACGGCCATCACGACCTCGACCGAGGATTTCGTCGAGAATGCGACCCTGGGGGTCTATCTCCAGCAGCAGTTCGGTTGGAAGGACAAATTCTATCTGACCGGCGCTGTCCGGGTCGACAATAACAGCGCGTTTGGTGACAATTTCGACCTGATCGCGTATCCGAAGGTCAGTGCCTCGTACATCGCCAAGGAAAACGGCGAGGGCTTCCTCAACACGGTGAAGCTTCGGGCTGCGTACGGCCAGTCGGGCCAGCAGCCGGTGGCGTTTGCGGCCATTCGGAGTTGGCGCGCGGTCACCGGCGGCGACGGCTCGGCCGCCCCGATCCCGGAGTTCGTGGGCAATCCAGACCTGAAGCCGGAACGGGCCGCAGAAATCGAAGTCGGCGCCGACGCCGGGTTGCTCGGTGACCGGCTCGGGTTCGGCATCACCGCGTTCTCGAAGACCACCAAGGACGCGATCCTACTCCAGAGCTTGGCGCCTTCCCTCGGGTTTGCCGGGACCCAGTTCGTCAACATCGGGGCAGTGCGGAACCGCGGGATCGAACTCGAGACCTACGGCCGGCCGCTCGAGAAGAAAGACGTGAGTCTCGATCTCCGATTCTCGCTGTCCTACATCAAGAACAAAGTTACCGACCTCGGTCTTGCACCGGACGGGACGCCTAAGAAATCCCTCGGGGCGGGCCAGGCCACGTTGAACGATCCGGTGAATGCCCGGTACCACCGCAAGGTGATCGCCGCGACCTACGATCCGACCACCCGTAAGGCCATCAACGTCCTCTGCGATGACGGGGTTGGCGGCCCGGGTGTGGCGTGCAGTTCGGCGGCGCTGGTGTTGGGCGGGCAGTTCGACCCGACCACCGAAGGCGCCTTGAGTGCCACCGTGACCCTGTGGAACCGGTTCCGGCTCTACGGCTTGGCCGACTTCAAGGCCGGTAACGTCCACACCGACAACAACCGCCGGGCGCTCTGCCAGGTGTTCTTCCGGTGCGACGAGAACTTCAATCCGGACAAGTATGACCCGAAGGTCATTGCCGAGATCGCGACGGCCGGTACGGTCACCTCGTTCGTGACCAGCAAAGCCGACTTCATCAAACTCCGCGAGCTCTCGGTGGCGTATCAGCTGCCCCGCGGCATCGCGAAGTGGTTCCGCGCCGCGGACGGCAACGTGTCGTTCTCGGCCCGGAATCTCCACACCTGGACCGGGTACAGCGGGCTCGATCCTGAGTCGTACTTCGTCACCCAGCAGTTCGTCCGGCTGGAACAGGACCAGACGCCTCAGCTCGCGTCGTTCAACGTTTCGCTCAACCTGACTTTCTGACCAATCGAGGAACTGATCATATGCGTACTTCCTTCATGAGACTCCTGAACCGCGGGGCCGCTGCCACCGGGCTCGTCGCGGGTCTGGTTGGATGCGGCCAGTTGCTCGATCAGGCCGCGCCCAGCCGGGTGCTCGAAGAAACTCTCCAAGGCCCCGCCGCCGCCAAGCTCATTGTCGACGGCGCCCGGGCATCGTTTGGCTGTGTCCTCCAGGCCTACGTCACGGGCATGGGCTTGTTCACGGACGAACTCGAAGACACCCAACTCGGCGCCGCCGGCTGGGACTGGGATCGCCGGAGCATGCTGAAGGTCGGCGGTAACTTCGCCACGGCAGGCTGCGATCAAGCCCAGCAATTCGGGATCTACACCGCGCTGCAAACCGCCCGCTACACGGCCGACCTTGCCGTCAAGAACCTGGCAACCTTCACTGATGCCGAAGTGCCGGGCCGAGTGGCATTGCTGGCGACGGCATCGCTGTTCTCGGGGTATTCGCACCTGCTGATGGGCGAGGGCTTCTGCTCGGGCACGGTGGACGGCGGACCGGAACTGACCCCGGCCCAGGTCTTTGCCCTGGCCGAGACCAAGTTCACCGACGCCATTGCGTCGGCCACGACCGCCAACAACACCTCGCTCCTGAACGCGGCGCGCGTGGGCCGGGCGCGGACTCGACTCAATCTCGCGAAGTTGCCGGGGGCGGCGATCGTGACCGGCAAGCTGACAGAGGCCCGGGCCGACGCGGCCCTGGTTCCGTCAGGCTTTGTCTACAACGTCCCGTACAACAGCGCGTCCACGTATTCCCGGAACATGTTCTATACCCGGAACACCGAGACTCGGCTCTACGGGGTGGCTCCGAGGTATTGGGCCATGACGTTCAACGGGACGGCTGATACCCGGGTTCGCGTCACCCAAGGCTCGATCGGGGCCGACAACCTGACGAAGAACGTCTACTTGGCCCAGAAGTACAATTCCCAGGGGGCGCCGATTGCTCTCGGCAAGTACCAGGAAGCGCAGCTGATCGTGGCCGAGGCCGATTACCACCTGGTGGGCCCCTCGGCGGCGGTGCCGATCATCAACGCGCTCCACACGGCGGTCGGGCTCCCGGCCTTCGCCAGCACCGATGCAACCGAGATCCTCAATCAGATCATCGAGGAGCGGTCGCGGGAAATGTTCCTCGAGGGTCACCGGGCCTACGACACCAAGCGGTTCAATCTGCCGCTCAACCCGGCGGCCGGTACGGGCTTCATGCCGCCGAATCCGGATGGCAGCCTCCGGAACAAAGGCGGCCAGTACGGCGACCTCCGGTGCCTCCCCCTCCCGGACGTCGAGCGCGACAACAACCCCAACCTGACCCGGGGCCGCTAACCGGGTGAGTCACGGATAACCGCAGTCGGAGGGCCCGGGAAACCGGGCCCTTTTCCGTCCCCCGGAGCCGAGTGCCGAGTGCCGAGCGCCGAGCCCCGATCCCCTATACATTTATCCCGCGTGCCAGCTCCGACCTTCGATGAAAGGGGACCCCGGTGATCCTCGAAAAGTTCTTCGGCGCCATTCGAGCCCAACTCAACAAGCTCGCCAATTTCTTCTGGGAAAAAGACCCTATCGCCCAGATGCAATTCGAGTACGACAAGTCGGTCGAGCAGCTCAAGGAGGGCCGCCAGGGGCTCGAGTTGTACCGGGCCTTGGTGGAACGGGTGAACCGTCAGGTGACGGCCAACAAAGACCACGTCGCCAAGCTCGAGGCCCAGATCAAGGCGTACCTCAAGGCTGGCGAGCGGGAAACCGCGTCCAAGTTTGCTCTCGAACTCGAGAAGGCCAAGAAAGAGTTGGCCCAGAACGAGGAGCAACTCGGGATGCACGAAACGGCGTATGGTAACAATCTGAAGAAGATTCAGTTCGCGCATAAGAGTCTGCTGGGCGTCAAGGACAAGATTCAGAAGTACGATGCCGACCTCAAGATGAGCGCGGCTGAAGCGGAGATCGCCAAGCTGGCCGAGGATCTCGACTTCAACGTGACGACCGATTTCGGCCAGATCGAAGACGTCCTCCAGCGGAAGATCGATCAGAATCGGGGCAAGGTCCGGGTCTCGGCCGATCTGTCATCCCGCGGCGTGGTGGAAATCGAGGCCGAGGAGCGGGTCGAGAAGTCGATGGCCGAGGATGCGCTTCGCCGGTACGAGGTGGAGCTCGGGATCCGGGCCCCGGAGACCACCCCGTTGGCGGATACGGTCAAGAATCTTGGGCCCGCGAACAAGGAAACTGCGTAAGTCACGCACTCGACGAGGAGTAGAACATGGCGGAAGGTGGACGGCCGAGGCCGGCTTTTTTCGGAGTGGTGTTCCTGGTGGTGGTGGGTCTCGTGGCGCTCGGGCTCTATCGGTTTGGCGCCTTGGACAGTGTCATCGGGAAGGCTTCCGGCGGCGACTCGGCGATCGAGTTGCCCGCCGACGCCGGCGTCGAGGCGCCTGACGCCCAGGGCATCACCACGGTCAAAGAGTACAACTACGTGCCCGGCCAACGGCTCCCCGAAGTCAAAGGGGTGTCGAACTACAAGCCGATGGCCGCGAGGACGGTCCGGATGGCCCTGAACGTCTGGGCCGGGTGGGCGCCGCTGATCTATGCCAACAACGGCCTCAAGGCCGGCAAGGTCTGGAAAGACGGCGACGGCAAGGACTTCAAGCTCGAGCTGGTGCTGATCGATGACCCGGTGGCAATGCGGGATGCCTATGCGGCCGGCGACATCCATATCGGGTGGGCCACGCTCGACATGTTGCCCCTGATGCTCGACGGCCTGAAGAAAGATTCGCGGACCATGCCCCGGGTCTTCCAGCAGATCGACTTCTCCAACGGCGGCGACGGGATCGTGGTCCGCGAGAGCGTTCGCTCCGTGGCCGACCTCCGGGGCAAGACGATCGTCTTAGCCCAGAACTCACCGTCGCAGTTCTTTGCCTTGAATGCCCTCATCAACGGCGGGCTCCAGCCCGGCGATGTCGAGTTCAAGTACACCCAGGACGCGTTCCAGGCCGCCGCCGCGTTCAACGCCGACAAGTCGATCTCGGCGGTCGTCAGTTGGGCGCCCGACATCTACAACCTGTCCAAAGTCAAAGGCAATAAGCTCCTCGTCACGACCGCCACCGCGAACAAACTGATTGCCGATGTCTGGTTTGCCCGGGCGGACTTTGCCAAGGATCACCCGGCGGTCATCGAGGGCTTGGTCCGGGGCATCTTCGACGGGATGGAGGCGCTCAAGGCGCAGGAGGCCAAGGTCCAAGTCGCCAAGTTGATGGCGACGGGGTATTCGATTCCGGAAACCGATGCGTTGAGCATGCTCGGCGACGCTCACTCGACCAACTTTGCCGAGAACAAGGACTTCTTCCTCAACCAGAACAATCCGGCCAATTTCGAGCGGCTCTGGAACACGGCCTACTACCTCTACCGGAAGATCGGAGCGGTCTCGGCCCCGGTGGCGTTCGATCAGGTCATGGACTTCACGGTCATCAAGAAGCTCGACGCCGAGCCCAAGTACGCCGGCCAAAAGAACGAATACCAGGTCCAGTTTGCCCCGACCACGGCGGCCCAGGTTCAAGGCGAGAGCGAGGCCATCCTCACCAAGACGGTGGTGATTCACTTCTACCCGAACTCCTGGGACGTGAAGAAGATGGTCACCAAAACCGTGGATGGAAAGGAAAAGCAGGAGCTCTACGACCCGAACATCGATTTCGTGATCGAGGAGGTCGGAAAGCTGGCCGGCCAGTACGGCGCCGCCCGGATCGTGATCGAAGGCCATACCGATGGCTCGATGAAGGGCACCGTGCCCGCGACTCTGGTGAATGAACTCTCCCTCAATCGGGCGAACGCGGTCAAGGAGGCGCTGGTTCGGAAGTTCACCAGCCTCCAGGCCAATCAGTTTCTGGCCGCCGGCAAGGGATGGGATCGTCCCGCCGATCCGGCCGATCCGCAGAATCACGCCAAGAATCGCCGGGTCGAAATCAAGGTCTACCCCGCCGAGGCTCAGTAGCTTGGGCCTGTTCGACCTCCGGGTATCGCCGCCCCGTTCCGTCGCCAAGTTGGTTGGCGCCGGGGCGGTGGCTTTGGTGGTAGTGGTGTGGGCGGGTCTCACGGCCGGTGCGACGCCCGAGTCGCGATTCATTTCGCCGGTGGTGTTGCCGAGCCCGCTCGAGGTCGTCGGCAGCATCAAGAGTCTGGTCACCGAGCGGGCGTTGTTCGCGAGCATTGCCGCCACCCTCTATCGCGTTCTCGTCGGATTCGGTCTCGCGGTGGTGGTCGGGGTTCCGGCTGGAGTTCTGGCCGGCTCCTGGCGGATGATCGGCGCGGCGGCGGCTCCGCTGGCGCTGTTTGGCCGGAACATCCCGATCGCGGCGTTGATTCCGCTCACGATCCTCTGGTTCGGGATCGGCGAGCCGCAGAAGGTGATGTTCATCTTCATCGCCTGCCTGCCGTTCGTCTTCTCCGACACGGTAACGGCCATCATCGGCGTGGCCGATCGGTATGTCGACACCGCGGAAACGCTCGGCGCCCGCCCCGGGCAGGTCATCCGGAAGGTGCTGGTGCCGCTGGCGCTGCCGGAGATTTACGACTCCCTCCGGAACCTGTTCGGCCTGGCGTTCGGCTACATCATGCTGGCCGAGCTGATCAACGCCAAGTACGGGCTCGGCTACCTGCTCAGCACCAGCCAGCGCCGGGGCATGACGGAGCACATCATTCTGATCCTGGTGGTCATCGGTCTGCTCGCTTATAGCATCGACCGGTTGCTCTACTGGTTCCAGCGCGGGTTGTTTCCGTATCGGCGGGCCGAGTGACGGCGCCGGCGCCGGCCCCGGCCCCAGTGCCGGTCGTTCAGTTCACCAACGTGTCGAAGACCTACGACAACGGCTTGACCGCCATCCGGGACATCACGTTCACGGTCGACGACCGGCCGGACCGGGGGGAGTTCGTTTCCATTCTGGGCCCGAGCGGCTGCGGCAAGTCGACGATTCTCCGCCTGATTGCCGGGCTTCGGCCGCAGCATCCGGCCACCGCCGGCACGGTGCTCGTCGGCGGGGCGCCGGTAACCGGCCCGGGATCCGACCGCGGCATGGTGTTCCAGGACTACACCGCGTTCGATCACCGGTCGGTGGTGGACAACGTGGCCTTCGGACTCGAGTGCCGGGGGGTGCCGAGCGCCGAGCGGCGGGAGCGGGCGCTCGAATGGGTCAAACGCGTCGGCTTGAACGTCGATCGCGACGCCGACAAGTATCCTCATGAATTGTCAGGCGGGATGCGGCAACGGGTGGCCATTGCCCGGTCGCTCATTCTCACCCCGAAGATCATCCTGATGGACGAGCCCTTCGGCGCGCTCGACCCGACGACCCGTTACAACATGCAAGACCTGATCGTCAAGCTCTGGCACGACCTCCACGCCACGGTGTTCTTCATTACCCACTCGATCGAAGAGGCCGTCTACCTCGGCGACCGGGTGTACGTGATGTCGCCCTCGCCGGGAACCATCCTGAAGCAGGTGCCGGTGCCGCCCCCTGATCGGCCGGCGAAAGAGATGCAACGCGAGGCGGGATTCAGGGACCTGGTGGACGGACTCCGGTCCGCCCTCGATCAACTCGAGGTGGTCGCCACCGGCCGGCCCGGGGGAGGGGCCTGAACGATGCCTCCCTTTGGTCGTGGCGATCGCGATGGCGTGACCGGCCTCCGCCGGTACATCCGGAAGGCGGTCCGGATTCCCTGGAACCTGCTGGCGTTCGTCGGCGGACTCGCGGCCGCCGCCATGTCCCCGTGGCCCGACGCCATGATTCCGCTGGTCTTCGCGGCGGAGGTGACTTTCGTGGCCGGGCTGGTGTCGATCAAGCGCTTCCGGGACGCGGTCGATGCCGGGGAGGCCGCCACTCGCCGGGAGCAGGGCGCCCCAGGGCAGCTTCCCGCCTCCGCGTTGAACGACCTGCTGGGCAGCCTGCCACAGGAAAGCCGGATGCGGTTTCACAAACTTCGGCTCCGCTGTCTCGAGATGCAGAAGCTCGCCTCCGGGGTCCGGGGCGACAGCCCGCTTAGCGCGGTGTCGGGCAACGACCTTCAGAAGGGGTCGCTCGACCGCCTGCTTTGGATCTTCCTTCGGCTGCTGGTATCCCAGGAATCGCTCCGCCGGTTCTTGCGGAGCACCTCCGAGCTGATGCTGACCGAGAAACTAAACGATCTCGGCGCCCAGCTCACCAAGGCCGAGGCCGATACCGATCCCCGGATGGTCACCTCGCTCAAGGACAGCGTTGCCTTGGCGAATCTTCGGCTCGACAACTACAAGAAGGCCGATAAGAACGCCCAATTCGTCATGGTGGAGCTCGACCGGATCGAAAGCAAGATCCAGGCGCTCACCGAAATGACCGTGAACCGTCAGGATCCGGATCTGCTGGCGAGTCAGGTCGATTTGGCGGCCAATAGCATGACCGAGACGGAGACGGCCATCAAGGAACTCCAGAGCATTACCGGGATGGCCGACCAGCTCACCGATCCGCCCCCGATTCTCGACGCCGACCTGGGGGGAGTCCTCCGCAATGACGCCTAACGGTTCCGCGCTCCCGGCCTGGTTCCCGCCCTGGGCCAAACGAATGGGCGAGTTGTCGACGTCCGGCAGTACCTCGGTGTTCGTGCTGCATGGGAATACCTTCGACTTCGTGCCGCTCTCCGACGGGGCGGCCCCGGCGTACGGCTCGGTGGCGCAATTCCTGGCCGAGAACATGTTCGGGCGGTATGACCTGGTGCTCCACTACGATCTCGGCCGGGGTCTCCGGGCGTTCGCGGGCCGGGACGACAAGCGGCTCCGGGAGATGGTGACGCTGGCCAACCAGGAGATCAGCGGTTTTTCCGAGATCAAGAACGAGCCGGGGCAGGTCCTTGCGCGGATCGACCAGTTCATCCGGGCCACGATCGTCGCCCCGGAGGACCGGCGGAAGAGCTTCGCGCTGATCATCGATCAAGCGTCGTATCTGTTCCCGGACGGCGAGCCGGGCCGGATGAGCTTCCAAGGCTCGGCGCTCCTGGTGACGCTGCTCAACTGGGCCACGAGTCCCCATCTCAAGCGGCTCAACATGGCGGTCGTGTTGATCGACGAACGCCTCACCGACGTGAGCGGGCGGCTGGCTGGGAACCCCCACGTGGCGGCGCTCGAGGTCCAGTTGCCGGAGGAACCGGTCCGGGCGGCCTTTCTCTGCGGGGTGGTCGGCGATCAGGCCATTGCGTCGTTCTCGGACTACTCGGTCGAGGAGCTGGCCCGGCTGACGGCCGGGATTACCCTGGCCGACGCCGGCGTGTTGCTCCAGACGGCCCGGGAAGGCTCCGGCCGGCTCGACCAGAAGGTATTCCGCGATCTCAAGAAGCGGCTGATCGAGCGGCACTGCCAGGGTCTCTTGGAGTTCATCGAGCCGAAGTGGAATCTCGATATCGTGATCGGACACGAGGCCGCCAAGAAGCGGCTGCTCGAAGATGCCGAGCTGCTGAAGCGGGGCGCCCTCGATACCCTGCCGATGGGGTACCTGCTGTGCGGGCCGGTGGGCACCGGGAAGACGTTCATCGCCCAGTGCACCGCCGGGGCCATCGGCGCGCCGTGCGTGGTCCTCAAGAACTTCCGGTCGAAGTACGTCGGCGAAACCGAGGGCAACCTGGAGCGAGTCCTATCGGTGCTCCGCGCCATGGGCCCGGTGATGGTGGTGGTCGACGAGGCCGATGCCGCACTCGGCGACCGCGATGCCGACGGCGATTCGGGCACCTCGAGCCGGGTCTTCGGCATGATCGCCACGCAGATGGGCGACACCCGGTATCGGGGCAAGATCCTCTGGATGCTGCTGACCGCCCGGCCGGACTTGCTCCCGATCGATCTCAAACGGCAGGGCAGGGCGGAGGTCCACATTCCGCTCTTCTATCCCCACACCGAAGACGAACTCCGCGACATGTTCGTCGCCATGGCCAAGAAACTCGGCACCGGGCTCGACCGGGCCGATGTGCCGCCGATCCCGAACATCGGCAAGCTCTCGGGCGCGGACGTCGAAGGCATCGTGGGCCGGGCCTGGCGGCAGTCGTTGCTATCGGGCGAAAAGAAGGTGACCCGCGCCGCCCTGGTCGAGGTGTTGGCCGGGTTCCTGCCTTCCACCGAAGGGCTCGAGAAGGAACTCCAGGAGGTCGCGGCCGTGCTTGAGTGCACCGATCGGGCGTTCCTCCTCCCGAGCCAGCAACAGATCGTCGATGCCGAAGGGGGCCGGGCCAAACTGCAGGAACGGCTCACCCAGCTCAAAATGCTGGTCGAACGCCTCTAGCCGCCGAGTCGCCGTGTCGGTTTCCGCCTCATTCAAAGCCTATGTGCAGGAACAATTCGCCGACCCCAAACGGTTGAAGGCCCGGCCGATGTTCGGCGGCGTCGGCCTCTATTGGGAAACCACGTTCTTTGCGGTGATCGACGACGACACCGTGTTCTTCAAGGTCGACGACGAGACCAGGCCCGCCTTCGAACAAGCCGGCTCCGGCCCCTTCGACCCCTTCAAGAACGGCAAGCTGATGCGCGGCTACTACGAACTTCCCCCCGAGATCCTCGAAGACCGCGACCTTCTCGCCATCTGGCGCGCCACCGCCGTCGCCGTCAGCCGCCGGGCTCCGCCCCCCAAACGCCGAGCGCCGAGCGCCGAGCGCCGAGTGCCGAAAAAATGACCCCCGAAGAGTTTCGCCGGCACGGACACCGGGTGGTCGACCTGATCGCCGACTATCGGGCGGGCATCGCGGGTCAATCGGTGCAGGCCACGGTGCGTCCCGGTGACATCAAGGCCGGCCTGCCGGTCGAGCCTCCGAGGGAGGCTGAGCCGTTCGACCGGATTCTGTCCGACGTAGAGCAGATGATCGGACCGGGGCTCACGCATTGGGCTCACCCGAGCTTCTTCGGGTTCTTTCCAGCGCCGGTCGAGCTCGCGAGTGTGCTCGGCGATTACTTGAGCACCGGCTTCGGGGTGGTCGGACTGTCGTGGCAATCGAGTCCGGCGCTGACCGAGGTGGAAGAGACGGTGATGGATTGGGTCCGCCGGATGGTGGGCTTGAGCGATGCCTGGAGTGGCGTGATCCAGGACACCGCCTCGACCAGTACCCTGGTGGCCCTGCTCTCGGCCCGGGAGCGGACCACCGGGTACGGCGCCACCCGGGGCGGGTTCCAGGCGGAGCCGAAGCCGCTCGTGGTGTATTGCAGTGCCGAGGCCCACAGCTCGGTGCCGAAGGCGGCGTTGTTGGCGGGGTTCGGGCGGGAGAACATCCGGTTGATCGAGGTGGACGAGGCGTACGCGATGCGGCCCGAGGCGCTCGCCGCCGCGATCGCCGCCGATCTCGCGGCCGGGGCCCGGCCGTGCGCGATCGTGGCGACGATCGGGACGACGACGTCCACCGCGTTTGATCCCCTGGAGCCGATCGCCGCGCTGGCCCGGGCCCATGGCGTCTGGCTCCACGTCGACGCGGCGATGGCGGGCACGGCGATGATACTGCCGGAGTGCCGGGCGCTCTGGGCCGGGATCGAGTCGGCCGACTCGATCGTCATCAACGCGCACAAATGGTTAGGCGTGGCGTTCGACTGCTCGCTCTACTACGTCCGGGATTCCGAGCATCTGATCCGGGTCATGTCGACCAATCCGAGTTATCTCCAGTCGGCGGCGGACGGCCAGGTCAAGAATTACCGTGACTGGGGGATTCCGCTGGGCCGCCGGTTCCGGGCCCTCAAGCTCTGGTTGATGATCCGGGAACAGGGCGTTGAGCGGATCGCGGCCCGGCTCCGGCGGGATCTTGCGAACGCGGCGTGGCTCGCGGCCGAGGTCCGGCGGACGCCGCACTGGCGGGTCTTGAACCCGGTCGCGATTCAGACCCTCTGTGTCCGCTACGAACCGCCCGGCCTGTCGGGCGACGCTTTGGACCGGCACACGTTGGCCTGGGCCGAGCGGATCAATCGCTCGGGGCTCGCGTATCTGACGCCGGCGGTGCTCGGGGGACGGTGGGTGGTCCGGGTGTCGATCAGTGGTCTCCTGACCGAAAAGAACCACGTCGAGGCACTCTGGGCGCTGATGCGGCGGGAGGCGGAGGGCGATTGAAGCACGTTAGGCTGACGGTCCTCGCGCTCGGCATCGCGGGGTTCGCCACCGGGCAGGGACAGCCGCCGGCTTTTCGGGGTGGGCTGGCCGAGCGGGCGGATGCCGTGATCCAGGACCTGGTCGGCCGCCAACTGTTCCAGGGGGCCGTCGTCATCGGCCGAGGGGGCGTGGTGCAGTACTCGGCGGGATTCGGATTTGCGGACCGGGAGCGCCAAGTGCCGTTCACGCCCGAGACCCCGACCGACGGCGCTTCGATGGCCAAGACGTTTACCGCGGCCGCGCTGCTCCTCCTGGCCGCCGAAGGGCGAGTTGACCTCGACGCACCGGTCCAGGACATCCTCCCGTCTTTTCCACACGCCGCTACCCGCGTCCGTCACCTCCTGGCCCACTCCGCGGGCCTGCCGGGCTTCGACTGGCTCGACTCCCGCGTCACGCCGGGAGAGGTCCGGACCAATGCGAGTCACTTGGCGCTGGTGGCCCGGGACGCGCCGGCGCCGGCATTTGTGCCGGGCACCGGCTTCGCGTACGACAACGTGGCCTACGACGTGGCCGCGATGCTGGTCGAGCGGATCGAGGCGAGGCCGTTCGCCGCGGTCTTGGCCGACCGGTTTGCCGCCCCGCTCGGCCTCAAAGCGTTCCTCCGTCCGGCGCGGTTCGCGGACTGGACCGGAGTTAGGACCCGCGGGTACCAGCGGTCCGA
>JANMHX010000049.1:0-34475 GCA_031375485.1 Gemmatimonadota bacterium | reverse complement strand
CGCCCCGCCCTGGAACCCGTACCCTCTGACGAACTTGGGGTGGGCGTCCTTGACGTTCCGAAACCGGGGGACATAGACCCCGTTCGGCCGGTTCCCGAAGGCGTCCCGGTCCTCCATGCCTTCGAAGGTGCCGTTGGCGCCGGCGCCGAAGCAATGGTCCATGACGTACTTGCCTAACGCACCGCTGGCATTGGCCATCCCGGCCGGCCAGTGTTCGCTGGTTGAGTGCATCAAGATCCGGGTCGACTCGAGCGCCGAGGCGCAGAGGAATACCAAACGTCCGGAGAACTCGATGGCCTCCATCGTCGCGGCGTCGATCACCCGGACCCCGGTGGCCCGGCCCGTTTTGGCGTCGTAGAGGACCCGCTCGACCACGCTGTTGGGGCGGAGGGTCATCCGGCCGGTCTGTCGCGCCGCCGGGAGGGTCGAGCCCAGACTCGAGAAGTAGGAATGGGTGATGCAGCCCCGCTCGCAGGGGCCGCAGTAGTGACAGGCCGCGCGGCCGTTGTGATTCTGGGTCAGAATCGCGGCCCGGCCGATGGTCAGCACCCGGTCCCGGCCCCAGGCCTTCTGGGCCGCTTCTCGGACCTTGAGTTCGGCGCACTGGAATTCCATCGCCGGAAGGAACTCGCCGTCCGGGAGTTGGGCCAACCCCTCGGCCAGGCCGGTGATGCCGATGAATTTCTCGACGTAGGAGTACCAGGGGGCGATGTCGGCGTACCGGATCGGCCAGTCGACCCCGTGCCCGTCCTTCAGATTGGCCTCGAAATCGAGATCGCTCCAGCGGTAGACCTGCCGGCCCCAGGTAATCGACCGGCCCCCCACGTGGCGCCCCCGGATCCAGTGGAACGGCTTGTCGGCGTCGAACGTATACGGATTCTCGATGTCATTCACGAAGAACTTGGAGCCCCATTCATCGCAGGCGTAACAGTTCTTCTGGATCGGCTGGGTCGCCTCCGAGTGGCGCCGGTCACCATACCCCCGGAACGGGAGTTGCCACGCTTGGACGTGCTCCGTGTAGTCCTTAGCCGGCTCGATGTTCCGCCCGGCCTCGAGCACCAGCGTCCGGAGTCCCCGCTCCGTCAGCTCCTTGGCCGCCCACCCTCCGGTGATACCGGAGCCGACGACGATGGCATCGTATCGATGGCGCTGGGTTCGTGGCATCGGCACTCTACAATTCGTGGCGGTTCAAGAGATCGACGGCGCGGGCAGCCGCCCGGGCGGTCAGGGCCATATATGTGATCGACGGGTTCTGATTCCCCGACGATGCCATGCAAGCACCGTCGGTCACAAACAGATTCGCGATGTCATGGGTCTGGTTCCAGCCATTCAGGACCGACGTTTTCGGGTCGCGGCCCATCCGGGCCGTCCCCATTTCGTGGATCACCAAACCAGGGTCGACATGGTCGCGGAATGGCTCGATCGCGGTGGCTCCGGCCGCCTCCAACATCTCGACCGCTGAGACGACCGCTTCCGCCATTTGGGCCCGCTCGTTCGGACCGTAAGTGCACTGAATCCGAAGCGCCGGGATGCCCCAGGCGTCCCGGACCACGGGATCGAGTCCGACGAAGTTATCCGGTCGCGGCAGGCACTCGCCATAGCCTTCCAGCGACAACATCCACGGGCCCTGGTCGCCGATGAGCGCCCGTTTGTACTCGGCTCCGAAACCGGTGCCGGCCCGCTCCCACCCCTGCCGGTACGCCTCACCCTGGTACCCGTAGCCGCGCAGGAACGCCGGGTGCTTGGTCTTCACATTGCGAAATCTCGGGATGTAAACCCCGTTCGGACGGTTGCCGAAGTAGGTGCGGTGCTCGAACCCCGGAATGACGCCGCGGGCCCCTTGGCCCATGGTGTGATCCATCAGGTTCTGGCCCAGTACCCCGCTCGAGTTGGCGAGGCCGGTTGGAAAATCGCGGGGCTTCGAGAGCAGCAACAGCCGGGTCGACTCCAAGGCCGAAGCGCACAGGAACACGACCCGGGCCCGGAACTCATGGACCTGCCGGGTGGTCGCATCGATCACCCGGACCCCGGTGGCGCGCCGGGTGGCGGGGTCGTAGAGAATCTGATCAACCACGCTCTCGGGCCGGAGCGTCAGGCGCCCGGTGAGCCGCGCGGCGGGCAGGGTTGAGTTGACGGCGCTGAAATACGACCGGGTGATGCAGCCCCGGTGGCACGGTCCGCAGTAGTGACACGGAGCCCGGTCCCGGTGCGCCACGGTCAGCACCGCGGACCGGCCGATCGTCAACACTCGCTCGCCATTGAAAGCCTTCGCGAGTTTGGCTCGCGCATGTTGCTCGGCACAGTTCATCGCCATCGGCGGCAGGAACCGGCCATCGGGGAGCTGCGACAGCCCTTCGGCCTGGCCGCTGATCCCGATGAACCGTTCGACGACATCGTACCACGGGGCGATGTCCCGGTACCGGATCGGCCAGTCGGTGCCGACTCCGTCCCGGGCGTTGGCCTCGAAGTCGAGATCGCTCCACCGGTAGACTTGGCGGGCCCAGGTGATCGACCGGCCGCCCACCTGGCGGCCTCGGATCCACTTGAAGGGTTTGTCGGCGGGAACGGTGTAGGGATTGTCGCGGTCGTTGACGAAGAACTTCGCGGCCCACTCGTCGCAGGCATAGCACTCTCGCTGAACGAACTGGTCCCGCTCGAGCGATTGCCGGTTGCCGCGGCCCCGGAACGGGAGCCGAGACACGCTCACGTGCTCGGCATAGTCTTGCTCGGGGACGATGTCGCGGCCGGCCTCGAGCACCAAGGTCCGGAGGCCCCGCTCGGTGAGTTGTTTCGCGGCCCAGCCCCCGGTCATGCCCGACCCGACAACGATCGCGTCGAACTGGTTGGTGGCCTGGCGGGGCATCGGCACCCGGCTAGCCGCGGTTGACCGGTACGCAGCCGTCGAACCGGCCCGGGATGATGGGGTTCTTCAGCACCTCGCGCTGGATTCGCTCGGAGGTGAAGTAGCCGTAGATCGTCAGCCACTTGAGGGTGGCGAAGGTGTCCTCGGCCGAGCCCTTCGGGCCCTTCTTCCCGTCGAGGGTGGTGAGAAACGCAACCTGATCGGCCTCGGGCTTCGACGCGAACCCACCCGCCCGCCCGTCGAGATCGGCCAAGCCGCGCTCGATGTCGGCGCGCTCAGTCGCGGAATACCAGCGGGTCAACAGGAGGTCGATGAACTCCGGTACCCGGACGTCGAGGGCGCCCGGCGTCTCGGTTCGGGGCAGGATGAGATCCGCAATCCTGGCTACCAGCGGATTGGCGGCGCCGGTCGGTAGGGTTCCAGCGTCCAATTCGCGCTGGAGCCGGGCGCCGAGGTCCAATCGTTCGGTGGCCGAGAGGGGCTGCAACCACGCGGCGCTGACTGAGGTGCCCATGAGGGCCAGGAGGTCCCGGCGGTTCATCGACGTCGCCCGATCGGATGGGGTTCAACCAATCATACACCCAACCGACCGATTACGGCTCGGACGGCCTCGTGGCCATGACGACATACGGTGGGGGTCCTGCCGCCTCCGCGATGGGCGACCAGCCCAGCCTTCGGTAGAACTCGGCCTGCCCCGGCGTCAGCAGATATACCTCCTTCACACCGAGCCGGCCCGCGACCGTGACGGCGTGCCGGACGAGTCGGCTGCCGATCTTTCGGCCGCGCTCGGACGGGATCACGAACACGCTCGCCACCCAGGGGGTCAAATGCCGCCACTCCGGCACATCCTCGACCAACAAACTCGCCGACCCGACCAGGGCGTCGTTCCGAAACGCCACGAAAGTGGTCGGGATCGCCGCGCGGTCTCGATGACTGCTGAGCTCCTCCAGGGCGATCTCGTAGCTCCAATTCGGGATCAAGTCCTGCCACGAATCGTAGTGCCACCGGGCCAGCGTCGGAGCCAGCTCGGGGTGATCGGCCAGGTATTCGATTCGGAGCATTACCGCTTGAACCGGAGCCGGACGATGGTTGGGAGGCCGTCGTCGCCCTCGACGGCGGCCAGCAATCCGTCCCGAGTGAAGATCGACCCGCCGTACTCGGGCAGTCCGATCGGCGTGGTCAACTGCCCGAGCCACGCGCCGTCCGCCCCGAAGACATCGAACCGGGTCTTCGTCGAGTCCGAGCCGATCAGATGCCGGGCCCAGATGGCGCCGGTCGGATCAACCGTGAGTCCCATATACGCCGGGGCCGTGGTCGGCACATCGCCAAGCTTGGCGATGGCACGGGCAACCGCTTCGCCAACCATGTCTTTCGCGTTCTTGATCACCTCGTCGACCCGGGCCTGCCGCATGGGGTCGGGGATGGGATCGGCGGTCCAGGTCCGGGCCATGATCCGAGTGGTGTCGTTGCCTGACGGACTCCGGATGATCCGATACTCCCCGGTCCACCCGATCACGACGCCACCATCCGGGTGAAAGGCGTGGACCGCATTGGGCGCGAACGGCACGCCGGTTGACATCATACTCTGGTTCTTGCCGTTCCCCTTGCTGACGAACATCCATTGCTTGGTATCGTCCTCTCGGGCCGGCACGAACAGGGTGTCGATCACCTCGCCGGTCATCTGGTACCTGGTAAACGCCCGGCCCCGCGTAACCCCCGCCGAATCCCGCGGGATGAAGGTGGGGATGTAGATCCGTTCGGCGTTGTCGATGAAGATCTCATCCCAGTAGCAGCAGGACGACTTCCAACTCCGGAGATAGGTCCCTGACGTGTCGAACACCGACGTTCGCGAATTCATCGGATCGTGGACCACCAGATTCGATCCCCGGACCGCGATGAACGCGACCCGGAACTCTCCTGGTCCGGCGCCCTCCCGTCCAATGGCGCGGACAAACCCGCCGGCCGAGTCAAAGACCTTGACCATCATCGGCTTGCGGTCGGCCACGTAAACCCGGCCCGCACCATCCACGCCGAGCGAGCCCGGCTCGACCAATTGCCCCGGCCCTTCGGCGCTGCCAAACCGGGCCACCTCTTCGATGCCCCACGCCCGGCTCGAGTCGGCCCAGAGCGTCGGCTGGGTGCTGGTGACCTGGACGATACCGGATGGCAGGGTGTCGATCGTCGCCACCGGGCGGTTGGTGGCCCCGCCTTGGGTGCAGGCGTTCAAGAGGAGAAGGCAGGAGACGGCACTCCAGGAGACGGCACTCGGTGCTTGGCGCTCGGCACTCGGCATTGGGGACTCGGCAAAGGTTTTGGGGGTACCGCCTTCGATGATTTGGGCGGGCGAATGGTTGCTTTACCCGGGGCGGCGGAGGGCTTCCACTTGCTCGTCGAGGCCGGTGGGGGTGCCGAGGCTGTCGGCCAGGTCGGCCAACATTTCTTCGTGGCGCCAAATCCATTCGAGCACCGACAGTTCGCCCGCCAGGGCCCGGCGTTCCTCGTCTTCGTGAAGCGCCATTTCGAGGGCCAGCCGGACCTCGGCGTGAAGGGTCACGATCCGGGATTCGACGTTGTCGAGCGGCATCCGGACCAAGTGCGACCGAGAAAAGGTCTGGAACGCTCCCTCAGGACCGCCGGATGCTTCGAGCCACCGGACCGCTTCCGTCACCGTCTCCTGGTTGCCGCCTAACGGGTTCACCTTGGGCAGCAACAACGAGGCGGCCAGCCGGCCCTCCTGCCCGTGGAGAACGGCCCAGTCCGGATCGGCATCCCGCGTGAACCTGAGCAGGTCGAACCGGTCCAGCCGTTTCAGTTGTTGGACCATCAGCGCCCAACCGCCCGGATCGGTGTCGTCCCGGATCAGGAGTGCGTTCTGGATCTGGGCCGATGAGAGTTCCATCGTCTGGCCGTTGCCCAAGGGGACCGACAAATCCGGCCGCCGCATCAGGTGATAAATCGCACCTAACGCGCCGGCCGACAGGAGCAGCGGCGGAATCGGCCCGGCCAACATCGCGAGGACCGGACCCAACGCCACCAGCCCCGGCGTGCCCACCGTGGCCGCAACCCGCCGGATCAGCCGCCGGTTATGCCGCCGGAGGAACTGCGCCCCGTATCGCCAAGCGGCGAACTCGGGCCGGAGCGGCTTCCCGATCCGGACCAACTCGAGCCCTTCCGGCATCTTGGCCAGACCGACATTACTGGTGGAGACCCGAACCTGGGTGGCCCGGAACCGCCGCTCGCAGTCCTCGATCGTTTCCCATCGGTCGTCAAACGGGGTCAGGTTCCAGCGGGCGCACGCCAAGCAAATGACCCAGAGCCGCCCTTTGGTCTCGTCAAAGGCAACGCGACGGCCAACCGGCAGGTGCTCGAGCTCTTGGTTCTGGCCCAGGGGGGTCTGACAGAAGAGGCAGTCGGCGTACATCCACTACGGTGCGGATTTTCCAGGCCGCCGACAAGCCGGTCGGCCCGACTCGTCACCCGAATGCAATGGTCCTGTAATCTACCGCGCCATCCGCGCGAGCTCGGCTTCGGCGGCGATGGAGCCGAACGCGCTCCACTGCGGCATTGCGAGAATCCGCTCGAAGATTCGCCGGGCCTCCGCGTTTCGGCCGTTGTAGAGGTGCCAATTGCCAACCCCGTAGGCCACCGTGGCATCCTGCACCGCGTCGCCCTGGTCGGCCGGGGTCAAGATCGCCTCGGGCGTGATCGCGCCTTTGTACATCAGGAGGAGCCGGTGGTAACTGCCGTTTTCGATGATCGTCATTCCCGCCGAGATCGGCTCGAGTACCTTCGCCGCCTCCGCCTCGCGGCCCAACCGGCGGAGCGTCATATAAAGCCAATGGCTCGACGCCACCACCATGTCCGGATTGACGGCGATCCGCACGTCCTCTTGATAGAACGGGAGCGCCTTCGCAAACGCCCCTTGGAGGTAGTAGCCCAGCGCCAAGTGGTACCGGATGTTCGACTGCAGGGTGCTGGTGGGAATCCCCTGGGCGTTTGGAATCCCGTCCGGCTCGACTTCGTCCGGCCGGCCTTGAGTCAGCTCGGCCGCCTTCTCGAAATCACGAACCGCCAGGTCGAACTTCCGGATCGATAAATACCGGTGCCCGCGGTGGCGATACATCCGGGCATCGGCGGGATACCGGGCCACACCCTTCGTGTAGATGCCGATGGCCTCGGCGTACCGGCCCAGGTAGGCAGTGCGCCGGCCCAGCCAAATGATGGAATCCGGATCCGTCGGAGTGTGCTCGAACGCCCGCCTGGCCGCGGCCAGATTCCGCTCGTATTCCGCCCGGACCGTGGCCGAGAGGGCCGGCCGCGTCAGCGGCTTCCCCAATAGCGAGGTGGCCTCGATGTCCGGGGCCTGAGCCCAAAGGAGCCTCGGGGCGAACAACATGTAAGCGATCAGGACTGATCTCATCACGGCCTCTGGTGCTCGGTTAGACGGGTCCCACGTTGATCCGAAACCTCACGGAACCCGGATCCGAACGGTAGGTTACCGATCAGTTTGCCATTCTCCGGGAGTCCACTCATCATGCTCGTGCTGTCACTGGCCGGCGTCCTGCTCGGCCTGTTTCCTCAAGATACGACCCGCCGGCCTGCCGGCCTGCCCCTCCAAGCCGCGGCCCGTTCGTTCCGGCTCGAAACCAGTCGTGGGACGTGGATCTCGCTCGACCTGACCCCCGACGGCCGGACCATCGTGTTCGACCTGCTCGGCGACCTCTACACCATGCCCGTTGGCGGCGGCCGGGCCACCCGCCTCACCAGCGGCCTCGCGTTCGATTCCCAGCCGAGGGTCAGCCCCGATGGTAAACGGGTTGCCTTCATGTC
The DNA here is from genome assembly GCA_031375485.1 of Gemmatimonadota bacterium. Lineage (GTDB taxonomy): Bacteria > Gemmatimonadota > Gemmatimonadetes > Gemmatimonadales > GWC2-71-9 > SHZU01. Next base: position 26,782 of record JANMHX010000049.1, on the reverse strand, counting down.
GGACCGGAGCGGCAGCGATCATGTCTGGATCATGGCGCTCGACCTGAAGGACACAGTCCAGATCACCAAGGGGAATCTCGAGGGCGTGAGCTCGCCTGAGTGGACGCCCGACGGGCGGGGCATCGTGGTGACCCGCGGCTCGGCCGGCCCCGGTGCCCCGAAGCTTTGGCTCTACCTCGTGGAGGGCGGCAGCGGCGTTCAACTGATCCGCGACCCGGCGCCCCGCCAAGCCATCGGTGCCGCCTTCGGCCCAAACCCCCGCTACCTCTGGTACGCCTTTCGAGACGATGGCTTCCAGTACAATCTCCGATTTCCCTCGTTCCAAGTGGCGGTCTACGACCGGGACGCGGGAACCCAGACGGTCATGACCGCGCGACAAGGATCGGCGTTTCGCCCGGCCCTCTCGCCGGATGGCAAATGGCTGGCCTACGGCACTCGCTACAAGACTGAATCGGGGATCCGGCTTCGCGAGTTGGCCACCGGCGACGAACGCTGGCTCGCCTACCCGATGCAGCGCGACGACCAAGAAGGCTCCTCCTCGCTCGATGTGCTGCCCGGCTACACCTTCACGCCCGATTCCCGCGAGGTCATCGCGTCTTTTCAGGGCGAGTTCTGGCGGATTTCGGTGGCCGGCGCCGCGCCGGCCAAGATTCCGTTCCAAGTGGCCGAGGACATCGCCATTGGCCCCGAAGTCCGGTTCGCCTATCGAGTCGACACCGGAATGGTCCAGGCCCGGCAGATTCGCGATGCGGTTCCTTCGCCGGATGGAAAGCGGCTGGCGTTCTCGGCGCTCGGCCGGGTCTACGTGATGGACTATCCGGGGGGGACGCCGCGTCGGGTCTCGGCACTCGGCGTCGGGGAGTACTATCCGGCGTGGTCGCCGGATGGGGCGGCGGTGGCCTTCGTCACCTGGTCCGATCGGGATGGCGGCCAGATCTACCGAGCGCCGTCCGCGGCGCCGGGGCCGGTCACCAAGCTGACCCGGGTGGCCGCCCGGTACTCGCAACTGGCCTGGGCTCCGGATGGACAGCGGGTTGTCGCCGTTCGGGCCGCCACCCGCGACATGCAGGAAACCCTGGAGCGATTCGGGTCGGGTCTCGGGGCTGAGTTTGTCTCGGTTCCGGCCACCGGCGGCGAGGTGACCGTCATCGCGCCGACGGGCGGGCGCCAGTCGCCCCATTTCACGACCGACCCAACCCGGATCTACAGCTATAGCGGGGGCGAGGGTTTGGTGTCGATGCGGTGGGATGGAACCGACGTAAAGGGCCACCTCAAGGTGACCGGGCCGATGCCCCCGGGCGGGACGACCCCCCCACCGGCCACTCTGGTCCTCATGTCGCCGGCCGGTGACCAGGCGTTGGCCCAGGTGGGAAGCGACATCTTTACCGTGGCGGTGCCCTATATCGGGGGCCCGACGCCAACCGTATCCGTGGCCGATCCCGCGGCGGCGGCCGTGCCGGTCAAGAAGCTCACCGACATCGGGGGCGAGTTTCCGGCCTGGCGGGCCGGCGGCCGGAAGGTTCACTGGTCGATCGGCAACGCCCACGTGGTCTACGACCTCGACTCGGCCAAGGCGACTGAGCAGCGGATTCGGATCACGGCTCGCCGAGACCTCCCGAGCCAGAGCCTGGTCCTTCGGGGCGGCCGCGTCATCACCATGAATGGGCGGGAAGTCGTCGAAAATGCCGACGTCGTGATCCAAAACGACCGGATCGTCGCGGTCGCGCCGGTATCGGCGCGGATCGGCCCGCCCGGTGCCCGGATCATCGATGTCACCGGAAAGACGATCGTGCCGGGATTCATCGATGCCCATGCCCACTACCGCCATTCGCCGGGCATCCACTTCGAGCAACCCTGGGCCTATCTCGCGAATCTCGCCTTCGGGGTCACCACGTCACGCGACCCCCAAACCAGTACCACCGACGTGCTGAGCTATTCCGACCTGGTCGAAACCGGCCAGATGATCGGCCCTCGAGTCTACTCGACTGGCCCAGGAGTATTCGCCGGGGAGCAAATCAGGAGCCTCGATCAGGCTCGGTTGGTATTGAAGCGATATAGTCAGTATTACGACACCAAGACACTTAAGATGTATATGGCCGGAAACCGCCAGCAGCGGCAGTGGATCATTATGGCCGCCAAAGAGTTAGGTTTGATGCCGACAACCGAGGGAGGGATCGACTTTGCCTTGGAGGTCACTCACGCTCTTGACGGTTACTCCGGCGTCGAACACTCGCTCCCGGTCTACCCGATCTTCGAGGACGTTGTCAAACTTTTTGTCAGCAGCGGTACCACGAACACCCCGACCCTGTTGGTGGCCTACGGCGGCCCCTGGGCCGAGAACTACTACTACGCCACCGAACGGGTGGCCGACGACCCCAAACTGATGCGGTTCCTTCCCGACGCCGAACTCGACGCCCGGGCCCGCCGCCGAGGAGGCAACCCTGGGATCGCCGGATGGGTCATACCCGAAGAGCACATCTTCTCAAAGCATGCCCAGTTTGCGAAAGCAGTGGTCGAGGCCGGCGGCCGGATCGGCGTCGGCGGTCACGGTCAGCTCCAGGGCTTAGGATTCCATTGGGAGCTTTGGTCGATCCAATCGGGGGGGATGACCCGGCACGACGCGCTTCGGGCTGCTACAATTCTCGGCGCCCAAGCCATCGGCCTCGAGTCGGATCTTGGCTCAATCGAGCCCGGGAAGCTGGCAGACCTTGTCATCTTGGATCGAAACCCGTTGGACGAGATTCGAAACTCCACAGCCATTCGTTACGTGATGAGGGGCGGCAAACTCTACGACGGGGACACCCTCGATGAGATTGCTCCCAATGCCAGACCGTTGCCCAAACCCTGGTGGCGCGACTCCGCGCCACCGAAGCCCTAGCCCTAGGCCCTAGTCCATGTATCTGCACCTGCTGCTCGCGGCTGCCGCGTTGTTCCAGGACAGCCTGCCCCTCAAGTCCGCCCGGGTGGCCAAGTTCACCGCCACCAAGGTCACCTGGATGTCGGTTGACGTCAGTCCCGACGGCCGAACCATCGTGTTCGACATGCTCGGCGACCTCTACACCATCCCGATCACGGGAGGGACCGCCACCCGCCTGACCACCGGGATGGGTTATGATGCCCAGCCCCGGTTCAGTCCCGACGGGAAGCGCCTGGCCTTCCTCTCCGACCGGGCCGGCGGCGACAACCTCTACGTCAGCAACGCCGACGGCACCGGGATTCGCCGCATCACCTATGGTACTCAGGGCACCTATGTGTCCCCCGAGTGGATGCCGGACGGGAAGTACCTCGTGGCGTCGAGCGCAGCGGGTGGCTTTGGCGCCTGGAAGCTCACGATGTACGACGTCCAAGGTGGTACCGGCGTCCTGCTGAACCGGAACAGCGGGGGCACCGCCTTCCTCGGCGCCGCGCCCTCGCCCGACGGCCGCTACATCTACTACGCTTCGCGACAGGGCCCGTGGGAGTACAACGCCGCCATGCCACAGGCCCAGATCGGGGTCTACGACCGGGAGACCGGGAGCACCACGGTCCAGACCACCCGGTATGGCAACGGGATTCGCCCGGCCGTGTCGCCTGACGGCAAGTGGCTGGTCTATGGCAGCCGCGAAGGCCAGCAGACCGGCCTCCGGATCCGCGAGTTGGCGAGTGGCGAGGAAAAGTGGCTGGCGTTTCCGGTCCAGCGCGACAACATCGAATCGGTCCCGGACCTCGATTTTCTTCCCGGGTACTCCTTCACGCCCGACGGGTTGGCCATCGTGCTCTCCTACGGCGGCGAATTGTGGCGGGTGCCGGTGAACGGCACCGCGCCGGCCAAGATCCCTTTCACGGTCAATGCCGAGGTGGCCGTCGGGCCCGAGGTGAAGTTCGAATACCCGATCGAAGACACCCCGACCTTCACGGTACGGCAGATTCGCGAGGCCGTGCCGTCACCGGATGGCCGCCGGATCGCCTTCACGGCGCTCGACAAGCTCTATGTCGCGGACCTGCCGAACGGAACCCCGCGCCGGGTTACCACCGCCGAAACCGGGGAGTACTATCCGGCTTGGTCGCCGGACGGGACGGCGTTGGCCTATGTGACGTGGGATGGCAACGAAGGTTACCTGATGCGGACCAACATGTCCGGGGGCCAACCGCAGCGGTTGATTCAAGCGAGCGCTTTCTATCAGGTGCCGGCCTGGTCGCCCGACGGGCGCCGGATCGTCGGCGTCCGGGCTGCGGCGCGAAATCTCACCGACCAAACCGATCCGTTCATCGGTGACGGCCAGGGCGCCGAGTTCTTCTGGGTGAGTTCCACCGGCGGCGAACCGACGACCATCCGGCCGACCGGCGGGAACCTGAGCGCACCGCACTTCACGGCCGATACCGGCCGGGTCTATGTCTACGGGTTCTTTCCGCCCGCTCCCGGCGCTCCCCCGCAGGGATTCACGGCGGCCCTGGCGTCCTTCCGTTGGGACGGCACCGACTTGAAGCAGCATCTCCAAGTGACCGGACCGCTCCCGCTCGGCTCCTTTGCCCGCACTGGGCCAGAGTACCAGGAACCGTTTGCGCCGAAATCTGGTCATACCGCGATGGGGGATCTCCTCCCGTCCGACTATATGAGCGCCAAGGAACCGGCGGTGCAGGGACCCCGCGCCGATGTGATTCGGATGGCGCCGAAAGGTGACTTGGCCCTGGCGGCGTTCGGCAACGATGTCTACGTGGTCCGCGTCCCGCAGATCGGCGGCGGCGTGCCGACCGTGTCCGTCGCCAAGATCGACAGCTCGGCCACCCGGGCACTCAAGCTGACCGATATCGGCGGCGAGTTCCCGACCTGGAGCGCCGATGGCCGGACCGTCCATTGGTCGATCGGCAACGCGTTCGTGTCCTACGACGTGGCCCGCGGTCTGGCCGTCGACGACAGCCTCCGCGCGGCCGGCGCCGACACCGCGACCCGGGTTCGGAACCAGTATCAACCGGTCGAGCAGCGGGTCCGGGTCACCGCCGATCGGGATATTCCCCAGGGCACCGTGGTGCTCCGCGGGGCCAAGGTGGTCACCATGCGCGGCGCCGAGATCGTCGAGAACGCCGATGTCGTCATCAAGAACCAGCGGATCGTGAGCGTGGGCCCGCGCGGCTCGGCGCCGGCCGATGCCCGGGTCATTGACGTGGCCGGCAAGACCATCATCCCGGGCTTGGTCGACACCCATTCGCATATGTGGTCGGCGTGGGGCATTCACTGGCAGCGGAATTGGATCTACGACGCCAATCTGGCCTACGGCGTCACCACCACCCGAGATCCGCAAACCGCGACGACCGACGTCCTGAGCTACCAGGACCGGGTCGATGCCGGCTCGATGGTTGGGCCCCGGGTGTACTCGACCGGGCCCGGGGTGTTCACCGGCGACCGGATCGGCTCGCTCGAGAAGGCCCGGAGCGTCCTCAAACGGTACAGCGACTACTACGACACCAAGACCTTCAAGATGTACATGTCGGGCAACCGGCAGACCCGGCAATACCTGATCATGGCGTCCAAGGAATTGAAGCTGATGCCCACCACCGAGGGCGGGCTCCAGTTCATGCTCAACATGACCCACGCGATGGACGGATATCCGGGGATTGAGCACACCATTCCGCTGTACCCGATGTATGACGATGTCGTCCAGCTGCTGAAGACGTCCGGGACCACCAACACGCCGACCCTCTTGGTCACCTACGGCGGGCCCTGGGCGGAGAACTACTACTACGCCCGTGAGAACACGGCGGGCGACGCCAAGCTCCGCCATTTCACGCCGTCGGAGGAGTTCGACAACAAGACTCGCCGGCGGGGCGCCGGCCCCGGGCCCACCGGCTGGGCTCACCAGTCGGAGTACATGTTCACGAAACACTCGGAGTTCAACAAACACCTGATCGAATCCGGGGTCTGCAGCGGGATCGGCAGTCACGGCCAGCTCCAGGGGCTCGGCTTTCACTGGGAGCTCTGGTCGGTCCAAAGCGGCGGCATGAAGAATCACGACGCCTTGAAGATCGCCACGCTCTGCGGAGCCCAGGCCATTGGCCTTGGGCAAGACCTGGGTTCGCTCGAGTCGGGCAAGCTGGCCGACTTGCTGGTCCTCGACAAGGACCCGCTCGAGAACATCCGGAACACCAATACCATCAAGTACGTGATGAAGAACGGCCGCCTCTACGAGGGCGATACCTTGAACGAAATCTGGCCGCGGCAGAAAGCGGCGCCGACTGAACCTTGGCGTCAAACCGCGCCGGCCAACACCACGGGGATCCGCTAACCATGACTCGCTCACTCATTCTCGCGGCGTTCCTCGTTTCTCCCGCGTTCGCTCAGGCCCCTGCCGGCCCCGGTGGTCCGGGCGGCCCGCCTCAGAAGCCCCTCCCGCTCGAAGCCAAGCGGAAAGGCGAATTCACCGCCACCAAGGGCACTTGGATGTCCTTGGATGTGAGTCCCGATGGTCAAACCATCGTGTTCGACATGCTCGGCGACATCTACACCATGCCGATCGGCGGGGGCAAAGCCACTCCGTTGATGACCGGCATGGCGTTCGACGCCCAGCCGCGGTTCAGTCCCGACGGCAAGAAGATCGCCTTCGTCTCCGACCGGAGCGGCGGCGACAACCTGTTTACGATGACGATCGACAAGGCGGACACCACCCAGTTGACCCAGGGCAACGGGTTTCAGTACGTCTCGCCGGAGTGGTCGCCGGACGGCAAGTACGTGGTCGTGAGCCGGGGCAGCGGTACCTTCCCGACGGCCAAACTCCATCTGTATCCGGTGGATGGCGGCTCGGGCTTTCCGCTCGTCCAACCGGGTCCTCAGACCGCGAACCTCAAGACCCTTGGCGCCGCCTTCAGTCCAGATGGCCGCTACGTCTGGTTTGCGGCTCGGTCCGGTGACTGGCACTACAATGCCGTGTTCCCGCAGTACCAGATCGGGTCATACGATCGCCAGACGGGTGCCATGGCCCAACTGTCGAGCCGCTACGGGTCTGGGTTCCGTCCGGCGGTCTCGCCCGACGGCAAATGGCTGACGTACGCCTCCCGCCATGAAGCGAACACCGGCCTTCGGCTTCGGAACCTCATCAACGGCGATGAGAGCTGGCTGGCCTATCCGATTCAACGCGATGACATCGAAGCGCGGGCCACCCTGGATGCTTTGCCCGGCTACGCCTTCACCCCCGACTCCCGCGCAGTCATCATCTCGTACGGCGGTGAGATTTGGCGAGTGCCGGTCGATAAGTCGGCGCCCGCCAAGATCCCGTTCAGCGTCGACGTGAAACTCGATGTCGGGCCCGAGGTGAAGTTCGTCTATCGGGTGGATACCACGGCCAACTTGGTGGCCAAGCAGATCCGCAATCCGGCGGCCTCGCCCGACGGCAAGCGGCTGGCGTTCGTGGCCCTCGACCGGGTCTATGTCATGGACCTCCCGAGCGGGACTCCCCGCAGGGTGTCAACCGCCGATGTCGGGGAGTATCAGCCGGTGTGGTCGCCGGACGGCAAGTCGGTCGCCTACATCACGTGGGCGGACGCCGCGGCGGGACACATCATGAAGGCGGCCGTCGATGGCCGCCCGGTGCCGCCCGTGCAATTGACCCGGACCGCGGCCCTCTACAGCAACCCGGCCTGGACGCCCGACGGCTCGCGGATCGTCGCGACGCGCCAAGCCGGCCGCGACCTCGTCGAAGCCTCCGGAAACGGGGGCGGTGTGATCGGAGGCGACTTCGTCTGGGTCCCGTCCACCGGTGGCGATGTCAAGATGATCGCGCCGACGGCCGGCCGCGATGTGGCCCACTTCGTCAAGAGCCAGCCGGACCGAATCTACGCGTCGAGTTTCGGGGAAGGCCTGGTGTCGTTCCGCTGGGACGGCACCGACGTGAAGCAGATCATCCGGGTCACCGGTCCGTCGCCGTTCGGGTCGGTGCCGGGCGGCTCGACGATCGAACCCGAGGGCGGTGAACTCACCTTCCTGCCCCGCCGGGTTGCGCCGGTCAAGACCGCCGATTTCCAGGTGGCGAGCGTGCTCGAAGGCGGAGCGCCGTTCCTCCCGGCCAGCCTGATTATGATCGCTCCGACCGGCGATCGGGTGCTGGCACAGGTCCAGACCGATGTGTTCACCATGCCGCTGGTGCAAGTCGGCGGGCCGGTACCCAACGTCAATATCATGGGTGGCGGCGGGGTCGCCGTCCGGAAACTGAGCGACGTGGGCGGCGAATTCCCCTCGTGGAGCGATAACGGGCAGTCGGTTCACTTCGCCCTCGGCAACGTCCTGTTCAGCTATGACCTGGTGCGGGCCCAAGCGGTCGATGACAGCCTCAAGGCCGCCAACCGGGCCAAGGCCGATACGGCGCGCGTCAAGCAGTCGATTCAAGACAGCGTCAAGACGCTGAAGGCCCGCGGGGACAGCCTGATCAAGGCCCTCGCCGTCGTCCCGGATTCGATCAAGATCAAACTCTTCGACCTCGAGAATCGGCTGGTGGCCGATTCCGTCAAGGCCGCTCGGGCCAAGACCGACACCACCAAGGCCAAGGCCGACACGAGCAAGGCCAAAAAAGACGAGAAACCCGGCTACAAACCCGAGGAACTCAAGATCAAAGTCGAGGTGGCGCGGGATCTTCCTCGTGGCGTCGTCGTCCTTCGCGGCGGCCGGGCGATCACGATGAAGGGCAAGGAGATCATCGAGGACGCCGATATCGTGGTCCGCGACAACCGGATCATCGCCGTTGGGACCCGCGGCCAGGTAGCGATCCCCTCGGGGGCCAAGATCATCGACGTCACCGGCAAGACCATCATGCCGGGGATGATCGACACCCACTATCACGCGCAATGGCTCATCCCGGAAATTCACCCAAGCCAGGCTTGGCAGTATCTGACCACCTTGGCGTACGGCGTCACCACGACGCGCGACCCCCAGACGGCGGTCACCGATATCCTGAGCTACCAGGACCGAGTCGAGGCGGGTGGGATGATCGGACCCCGGATCTACTCGACCGGCCCCGGGTTGTTCGGCAGCGACAACATCAGAGACCTCGAGCACGCCAAAACGTTCTTGAAGCGGTACTCCCAATACTGGGACACCAAGACCCTCAAGATGTACATGTCCGGCAATCGCCAGCAGCGGCAGTGGATCATCATGGCCGCCAAGGAACTCGGCATCATGCCGACCACCGAGGGCGGGCTCGACTTCAAGCTGAACTTGACCCATGCCCAGGACGGATACGCCGGGATCGAGCACGCCCTTCCGATTACCCCGATCTTCGACGACGTGGTCCAACTCTTCAAGACCAGCCAAACCACCAACTCGCCCACGCTCTTGGTGTCATACGGCGGACCGTTTGGTGAGAACTACTTCTATTCCACCGAGAACGTCGTCGGCGACAAAAAACTCGCCACCTTCATGCCGAAGGGCCAAATCGATTCCCGAGCGCTCCGGCGCGGTTCCGCCTTCGGTTACCAGCAGGGTGGGTGGTTCAACAAGGATGAGTACGTCTTCTCCCGCCACGCCGAGTTCATCAAGAAGTTGATCGAAGGCGGTGCACGAGCGGCGGTGGGTGCCCATGGCCAGATTCAAGGGATCGGCAATCACTGGGAACTCTGGGCCATGGCGTCGGGTGGTCTGTCCAATCACGATGCCCTCCGGGCGGCTACGATTTACGGCGCCGAGGCGATCGGGATGGGTACCGACATCGGAAGTCTGGAAGCCGGCAAGATGGCCGACATCCTGGTGCTCGATAAGGACCCGCTCGAGAACATCCGGAACAGCAACACGATCAAGTACATCGTGAAAAACGGCCGGATCTACGAAGGTGACACGTTGAACGAGATCTTCCCGCGGGTTCGGCCAATGGCCAAGCAGTGGTGGGCCGATGCCAAGCCGGTGACCGCCGCGGGCCTCCAGTAATCTCGGGTTTCGAACGCCAAGGGGTGGGCCTTTCGAGGCCCGCCCCTTTTGCGTTTCGGTCTTACGGCGCCACCATGCTGGTCCAGAGTCGATCATAGGCGGCCCGGAGTACCTCGCGACTCGTCGCGCCGCCAAGGAGCAGCGCCATTCCCTCAAGCATCGCCTCGATCGAGGTCGCGTCGGCAAGGACCTCGCTCGGCAGCCCGAGCAGGCGGGCCATGGCGGTCCGAAACGCTTCAGCCCGGGACGGTTCAGTTCCGCGGTACCCGGCCGCGACGAGCGAGACCCAGGCGCGAAACCGTCCCGACTCGGCCTCGATCACCATCTCATCCCAAAGCCGGTCGATCCCCTCAAGACCGCCACCCGCGTTCAGGGCGCCAAACCGCCGATCCCAGCGGGTCCGCTCGATCTCGCCCGCTGTCAGATCCAACAGCGCGGCCTTCGACCGGTAGTGATAGAGGACGAGCCCCTTCGCGCACCGGGCCCCCCGGGCAACCTCCTCAAGACTCCAGCCCGCCAACCCCTCCCGGACCACGACCGCGACGGATTGATCCAGAATTTTCTCCTTAAGCATCCTGAACCATGGATGCAATTGACCGAACGGTCAAGTACCCAAAGCTCCTCCGGGAGAAGGCCAAGCCGTTCCCCATCGAGAAACAAGCTTCTCAGCAACAGCATAATCACATAACATACAACCAATTACACACTTTGACTGTCCGGTCAGTCACAGTCAATGTCGATCCCTAAGCGCCGAGCGCCGAGTGCCGAGTGCCGAGTGCCGAGTGCCGAGTGCCGAGTGCCGAGGTCTGAAACCAATTGGAACGTCCCCCCGTAACTCTGCTATGTCAAATCCAACCCCGCCTTCGATGCCATCGGTCTTCTCGCCGCTCGCAAAATCGCTCTTGGATGCCTTCTCCGAGGGCGTTGTTGTTTTTGATGCCCAAGGTAAGGTGCTGTACGCCAACCAAAACGCCCGGGAGTTGGGCCTCGATCTGTCGCAGACGTCCCGGGAGTTGATGCCTCAGTTGGCCGAGTTCGGGGGCCGGCTCAAGCCGCTCAAGGTTGGAACCATCGACCTGGGTGAGGCGATGTTCCTGCCCGGCAACGCCGGTCCGAAGACCCTCGCGGAGCGGGAAAAAGAAGCCATCGTGCGGTCCCTCGACGCCAACGCCTGGAAGCTCGCTGAAACCGCCAAGAGCTTGGGCATCAGCCGTACCACATTGTGGCGCCGGCTCCGTGCCTATGGCCTCCACCGCGATGGCCGCAGCAAATGGGCCCAAGCGTCGTAAGGCAACAACCCGCCTCCTTCGATCTTGTGTTCGGCGCCGTTCGCGGAGACCTTCCTCGCGATGCGTGCCGTTGCCTTCGGACTTCTGGTCCTTCCGTTTAGCTGCCCTGGAAAGGCGGCCCCACCGCTCGACGGGCCCGGGGTCGTGTCGGTCGAGTGGACCGCCTCGAAGACCGGCGGGTTCGCTGCCCGTCCGGAAGTGTCGTGGTGCCCGGCCGATTCGATGCTCGAGATCCTCGCGCTCCGGGGCGATACTGCCTTCGGGCTCACCCTGTTTGCCCAGGATTCCCTCCGGTTAGGCCAGTTTCCGGTGGTGTCTGGTGCGGTGTCATCGAACTGGCGACCGCTGGCGTTCGGGGCGCTCCGCTGGGTCAACGATTCGGCCAACATCGGATTCGAAGCCACCGGCGGCAACGTCCAGGTCACCCGGGCCGACGGCGGTCTCGTCTCTGGAACGCTGGACGCCCGGTTCAAGCTGGTCGACGGTCCCGATACTTTGAGAGTCACGGGCAAGTTTCTCGATCTGATGATCAAGCCGGCAGTGGGGCAGTGCGGCCGTGCCTTCAAGCCGAGGCCCTGAACGGCGTGCCCGAGCAAACCTATTTTCGCAAGGGATTCGGACTCAAAGGGGCCATCGAAGGCCTCCTCACCTCCGACTACCACAGCGGCATCATCGATGCCTTCAAGGCCAACGGGTACCGGCTCTCGGTCGGCCCGCTTCGGTTCCGCCTGGCCAAGGAATTCGGATTCTGCTACGGGGTCGACCGGGCGGTCGAGTACGCCTATGAAACCCGCACCAAGTTCCCCGACCGCCGCCTGGTGATGGTCGGTGAGATCATCCACAACCCGCACGTCAACCAGAAACTCGAGGCCATGGGTCTCGAGTTCATCCACCGCGGCGAAGCCGGTCACTTCGACTTCTCCCGGATCACCGCCGATCACGTCGTCATCCTTCCCGCCTTCGGCGTCACGATCCAGGACTTCACGACCCTCCGGGCCATTGGGTGTGTGTTAGTCGATACCACCTGCGGATCGGTGCTCAATGTCTGGAAGCGGGTCGAATCGTACGCCCGCGATGGCTTCACATCGGTCATTCACGGCAAGCACTGGCACGAGGAAACCAAGGCCACCGCCAGCCAGGTCACCAAGTTTCCGAATGGCCGTTACTTGGTCCTCTTCGACATGGCCGAGGCCAGGCAAGTCATCGACTACCTGGAACATGGCGGCGATGGGTCTGGATTGGCCGCCCGGTTCGGCCCGACGGCATCCGAGGGGTTCGATTTCGACCGCGACCTCACCCGGGTCGGGATCGCCAATCAGACCACGATGCTGTCGAAAGAATCGCTGGCGATTGCGGAGGAATTCCGGCAAGCGATGATTCGAAAGTTCGGCCCCGCGCGTGAGGCCGAGCATGTCCGGACCTTCGACACCATTTGCTCGGCCACCCAAGAACGGCAGGATGCCGTGGCCGAGTTGCTCGATGACCCGCCGGACATCATGGTCGTGGTCGGTGGCTATAACTCCAGCAATACGACCCACCTGGCTGCGCTGTGTGCCCGCCGCGGTGTCCCGACCTTTCACATTGAGGATGCCGACTGCATCGACCCGGCAACCGGGACGATCCGCCACCGCCCGGTCGGTTCGAAGCAGGAAACCTTGACCCCGGCCTGGCTCGGCGAGGCCCGGACCATCGGTCTAACGGCCGGCGCCTCGACCCCGAACAACAAGATCGGCGAGACCGTGGCCCGGATTGCCCTCGGACTCGGGATCGACCCGGCAAGCCTCCTTCGGTGATTCTTCGGTAGCAGCGTAGCGGAGTTGGCTTTTGGGCGATACACTCTCCGCCCCTTATGTCGATCCGTGAAACGCTCGAATCCTTGCCGTCGGTTGCCGCCCGGCGGGTCAATGCCCGGGAGGGCTTCTTCACCGCCGGCCGGATGTTCGCGCTCGTGGCCGAGACGACCGTTTGGCTCCGATTACCGGTTCCTACCGGAGCCCAAGTGGTCGAGACCCTCGTGGGCCTGCCGTTGGTCGATCCGCCGATTCCGAATGGACTGACATGGGTCGCGGTGCCGGTTGCCCTGACCGACTCCGCCGAACTGCACGACCTGATTCTCCAATCCCACCAGGCCGTCCGCCAAGCCGGCCGACGGGCCCGCCGGGACCGCTCGACGATGCGGCGCCGCAGGACTCGGGCCTCGGCTTAGCCGGGCGACGCCAGCATCCGGGCCACCGCCGCGATCGTGAGCGGGGCACTTCCCTCCGCTCGATTGTTCACCAACAAATACGCCGGAAGCCGAAGTCCGGCCGCCGTGCGAGCCAGCCTGACCAAGTCCGTCCGGAGCGGAGCATGGGGTTCCTGGATCCGGTCGTACGGTTGGAACTGGTCTACCGCATCGGAATAGGACCGGCCTGGTTTGAGCAGGGCGCGGGCTACGATGAAACGAGCGGTGATCGAATCGGAATGGGCCAATTGCTCGCCGATCGAGGGCATCCGGGTCCAGGAATTGAAGACGTGGGCCACCCCATGTTCGCGCAGAACCGCAAAGTAGACGGGCGTGAGGAAATCGTCGTTTCGAATTTCGATGCCGTACTGGCCTTCGGGTGGAAGCCGGCCGAGAAACTGATCCAGAAGCCCGGCGAACTGATCGGCGGTGACCCGGTCGTTCCGGCTGATGGTTTGAAACTCGAAGACGAACGGCCCGGCGTGGTCGGCGAAGTGGGTTTGGTATGGTTCCCAGACGTCGGAGCGGAACAAGTCCGCGTTGAGGAAGTCGGGGTTGCGCTGGCCCTTCGAGGCGAAGACGGTCAGGCGGTCCCAGACCTTGCTGACGCAGCGGAAGCCCGCGGGCAGGGCCTTCGCCCAATTGGTGAGACTAGTTGCCTTGGGGGGGCCGTAGAAACTCGAATCGATTCCCACCGTTGAGAACAGCGGAAATCGGGCATACTCGGCCAGCATTTTGGCGGTCGCGCCGCTGGCGGGATAGGGTTTCGAATAGACCAAGCCGGTCCACCCCGGATAGGTCCAGGTCGACGTGCCGAAGTGCACGCCCGGCGGAATCGCGGCCTGGAGCCGCTCCAACTCCTCGGCCGTGGGTCGCGGCTCCGCCGTCACGGCTTGGCGACGATCTTGGCCACCCGGCCGGCGGCCGTCATCAGATACAGTTCGCCCGAGCCATCCTGGCCGAAGCTGGTGATTTGGCCAGTCGGGGCGAGGTCGGCCCACTCCCGCTCGTCCGTGACGGACCCATTGACCAGGCGGAAACTCCGAACCCAACCGCGGCAGTAGTCGGCGTAGAAGTAGGTGCCGGCGAAGCTTGGAATGGCCGTTCCGCGGTAGACGTACCCCCCGGTCACCGAGCACGCCCCATTCGCATGGGTGTAGTCAAGCACCGGGAGCACGAGGCCTTGCTGATTGCAGGAGGAAGATCCGAAGCACGACTTGCCCTCCATGATGTTCCACCCGAAGTTGGCGCCCTTGCTGGCTGACAGGCTCAGCGCGTTGATCTCCTCAATGGCGTTCTGGCCGACATCGCCGATGTAAAGATCGCCGGTCGAGCGGTCGAAGCTGAATCGCCAGGGGTTCCGAAGGCCGAGGCTCCAGATCTCGGCCCGGGTGCCGGATTGGCCGACGAACGGGTTGTCGGCCGGCACCGAGATCTGGCCCGATCCCGACACCGCGAGCCGGACCATCTTGCCTAACAGAGTGGTCCGCTTCTGCCCGTTGCCCTGGGGGTCGCCTCCGGAACCGCCGTCGCCCATGCCGATGTAGAGCTGGCCGTCCGGTCCGAAGGCCACCATCCCGCCGTTGTGGTTGCTAAACGGCTGATCGACCGAGAGCACGATCTGCTCGCTGGCGGGATCGGCTCGGTCGGGATCGGCCGTGGCTGCCCGGAACAAGCTCACCTTGGTGTTGCCGGCTTGGTCGGTGTAGTTGATGACGAACAGACCGTTGGTGGCGTAGCCCGGGTGGAAGGCCAATCCGAGCAGGCCTTGTTCGCCGCCGGTTGAGATCCTGGTGCGGACGTCGAGGAACGGTGTCGCGAGGGTGGTTCCTTGCTTCACGATCCTGATGGCTCCGGTTTTCTCCACGACGAAGATCCGGATATTGTCGCCAGGCGGGCTGGTGACGAGCACTGGGAAGCTGAACGTCCCGACATCGGCGAGTCCGAGCCCGCTCGCGGGTGGTGGCGGGGGCGGTGGGGGCCCGCTGTCACCCCGGCAGGCGGTGACAAGACAGCCGAGGAGCAACGGCAGCAATGGGTTCATGGCGTTTAATTTGAACCCATGCAAGCCATTCTGTACACTGGGGCCGGCGGGCCTGAAGTAATTTCGCTCACCGAAACTCCGATCCCGGCGGTGCCGGCGGGTCATGTCCTCGTCCGGGTTCGGGCCGTTGGGCTCAACCGGGCCGACACCATTCAGCGGAAGGGCGGGTACCCCGCACCGCCGGGGTGGCCGGCGGACATTCCCGGCCTCGAGTATGCCGGGGTCGTTGAATCGGTGGGACCCGATGTCACGATGGTCAAGGCCGGCGATCGGGTCATGGGCTTGGTCGGCGGCGGGGCTCACGCCGAGTTCGTGGCGCCCCACGAACGGGAGGTCATTCCGGTACCGGGGGAGTTGACGGACGAACAAGCTGCCGCCGTTCCGGAGGCGTTTCTGACGGCGTATGACGCGCTGGTGGTGCGGGGCCGCGCGGTGGCCGGTGAACGAGTGCTGGTGCACGCGGTGGGGAGCGGTGTCAGTACGGCCGCCGTTCAGCTGGCCAAGTGGATCGGATGCGCTGTGGTCGGGACCTCCCGGACCGCCGCCAAGCTCGACCGGGCCCGGGAACTCGGGATGGACGCCGGGATCGACACGAGCGCCGCCGGGTTTCGGGCGGGGGTCGGTGAGCCGGTCAACGTCATTTTAGACTACTTCGGCGGCCCCGCCCTCTCCGACAACCTCGCGGTGCTGGCAACCAAAGGCCGATTGGTGCTGCTCGGCACCCTGCAAGGCGGGACGGCCGAGCAGGTGGATGTCGGCCGGATTCTCCGGGGCCGCCTCGAAGTCATCGGGACGGTCATGCGGGCGCGACCGCACGAGGAACGGGCTCCACTGGTCCAGGAATTCATCCGCCGAGTGATGCCGCAGCTTCAATCGGGGCGAATGGCGCCGGTGGTCGGGGCTTCATTTCCGATGACCGCCATGGCCGCTGCGCACGCGGCCATGGAGTCCAATCGGGTCTTCGGAAAGATCGTCCTGACCTGGTAGTCCGTCTGCCTACATGTTCCCTTCGTCGGCCGAGGGGCCGTAGATCGAGGGTACCGGGATGTCCTTCATCCGCAAGTAGACAGTCAGCTGCGCCCGGTGGTGAATGACGTGGTTCATCACGAAGATCCGGATGACCGCAACGCGGGGCATCGTAAAGATGGCGTTTCCGCCGCTCTTGAGGGTCCAGTGGACCGCGAAGTCGGCGTCGGACGCCGACGCGAGGGCCGCCCGGGCTTTGACGACTTCCCCGTCGAAGACCTCGAGCGTTCGTTTGGCGCTCTCGTAAGGGGGTGACTTCCAGGCCGGTCCGCCGGGCGGGTTCATGTCGAGCTCGGTTTGTCCGAGGGTAACCGAGGTCCACCCGACCAAGTTGGCGATGTGGAGCCCGAGGTCGCCGGCGGCGAAAGATTTCGGATGGGGTTTCCAGGTGGCGATGGCGTCGGTGAGGCGTTCGAGGACCTTCCTCGTATTGGCCATTTCGTTGTCGAACTCGGGCAGGACGGACTGAGAAATCATGTTAGACATAACGGCTCCGTGAGAGTTGTCAGGCCCGGTTAGAAGGGGTCGGTGCCCCGAAACGGTTCAGGGGAAAGTTGTGGATTTGTTGGAGGGTCCGCAACCTCCGCGTGAGCGCGGTGGTGTAGTCGGTCCCGGCATTGTGACGGCGCTGGTACCGCCGTCGGTAGCGGGCGGTCAACTCGGGGAACTCCCGTTCGAGAATAGGAAGGAAACCGGACCGCGCTACGGGGCCGAGTCTGAGCGCAAACCCGTCCGCGTACCGCGCCCCGGCGTCCTTCCCGGCCGCCAGGAGCCCACCCAAGGCGCCCCAGCCATCGGTGAGACCCGGGATGATCGGCGCGATCATCAGACCGACATCGAGGCCGGCGTCCGCCAAGGCTTTGACGCCCCGAAGGCGGGCGTGGGGCAGGGGGGTCTTGGGCTCGAGCCGCCGGATCAGGTCGGGATCGAGCGAAATGATCGACATGTTGATGGAGACGCGATGCCGGGCGGAAAGGGACTTGAGCAGGCCGGCGTCGCGAGCCACCAGGGGTGATTTCGTGGTGATGCTGATCCGGAGCCCGCGGTATCCGAGCAAGGCCTCGAGGAGCGACTGGGTGACGCCGAATTGGCGTTCGGCCGGTTGGTACGGATCGGTGGCCGTGCCGATCAGGATGGCCCGGTTGCCGACCTTGGAGGGGTCGAGCGTTCGGCGGAGGACATCGGCGGCGTTTTGTTTGACGAAAATTTGCCGTTCGAACGCGGCTCGTGGATCGACACCCGGCGTGACGCGGTCGTTCCGCTCCGACGTCCACCGGTGGGTGTCGCGAGCGTAGCAATAGGCACAGCCGAATTCGCAGCCGATGTAGGGATTGATGGACCAGAACGTCATCCCGGTGGCTTCGGGCGGATTGGCGATTCGGCGGACTTTGAGCCCGATGAACGCGGCTCCGCGGAGTCGCTGATCGAGGGTCGGAAGCGCCCGAGGTGCCATGGCCAGCGGCAGGCCGAGTTGGGCTTCGGCGCCGGGGCTCAGCCGCATCGTGACCATCCGCAGTGGACGCAGGAGAGGCACGCGCTGGTCGAGACGACCGGGCCGGCACATTCCGGACAGACCCGGATTGCCGGGATCGGCTCGGCGGGCCGCGGGGTCGGTCCGTAAGTACGGGGTTTGTTCGGGATCGTCACGAACTCAATATCGGTTTTTGTTCGGTTTTGTCAAGAGTGGTTGGAGTTTAGGGCAAAAAAAAGAACCCCGACCTTGGAGGGTCGGGGTTCCCCGGACGCTGCTTACGCGCTGGCGATCCGCTTGACGCCTTCAGCCGCCGGGCCCTTAGCACCCTGGACGACGTCGAACTCAACCCGCTCACCCTCGGTCAAGGACTTGAAGCCCTCGCCGGAGATGGCCGAATGATGAACGAAGCAATCCTTCGTTCCGTCTTCCGGGGTGATGAACCCGAAGCCCTTGGCGTCGTTGAACCACTTGACCGTACCAGTCGTTCGCATTGCGGTAATCCTTGTTGACTTGGCCGGTTCCTGGCGCACCAGGAAAACCGAACCATTACTGAACCCCCGTGAAAAACCCTCACGAGACGGGACGTTCCCACAGCGAGGGGCCTTTCCCCTTCGTTGCCAGCGGTCATCATGAATAAGGGGGCCACAGCAATGCTGGGGCCCCCTACGTCCACTCGGAACTTGTCCGCACTTAGGCGCTTCGACCGCTGCAACCAACATAGCGCCTCAGGGCCGAAACAGCAACAGTCAACTTCGGCGAGGCCCTTTATATTCAATCAGTTAGCGCCTCCCACGCCGATTCCCACAACCGATTGGACCTGGAATGAGATCCTGCCTGCTCGCTGCCGCCGCGTCGTTTGGATTGGCCATGACGGTCGATGCCCAGGCGCTTACTCCTGGGCAAATCACCCGAATCGATAGCGTCTTTGCCCAGTTTGACGGTACCAACCGTCCCGGGTGCGCCGTTGGGGTCGGGCGGGGCGGGGTGCCCCTCTATACCCGCGGGTACGGTATGTCGGACCTTCAGCAAGGTACCCCGATCACCCCGGGGTCGATCTTTCACGTGGCCTCGGTGTCGAAGCAGTTCGCGGCGTTTGCGATTGGGTTGCTGGCGGAAGACGGCAAGATCTCGCTGGACGATCCGGTTCGGAAGTACATCCCGGAGTTACCGGAGTATCAGAAACCGATCACGATCCGTCACCTGATCTACCACACCAGCGGAATTCGGGATCACTGGGAACTTCTCGGCATGGCGGGCTGGCGCTACCCGGATGACCTCTTTACCCAGGAGGACGTGCTTGACATCGTGATCCGCCAGAAGGCGCTCAACTTCAGTCCGGGCGACGAGTATGTCTACAGCAATTCAGGGTACAGTTTGCTGGCCATGATCGTCCAGCGGGTGTCGGGGAAATCGCTCCGGGAGTTTTCCGACCTCCGGATCTTTCAGCCTCTTGGGATGACCAACACCCACGTCCATGACGATCACTCGATGATCGTACCAGGCCGGACCAGCGCCTTCGTCATGGGGCCTTCGGGTTGGAAGCTCAGTGTGCCCAATTTCGACACCCACGGCGCAACCAGCTTGTTCACCACGGTCGGCGATCTTCTCAAGTGGCAGCACAATTTTGAGTCCATGACGGTGGGCTCACCGCGCTTGATCAAAGACGCCCTCACCTCGGCGATCCTGACGAACGGTAAGCCGTCCAACTACGGCTTCGGGATTTCGATTGAGAAGTACCGAGGTGCCGAGGCGTTTGGGCATGGTGGCGCCGACGCGGGCTACCGGGCCGATGTGATCCGGTTTCCGGCGTATCATCTCGAGGTTGCCGTTGCCTGCAATTTCGGCGAGGCCACGCCAAACACCTATTCGAGGGCAGTGGCCGACATTGTGTTGGAGGGGAAACTCGAGCCCCGTCCCACTGATACCAAGCGGTCGACGGTGGCGGTCGACGGGGCGCGGCTCGCCCAACTGGCCGGGGTCTACAAAGCCGCCGCCAGCGACCAGGTGTTTGTGCTGAGCCTCCAAGGCGGGAAACTCGTCCTCGACAACTTCGGCCTGGCGCTCGAACCGGTGGACCCCAGTCATTTCACTGTGTTTGGAACGCCGGTTGAGTTCGTCGGGCCGACGGGGGCGGTACCCCTCGCCATCAAGATCGCGGCGACCGGGGATTCGATGCTCCGGATGCCGGCGTTTCGACCGGCCGCCGCCGAACTGTCCCGATTCGCGGGCACCTATTGGAGCGAGGAGCTCCGGGTGTCCTACCGAGTTGAGCTCAAGGATTCGACCCTGGTGCTACGTCCGTTCAAACATCCAGCCCAGCCGTTGCGCCCTGCCTTTGTCGACGCCTTCGTGGGCGGAAGCGCCGGTACGGTGAGGTTCATCCGGACCAAGGGGGTGGTAACCGGGTTTCGGCTTACCGGGGGCCGAGTTCGAAACGTGGAGTTCGCGAAGGGCCGTTAAGCAGCGGCCGGGCTCGCTCGACCAGCCCCGCCAGGCGCTCAGCCTCGGCGGAGACCACCCGCTGTCCGAGCGCGGTCAAACGGTAGACTCGGCGCGGCGGGCCCTCGGACTCGCCGGTCGCCGAGGTCACCGCGGTAATCCAGCCCCGCTTGACCAACTCTTTGAGCAGCCGATACAGGGTTCCGGGGCCGAGGACCCGGCCGCCGGTACCCTGTTCCCGGAGTTCTTGCATGATGGCGTACCCGTGCTTCGGACCGGCCACGAGCGTCACCAGGATTTCGAATTCGCGAGCGCCGAGGGGCGGCCGATCAGTCATGGCGAAGCACCTCCACGGGGTCGGTGGCGGCGGCCCGCCGGGCCGGCAGGTCGCTCGCCAGGACCGCGACGGCCGCCATCGTTCCCACCGCTATGGCCACGCCGATCCCGTCGACGGAGTCGA
Organism: Gemmatimonadota bacterium; assembly: GCA_031375485.1. Classification (GTDB taxonomy): domain Bacteria; phylum Gemmatimonadota; class Gemmatimonadetes; order Gemmatimonadales; family GWC2-71-9; genus SHZU01. Next base: position 5,943 of record JANMHX010000049.1, on the reverse strand, counting down.
AGCCGAAGAGGAAGCTTCGAATCAGCCGGGCCAAGCCTAACGCGGTCCCGGTCCCGATGACGAGGCCGATGGCCGTCAACCGGAGCCCCTCCCGGAGGACGATCCGCCGAACCTGGCCTGCCGATGCGCCGAGGGCCATCCGAATCCCGAGTTCGCGGCGGCGGCGGACGACCAAGTAGCTGAGCACGCCGTAGAGTCCGACGCTGGCCAAGGCGAGACCCACCAGCCCGAAGGCCGAGGCCAGCCCGGCCGCGACCCGGTTGGGAAGGAGGCCGACCCCGATCAGGGTCTCGAGGGGGACGTTGGTGGAAAGCGGGAGGTTGGGATCGGCCTCCCGAATGGCGGCTCGCATGATGGACTCGATGCCCGCGATCGGCGCCGAGGACTTGACCAGAAACGACAGGGCCCGCTCGGGGGTGTCTTGGGCGATCGGCAAGTAGAGCATCGGCACCGGCGCTTCGCTCAAGGTCCGATACTTGGCGTTGCGGGCGACCCCGACGACGACGGTCGGGGGGCCGCCCTGGATCTGGCCCCAGTTGAGGGTCTTCCCGACCGGATCTTCGCCCGGCCAGATCCGATCGGCCAGCGTTCGGTTGACGATCATTACTCGAGGGGCACCGGATCGGTCGTCGCGCGTGAACCCGCGGCCGCGGACGATCGGAATGCCTAACATCTCGAAGTACCCGGGGCTCACCAGGGCGAAGTCGGTCGGAAAGAAGCCAACCCCTTCCCGAGACTCACGGCCGTCGACCGCCACGACACTGCCTTGGTTGCCGGACGACAGGGGAGTCAAGTCGATGGTGCCCGCCGCCTGGACCCCGGCCACCGCCCGGAGCCTCGTTTCCACCTGCTCGGCCAACCGGAGGGTTCGGGCTTGGTCGTAGTGGAGCACCTCGAGTTCGACGGCGGCGACGTGGACGCCGGCCGGCTCGAATCCGATGTCAACGTGGGAGGCCTTTCCCAGCGTTCGTACGAAGAGGCCGGCCGTTACGATGAGGAGTGCCGAGGCGGCGACTTGGGCCGTGACCAAGACGGAACGGAGCCGGGTTCGACCAGAGCCGCGAACCGAACCGTCGTCTTTGAGGGCCGACGCCAGACCTGGCGCCGTGGCTTGGAGCGCTGGGAAGAGTCCGCAGAGGAGCCCGACGGCCAGGGCGGAACCCAAGCTGATCGCGAGGACCCGAAGGTCGAGCGGAAACTCCAATTGGATCGGGACTGGAATGGGGAGCTCGATCCGGGCGAGCGCGGCGGTCGCGGCACCGGCGATGGCGATGCCGATCAGTCCGCCGCCCAGGAACAGGATCAGACTCTCGACGACCAGGTGGCGAATCAGCCGGCCGCGACCGGCACCGATCGCGAGGCGGATCGCGGTTTCCCGGGTCCGGGCCATGGCCCGGGCCATGGTCACGCCCGCGATGTTGGTGCTCGCGATCAGCAAGACGGCCCCGCCGAGGACGATCAAGAGACCGAGGAATCCCATGACGGGGGCCAGGACCGCGGCCGGCACGGCGGAGTAGCGGCGGACATCGACCGCGCGGTCCCAATCGAGCCCTCGGGCCCGGCCGAGGCGGGCCGAGACGGGGGACAGCCGGGCCTCGGCCTGGACGGGTGACAGACCGGGACCGCGGCCCAGGATCTCAAGAAACGAGACCCCGCGGTCGGTGAAGAAGGCGGCCTGATTCGGGCCCCGGCTCATTCCGATCGGCACCCAGAGCGCCGCCGCGAACGCCGCGATGTGACCGCGGAACCCGGGCTCCGCCACGCCGACCACGGTGACCGGTTGTCCGTTGAGCGTGATGGCTCGCCCGATGATGGTGCTGTCGGCGCCGAAGCGGGTGCGCCAGAATCCATGACCGAGCACCACGACCGCCGCGCCGCCTTGGTCGTCGGCGGGGCCGAGCAGCCTGCCTAACGCCGGACGGACCCCGAGCAAGGGGAAATAGCGGCCCGAAACCCCGAACCCCCCGGTGAACTGGGGCTCGGCCCCGATGACCACACTGGCGGGGAACATCGCGTAGGCGGCCAAGTCGACACCCGCGGCTTCGAGCTGAAGATCCCGAAAATCCGGATATGAGAACGAGTGGAAACTGGAGCCGTCCTGACCCCGGGCATGGACGGTGATCAATTCCTCGGGGGCCACGATGCCCGCCGGGGTGCGGAGCAAGAGTCCGTTGGCCACCGTGACGATCGTGGTGGTCGCACCGACGCCGATGCCGATGACGCCGACCGCCACCGCGAGGAACGCCGGCGCCCGCGCGAGGCCTCGCCAGGCGTAGCGGACGTCTTGCCAGAACGCGTCGAGCGGACTGCTTCGCCCTGGCCGACGCCCGAGGGCCCAGGCGGTCCACGCCCGGGCCAGGGTCATCAGTTGATCGACGACTAAGCGGGCAGCGGTCAGCCGCCTCGGCCAGCGGCTACGATCGGCCGTCGCCTCCCATTCCGCGGCCGCCATCTCGAGCAGCTCGGGCTCCGCTTCCCGCCGGAATGCGTCGGGGAAGAGTGCGAAGATCCGGCGGTACCACCGGGGAACGGGCATTCGGTTGCGCCTTGACTATATCTGTTCTGGATATACGCCAAGGTTGGCCGGGAAGTTTCGGGGGTTCTACGGACGTCGCGTGCTCGGCCGGAACCCGATTCGATACTGGACGCCGACCTCCGTGGCGAAGGCGATGGTGTCGGGTCCGACCCGTTCGAAGCGGATCCGGCGGCCATCGGCGGTGACGCCCGTCGCCCCGGTGGCCTGGACGACGGCGCGGCGGCGGTGATTGGCTCGGAGGTTGGCGTCGGTGAGCCGGCCATTGGCCCACGCGAGGTCGACGGTGAAGCCCCCACGGGCCCGGAGTCCTGACACGGATCCCGTCGTCCATTCGGGTGGCAAGGCGGGCAGGAGTCGAATGTCGTTCTGGTGGGATTGGAGCAACATTTCGGCGATGGCCGCCGAGGCTCCGAAGTTGGCGTCGACTTGGAGGGCCTTTCCGCAGAGCGAGAAGAGGTTCGGCAGCGACGACCGGGTCACCAAGGCCCGAAACTGGTCGAGGGCGGCTGGTCCGTCGTACAAGCGAGCCCGAAGGCCTTGTTTCCACCCATAGGACCAACCGCAGCCCCCGGTGCCCCGGCGGTCCAAGGTGACCGTCGCTGCCTTGGCGAACGCGGGCGACGATTCCGGAGTGATTTCATGGCCGGGATAGAGTCCCCAGAGCGGTGACACATGCCGATGGTCCGGTTCGAACTCGTCCCAATCCTCGAGCCATTCCTGGAGTTGGCCGTGTTTGCCGATCTGGTTAGGCGCCAGCCTGGGCCGGGCGGTGCGGACTTCGGCCACCAGGGCGGAATCACGCCCGAGGGTGGCGGCCGCTTCCGCGAACATGGCGAACACTTCCCGGATGATCTGCATGTCCATGGTGGGGCCGGCGGCCATGGTACGGGCGGTGAGCTCGGCGCCGCTGACTTCATCAAAGAAGAGACCGTTGCCCGGCGATTTCGGAAAATTCTCGGGTGAGTTCGAGGGGGCGGTCACCAACCAGCCGTGCTTGGGTTCCTCGACCAGAATATCGAGGAGGAACCGGGTCTGGTCGCGAAGCAACGGATAGATCCGCTCGAGATCGGCGGGGTCGGCGGAGAATCGATAGCGTTCGAACAGATTGGTCATCAGCCAGGCTCCGCCCACCGGCCACGCGCCCCAGGAGGGGCCGTCCATCGGGGTGGTGGAGCGCCAGATATCGGTGTTTTGGTGGAGGACCCAGCCCCGGGCCCCCCAATGTTCTTTCGCGGTTCGGGTGCCCGCTTCGGCCACCTCGCCAACCAGTTTCTCGAGAGGGCCGACCAACTCCGCCAAGTTGCCGGTTTCGGCGGACCAGTAGTTCATCGGCAGGTTGATGTTCACCGTGTACTTCGAGTCCCACCAGGGGTTGGAGTTGTCGTTCCAGATCCCTTGGAGGTTGGCGGGCTCGGTGCCGGGCCGGGAACTCGCGATCAGGAGGTAGCGGCCGAACTGGTAGTACAGCGCCGCCAAGCCTGGGTCCGGGGCGGTGGCGAACCGTTTGATCCGAAGGTCGGTGGGCAGGGTGTCGGCTTCGGGCAGGGCGGTCCCGAGTTGGAGCGCCACGCGGCGGAACCAGCGTTGGTGGTCGGCCTCGTGGGCCTGTTTCAGTTCCGGGTAGCTCTTGCTGCTCGCTGGTTCGAGGACCCGAGCGACCCGGGCCGCGGGATCGCCGCTCACGTCGTGATAATTGACGAAGTTGGTGGCTGCCGCGAAGACCAGGGTGACGGCATTGGCGCCCCTCACGGTCACGGTCCGCCGGCCGATCTGGAGGCTGCCTCCTTCGGGCCGGGCGACGAGGTCCGCTTGATACCGGAGCTTGCCTTCGATGCCGAGGTAGTCTGAGCTCTTGCCCGTCAGTCGAAGGGTGTTAGGCGCGACTCCGTCCATCTGGAAGTAGTCGGTCCCGTAGTTCGAGTGGGTTTGGTTCCGGGCGCCTTCCAGAGCGGCCGTGAACGAGACGGCACCGGGCCGGTCGGCGGTGATCCGAACGACGATGACCTGGTCGGGCGCGCTCGAAAAAATCTCCCGGACGAAATGGGTGCCGTCGACGGTATAAGAGACCCGAACCACCGCGGCATCGAGATCGAGTTCGCGGCGGTACTCGGTGGCTCGGTCGTGGCCGGGAAAGGTCAGGCGGAGGTTCCCGAGAGGCTGGTATTTCATTTGTTCAAAGGGGCGGCCCATCATGGCGCGCCCGAAGAGATCGTGCGCCGCCGCGACGTCGCCGCCGAACAGCAGGCGGCGGATCTCGGGCAGGGCCCGATGGGCGCCGGCCACCACGGGGTCGTAGGGGCCGCCCGACCAGAGGGTTTCTTCGTTGAGTTGGATGGTTTCGTTGCCGGTGCGGCCGAAGACCATGGCGCCGAGGCGGCCGTTCCCGACCGGCAGGGCCTGATTCCAATTTTCGGCGGGTTGCCGGTACCAGAGGCGGAGATCCGGCCCGACTGGGCTCGGTGGGGCGAGGAACAGCAACGCAATGAAAGGTGAGATCATGCCGGAATGTATCCGGGGGGCCGAAACTGACACAAACCAGCGGGATTGCCGTAGGTTCCGAGCTTCGAGTTCCTACTTCCCCGGGGGTTCCATGGGCTTGATCTGGACGCTGGTGATCGGTTTTTGCATTGGCCTGGTGGCCAAGTTCATCGTGCCGGGCCGCGAGGGCGGAGGGTTCATCATGACCACGCTGCTCGGGATTGCAGGGTCGTGGTTTGGATCGTTGTTGGCCAACTTCCTCGGCCGGGGCGGCCGGGTGGGGTTCATCGGCTCGGTGATCGGGGCCGTGTTGCTGTTGATGATCTACAACTGGAGCCGGGCGAAGAAGGCCGTTTAGGACGTCGAGGCCACCCGAGCCAGGGTGGCCATATCGTCGACCGTCAAATCGGGCTTGGCGGTCGACGGCGGGGTAGCGCCCGGGCCGGGTTTCCCGGCCCGGCGATTGACCCAGACGGTGGCGAGGCCGAGTGAATGAGCCGGCCCGATGTCGTGGAAGAGGCTCTGAGCACAGTGGAGTACTTGGTCCCAGGGCTTGCCGATTTGATGGAGGGCCTGGCGGAACATACTGAGCGACGGCTTGTAGCTCTTGACCTGCTGCGCGGTGACCACCCAATCGAACGTTACGCCGAGTTGCCGGGCTGATCCCGCAAACAAATCATCGTCGACATTGGAAATGACCCCGAGTTGGTAGCGGGTCGAGAGTTTTTGGAGGGCCGCCACGGTGTCCGGAAAGGGCCGCCATTCGGGGAGGCTCCTCGAGATGGCGGTGATTTCGGACAGGTTCGGGGTGAAGCCCAACCGCCGGCAGAGGTCGCCCATGGTCAGGTCGAGCACTTCCCGGTAGCGCCGAAAGGTTCCAAACTGGATCGGCGATTCGATCTCGCCGAACAGGGCGAGGAGTTCGTCGT